>NC_019908.1:958333-1277778 GCF_000325665.1 Brachyspira pilosicoli P43/6/78
AGCTATTATAATTTTTTAAATTAGCCTCTTCAGTTTTATCATATCTTTTGTCAAAAGCCATCTCATCAAATACTTCTATACTAGTATAATGAGATATCTCTTCTATATTATCATAATCTTTTACTGATATTAAATATAAAAGTATATACTGAAGTATCCATAATCTCTTTAATTTATTTTTATCAGCAATATCTCTCGTAACAAAATAAAAATATTCTTCTTTTTCCTTTATCCAAAAGCTCTCTTGACTTAATATAATATTTATTAGTTTATCTATATCTATAAAATATATAAACTTTGATATAATATTAAAAATATTAACAGACTTATATTTATCTACACTTATTAAAATATCCAAAGCTTTATCATATTCTTTTAAAGATATTAAAGAATTGGCCTTAGAAAAATAAACTCTCTCACAAATAGAATTATCATCAATATAATTATACTCAATCATATCGCTGTCATCTATATCTGATTTATTAGTGTTTTTTATCTCTTTTGATTTTAAAATATCTATAGCCTTATCAAAATATTCTATAGCCTCTTTATATTTATTTATTCTATTTAAACAATTTCCTTTATTTAAATAAACTATCTCTAAATATTGATTGCTCTCTATTGCCTTATCATACATTTTAAGAGCGTTATCTATCTCTCCAAGCTTCTCCAACATAATAGCAACATTTAAATAAGCATATTCATACCCTAACTTACCTGCTATATTAAAATAATCTAAAGCATCTTGATAACGTTCCAATTTTGAATATATTATACCTATATTAAAATAAGATATTTCAGATTTATCATTTATTTCTATAGCCATATTAAAAGAAGACAAAGCATCATCATAAGCATTTAACTTAGCAAGTATTATACCCTTATTAATAAAAGCCTTTTCATATAAAGGATTTACACTTATAGCCTTATCATAAAACTCTATAGACTTTTCGTATTGATTTAAATAATATAGAGTTAATGCCTTTTTGTAGTAAGCTCTTGCAAAATATATCTCTTTATAATTATTATCCAAATCTCCGCTGTAGGTATAAAAATACTCTATAATTTTATCATATAATCTAAGAGCGGAAGCATATTTAGTTAAGCCAAAATATAATCTAGCCTGAATAAACCAACTATCTATTTTATCTTTCACAGTCATAATATAAATCCTTTATTTTATATTAATACATTTTTTATTATTAGCAACATTTAAAAATAACTTATAATAAAAAATAAAATTTGACAAAAAGTTATGTTATTATATAATAGATATTAATTTTATTCGCTCGGGTGGTGGAATAGGTAGACACAACAGCTTGAGGTGCTGTCGGGTAACACCGTGCTGGTTCAAGTCCAGTCTCGAGCAATTTTTTTATAAATATTTACTCGCTTCTTTTATACTCAAATTAGACATATTATCTTTATGCTTATTAATAAAATCTATAACCCATTTGGAATTAGTTTTGCTGTAATCTCTAAGTACCCAGCCTATAGCTTTATTTATAAAAAACTCATTTTGATTTAAATTATTAATTATTATCTCTTCAAGTAAATTAGTGTTTGTATTATTTTTTCTTAGAAGCTGATGACATATAGCAATTCTTCTAAGCCAAAAATTATCATCTAAAGACCATTCTAATAATATTGAATCGACACTCTCATCTCTCAAAGCAATG
The DNA here is from genome assembly GCF_000325665.1 of Brachyspira pilosicoli P43/6/78. Lineage (NCBI taxonomy): Bacteria > Pseudomonadati > Spirochaetota > Spirochaetia > Brachyspirales > Brachyspiraceae > Brachyspira > Brachyspira pilosicoli. The sequence continues at coordinate 960,013 of NC_019908.1, forward strand.
TCTCCAATTATTCTATGAAAGCCATCAACACTGTCCCACCATGATTTTGTTAATATATATTCTTTTAATTTTTCAATATGGCTTTTATTTAAATATTTTTTCTTTAAACTCAAATAATCAATAGCACAATATTGAAACTCTCTATATTTACTCTTAAAACATTTATCTGTAAAATTAAAATCAATATATTCTGTTTTTTTGTATTCTTTAAAAATGTTGTTTTCTATATTTTTTCTGCTTTTAGAATCCACACCCAAAAACTCAAATTTGTTTTTCATGTATGCAGACATCTCTTTAGCTTTTTTGCTATTTTGCAATTTTGTTAATTGTTCAAATATATCATTTAGCATAATTAAATATATTTATTCAAAATCTTTTAAGTGGCCTTTTGAGACCTTTTTAAATGCTCTTAAGTAATATTTTATATCGTCTAAATCTCTAATAGACAATACTTTATGCATTAAAAACTGAGGGGTAAAACTTAAATTATAAAGCTTTTGTATCCAAGATTTTATTTTCTCTTCGCCGACATCTGTTTTCATTATAGCAGTACGCATATCATAATCTTCCCAATTTTCTGTGGTAAGCCAATTTTCTCTTTTACATTGATTAAATAATTCTGTACCAGGATATGGAATTATAATTGTCGCCTGCATAGTTTTAGCATAACCTTTTAGAAGAAGTTTTTTAGTAAGCTCATAAGTTTTCTCAATATCTTCTTCAGTTTCCCAAGGATATCCAAGCATTACTGTGATATGAGGAGATAACCCTGCATCAGATGCTGCTTTACAGGAAGGAAGTATCTCTTCAACTTTATTGCCTTTTATGAGTCTGTCTAATGTATTTTGACTTGCTGATTCTAAACCAAACAACAAGAATCTAAACCCTGCCTTTTTCATAAGTCTGTATTCATCTTCATTACAAGCACCGAAACGCATATTACAGTCTATATTAACTTTTTTATTTAGCTTTTTGTCTATCATAAGATTACAAAAATCATTAAGCCATTTCTTTACAGGAAAACAACCAGTGTCGTCCATTATCTCTCTTATATTGTATTTATTGTAAAGAAAATCCACTTCATCAACTACATTCTCAGCGGTTCTCGCACGGAAGTTTGTATATATACCAGTCCAAGAACAAAAAGTACATCTATGATGCCAGCAGTCACGCCCAGCCATTATATAAGTACCAGGAATGCGTTTGAAGTTTCCATTGTCATAAGCATACCTTTTCCACTCTGTTAAATCTCTGTCTATAAACGGTAGACTTTTTAAATCATGTCTTAATTCAAAGAAACCTGTATTTTTTATAGTTTCATTTTCTCTATAGTATATGCCTTTTTCTAATTGTGTTTTTCCGTTTAAATATTCAATCAAGTTTAAAAGCAAAAAGTCATAATCGCCGCCTGTAAGCAAATAATCAACCTTACAGTTATTCATAGTCTCATCAGGCATAGCAGTAACATGGTCTCCTGCAATAACAACAATCATATTTTTGTATTTTGCTTTTAAATCATCAACTATTTTCCAAGCTTTATATATAACAGGTGTCTTTACTTCAAAAAATAATAAATCAGGTGTATTAGAATCCAAATACTCATACCATTCTTTAGTAGTCATATTTCTTGCAATAGCATCAATAAAATCTACTTTATAGCCTGCATTTTTTATCATAGTTGCAGCAGTGGCAGGCACAACAGGATAAATATATGTTGGGCTTTTGAACCATTGAAATTGTCTGTTTTGTGAAAGCAATGCCACTCCCCTATCGCTTTCAAATGGAGGATAGCCTATATATATTCTGTTTATTTTATTCATACATTAAACCTTTTCAAATTCTAAAACTATTAACATAATTATAAATTATTACTTTATTAATAGCAAATTGCAAACAATTTAATTACTATATAATAAAAAAGCATAAGGATTATAAAAAACCTCATGCTTTATATAAAAGATTATTTATTAAAAAATACCATTATGGCTTCACCTGTATAACAACTACCTTAAAAGATTCTATTGCCTTTAATGAATGTTTAGCATTAGCAGGTATTAAAATAGATTCTCCCTCAGACAATACATAAGCATCATTTTCTATAGTCATCTCAAACTTACCGTCTATAGTGATAACCAACACATCACCTGTGCTGCTATGAGTTGGTATGCTTCTATCTTTATCTACAGAAAGTATTTTTATTGCTAAATTATCTCTATCAACCAAAGTTAATGCAGAGTTAATCTCTACAGTATCTTTTAATGATAATACTTTTTTATAATCTATATTATTAATAAAATTTGGCATCGCAATATCCTTTTAATTTTTTCAAATTATGCAATGTTTTTTTATAAAAGTCTATTGCCATAGCAACAAAGAATAAAAAAAAATTATCTTTTTCTTTTCAATGTAATAATAACTACTTCAGGATAAGCAAAAAATCTAAAAGGAAGCAACACTACCCCAACCCCAGATGTAACATATATTTTTGTATTATATGCTTTCATTTTACCATATATACTCATTAAAGGATATTCTCTATTTTTGTTTATAAACTCTATCAATTTTATAGGCATAAAACTTATTTGAAATCCATGAGTATGCCCAGCAAGAAAAAAATCTATTAACTTATTGTATCCACCTTCTCTAGCAATTTTTAATGGGAAAAGAGGTTCATGAGATAACATAATATGGAAATTATTAGTTTCAACTCCTTTAGTTGCACTATCAAACTCAACTTTATCTGTTAAAAAATCTCCTACTCCTCCTATAGAAATATAATCTCCTGCTTCATTTGTGATAAATACTATATTATTATCTATAGTTTTAAAACCATTTTTTATTAAACAATTAGATACATCAGTAGTACTCTCCCAATTATCATGATTGCCCATAACAGAATATTTTCCAAACTTAGCATTTAAATCTTTTATTCCTTCATCGAGCTTTTGAACATTATTAGAATTATAATAATGAAACCACCTCGGAGCACTGTAAATATAATCTCCAGCAAATAATATTAAATCAGGATTATTTTCTCTTATAATATCAGACATTTTTTTTACATGAGAAATTGGTATATAAAGCCCAGCATGCATATCTGCCGCAAATGCCACTTTTGTACCTTCAAAGCTATAAGGTAAATCATCAAACTCTAATTCAATATATCTTACCCTCAAAGACCTTGAAAAATAAAACATATACAAACAAAAAAGTAATATTATAAATAATAAAAATATTATAACTTTTCTCTTTTTATTAAATATATTCTTTATCATATATCACTGCCTAACAAAGAAATTAGAGTTAAAGCAAAAGACAAAATAAAAATTATTACTAAAAATATTATAAAATTAAATACTATATCATAAAGCAATAAAATTAATATTAATGATAAAATAATAGCAATGATAAATGATATAGCATATTTTTTAATAGACTCATTTTTATTAATATTACTTGCTTTACAAAAAACAGATAGTAAAAAAGAATTAAATAAAGAAACAGATATAAGAAATAAAGCCATAAATATAAAGCTAAATATTTTTATATTATTATTATCATCATATCCTTCTATATAAAGTTCATCTAAATTATTATCTTTTAACTTTTTATTTAAATAAGGATATATATTATCTTTTGATTGTATTATTATTCTTTCATTGTATGGAGATTTATCGCCGCCTCTAAGATGCAAAAAGTCATACATTGTTTTTAAATTAGCATATATATTATAATTTTCTATATCATATATTCCAACAATCTTAAAATACATAGTATCCAAAATACCTCGTGAGTTTTTTGCTATAAGTGAAACACTATCTCCTACTTTAAGATTTAAATATCTTGCTAAATGTTTGCCTATAACAATTTCTTTGTTTTCTCCTTCAAACATCTCTCCAGATATAAGATTATAATTAATATTTAAATTATCATAAGCATATACTCTAGACTGAATACTTCCAGTTCTAATAACAACACCAACAGGAAATGATATAACCCTTGTAACATCATTATTAATAATATTTATATCTCCAATAGAACCATTCAATAAAAAAGTATTATCAGAAGTATTTTTTTTAGCAATACTATATATATTATTATATGTAAATGTTTTTTTAGGTATTTCTAATAAAAAATCATAAGAAACTACAAAAGCAAAAACATACACTACAATAAAACCAAATAAAATTAATAAATTAGAAAACTTCAAACTCTCTAAAAACATCTTTTTTATTGAATATATTTTTAATTTTGCAGACAACACAGAAATAATATTTACTAATAACACTATTAAATATATTTTATCAAAATAAAAATTATTTTTTAATATATATTTCATTATTATAAAATAAGCAGCTAAAGAAAGTATAAATCCAATAATAGAAAATATCACACTGTAAAACAAATTATTATTATTTACAAATATAAAACTAAAAAATAAAATAAAGAAATAAGCTAAAATAAAATATAAATTATTATTGTTATTTGTTTTTTCATTTAAAGAATAATATACAAAATCGTCACCAAAAATTTGTTTAACTATATTATCATCTAAACTATTATCTTTTACATATATTTCACTAGCACAACTATCAAGCTTCACAAAATTATTTAAATTATCTATATCAACTAAAGCATAATTATATTTTAATGTATCTGATATACTTAAAACCTCATATTCCTCAGCATTATAATGACCATCTTTAGTAATTAATTTTAATATAACATTATCTCCAATTCCTACATTTAAATTCTTTGAAGTTTTTTCACTTATTATAATGCCGTTATTTTTTTTAGAAATATTAACATTAAAAATATTATTATCTTCTACACCGTTTAATATAATCTCTTCTTCACCCAAATAAGAAATAATAAGTGCTTTATATTTTAAGATAGCAGATAAATCTTTCTCATCAAACACTTTTGAAAGATTATCTTTTTTTTGTTTGTAATTATAAATAAAATATTCAGGCGGTGCTTCATCTCTCACAGCCATATAATTAGTATTCATAATACTTGTATAATTTGCATAAGTCTGCGGTTTATCAAGATTAAAATATAATATTAAAGAAGCAATAAATGAAATAAATACATAAAATATAACTTTTTTTTCATAAATAATAACTCAATAAAAATGTATAAAAAATTATATACTATTAAGCGTTTTTGTAAATACTTAATGATTATAGTTAGAATTATCTAAAAAATCTATTGACATTATATAAACATAATATAAAATAAAACGATTATTTTAAAAAGAGGTAAAACTATGGCTGAGATAAAAAATTATCACTTCTCTTCTGAGTCGGTAACAGAAGGCCATCCTGATAAGATTTGCGATGCTGTAAGCGATGCAGTCTTAGACGAATGTTTAAAACAAGATCCTAATTCTAGAGTTGCATGTGAAACTTTAGCAAAAACAGGAATGCTCATCATTGCTGGAGAAATCACTACAAAAGCTAGATTGGATTATCAAAAAATCGCTAGAGATACCGTAAGGCGAATAGGATACACAAGCAGCGATATGGGTTTTGACGCTGATACTTGTGCAGTAATGGAGGCTATTGCAGAACAGTCTCCTGATATAGATATGGGTGTTAGTGCTGGTAAAGGATTATTTAATTCTGAAAGCTCAAATGTTTCTGAAGGAGCTGGCGACCAAGGTATAATGTTTGGTTATGCTATAAATGAAACTGAAACTTTTATGCCTTTAAGCATACATTTAGCTCATAGATTAGCAGAACGTTTAACAAAGGTTAGAAAAGACAAAATTGTTGACTATTTAAGACCAGATGGAAAGAGTCAGGTTACAATAGAATATAAAGACGGTAAAGCTGCTAGAATAGATGCTGTTGTTATATCTACTCAGCATGCTGCAGGAGTTGAGCATAAACAAATAGAAGAAGACATAAAAAAACATGTAATAAATGAAATATGTCCTAAAAATATGCTTGATGAAAACACAAAATATTATATTAACCCAACAGGTTCATTTGTAGTTGGCGGACCTATGGGAGACTGCGGATTAACAGGAAGAAAAATCATTGTAGACAGTTACGGCGGACATGGTGCTCATGGAGGCGGTGCTTTCTCTGGTAAAGACCCTACAAAAGTAGATAGAAGTGCTTGTTATATGGCTCGTTATGTTGCTAAAAATATTGTTGCTTCTGGTATTGCTGACAGAGCTTTAGTTCAGTTTGCTTATGCTATTGGTGTTCCTGAACCTTTATCTGTATATGTTAATACTTTTGGTACTTGCAAAGTTCATGATGAGGTATTAGCTGCTATTATTTCTAAACAAATTGACTTAACTCCAGCAGGTATAATTAAAACATTAGATTTAAGAAGACCAATATATGAAAAAACTACTGCTTATGGACACTTCGGAAGAGAGCTTCCAGAGTTCACTTGGGAAAAAACAGATATAAAACATCTATTTGCTAACCCAACAAAATAATTTTTTAATTTAATAGATTTTAAACATTCAAGGCTTATCAATGAATTAATATTGGTAAGCCTTTTTATTAAAAAATCACACTAATAATCATATTTTGCAACATAATAAATACTTTACAGTATCATAACTATATAGTATAATTCAAACTAATAATATTAAGAGATATGCAAAAATGAAAATAACAGTAATACATGGTCAAAGCCATAAGGGCTCTACTTATAATATTGCCAAAATGCTTTATGATAAATTAGAAGGCGATGTTACAGAGTTTTTTCTTCCAAGAGATTTTAGCTCTTTTTGTGTTGGGTGTAACAGCTGTTTTAAAAAGTCAGAGAAATTATGTCCTCATTATGAATCATTACAGCCTATCACTTCGGCTATAGATAATGCTGATATAATAATATTTGCAAGCCCAGTGTATGTGTATCATGTAACAGCTGCCATGAAAACATTATTAGACCATTACGGTTATAGATGGATGATACATAGACCAGAAGAGAGTATGTTTAGAAAACAAGTTGTATGTATTTCTACTGCAGCAGGAGGCGGAATGAAAGAAACAACCAAAGATATAGCTGACAGCACATTTTTTTGGGGTGTTGCTAAAACATATAGAATTGGTTTTGCTGTGAGAGAAGTAACTTGGAATGATGTAAATGAAAATATAAAAGAAAAAATAAAAAAACAAATATATTCTTTGGCTAATAAAATAAAAAAAGATTATGGCAATATAAAGCCTTCTATAAAAACAAAGATGCTTTTTTACTTGATGAGAAAATTGCATCAAAAAAAGAAAATCACAGAAAATGATTATAACTATTGGAAAGAAAAAGGCTGGCTTGACAATAAGCGTCCTTGGATAAAATAACTATCAAAAAGCCCAATCATTGACTTTATAACAAATATACTTATAATGCTAACTTAAAAAAATTAAGGATACACAAAGGATACGCAAATGAAAAAAATATTCATTATGTTTTTTAGTTTGATGTTATTATTATCTTGTAATAATAATTCAAACAGCAGTGAAAATTATAAAAACATAGTATTAGTTCAAGGGGCTATGGACATAGAAGTTGATACTATGATAGCAAGCTTAAAAGATGTAAAAGAAGAAAGATATGGTAGTTGGAGTTTTTTTGTCGGCACTTTGGAAGGAAAAAATGGATTAAATAAAGTAATAGTATCTAGAACAGAAATCGGACTTGTTAATGCTTCTGCTGCCACAACTATAGGTATAGAAAAATATAAACCTACTGTTATTATTAATCAAGGCACATCTGGCGGTCATGACATTAATTTGCATTCTGGCGACATTGTTTTAGGTACTAATATAATTAATATAGGAGCTTTTAGAACAGAAAAATCAGAAAATAGCATTCAGAATAATTGGATATTTTTAGATGATGTTCAAAGGCTTAGAGATGAGAATAATAATTTTATAACAAATATGGCATTTCATAGTGATAGTGATTTAGTTAATATAGCAAAAACTATAAATTACACAAACGGCAAAGTAGTTGAAGGAACTATAGGAAGTGCCGACCAATGGAATAGAGAATTAGAAAGAATAAATATGATTCATAATAAATACAACACTTCTGCTGAAGAGATGGAAACTGTAGCTGCTGCACAAGTAGCAAAGGCTTTCAATATACCTTTTATAGGAATAAGAATATTATCAAACACTGATTTGCATAATGAAGACTTTAATCCAGAAACTGCTATTTGGTGCAATAATTTCACTATAGATTTTATTAAATCATTATAATAAATAAAAAAATAAAAAAAATTAACAATTCAAGCATAGCTTATAAATATGTTTGAATTGTTAATTATTAATATAAAATTAAAAATCTATTTTATCTGGATTTAAACCTGAACCTGCAAAATATCCTATATTGTTTATAGTCTTCATATCTTCATCGCTAATATTAAAATCAAAAACTTCACTATTTTCTTTTATTCTTGATGCTGTAATTGATTTTGGAAGAGGGAGAGTGTTGTTTTGTAAGCACCATTTTATGCAAAGCTGTGCTACGGACTTTTTATATTTACCAGCAATTTCTTTTAATAAATCATTATCAAGCATCTTACCAGTGCCAAGCGGACTCCAAGCCTCAACAAGTATATTATTATCTCTGCAATATTTAACAGTCTCTTCTTGCATAAAACCAACATGAAACTCTATTTGATTTACCATAGGTTTAATTTCTGTTTGCATTAAAGATTTCAAATGATGAGGCATAAAATTAGAAACACCTATTGATTTTATTTTGCCTTTTTCATAAAGCTCTGTCATAGCTTTCCAAGTTTCCAAATTAATATTATCCCAATCTTTAAATTGATTTTCTGATGCAGGCCAATGTATTAAATAAAGGTCAAGATAATCAAGCTCCAAATCATTAAGAGTTTTTTCAAATGCTTTTAATGTTGTATTGTATCCTCTATCTTTGTTCCAAACTTTGCTTGTAATAAATAATTCTTTTCTGTCTATGCCGCTTTCTTTTATAGCCTTACCTACACTTTTTTCATTTCCATAGATAGCTGCTGTATCAATATGCTTATAGCCTAACTTTATAGCCTCTTTTACAGAGTTTACAGCTGTTTCTCCATCTGGTGTCTGCCAAGTACCAAATCCTATGCAAGGAATTTTATAATTATTATTTAATGTAAAAGTATTATTTAAATTAGAAAACATATTTACACACCCCTTTTTTGTCAAATTATATAATATACTCATTCAAAGTCAATTATATAATAACTACATAATCATAAAACATATTTTTTATATTTATAAAATAAATAACTTGAAAAATAAAATTAATAATATAAAATTGCATATATCATGAAAAATAAAATACTTTTTCTTTTAATTATTCTAAATCTGTTAATATCTTGTAAAAAAGTAAATCTATTAACTCCTTCTATTATACCTCCCCCTACCGAATTTAAAAATAATGAAAAAATCCCTCAATATCCAACACCAACTCCAGTACTTCCTATACCTCCAGAAAAAACAGAAGAAAAAAATATCATTGTTACTCCAGAAATTGTGAAAGACGGAATAGTATTTGGAGGATATGGAAGAAGATTTAAATTTAATAATGAATGGCATGTATTAGCAACTAATGAATATAAATATGACCCTAATACTAAAATATTAACTCCAACATATAAAGGTGCAATATTAAAAATAGATAATAACGGAAAAACTATAACAAAAATACATAGTCTTTCATTAAATGATGATTTGGAAAAAACAGAATATTGGACTAATCTTAATTCAAGAAAAGTTTTAATAGAACAAGATAAGGTAAAAATTCCAACAGGCGGAACATATGAAGTTGTATACAAATATCCAGATAAAAAATATGAATATAAAAATATAAAATTCTACAGAGATAATTTTAGATATATATCAGATGTTTTATTTAATTTGAAAGGAAAGAATACTTCAGACTTGATAAATTGGATTGACTCTCCTGATACTTATAAAAGAGAATATATTTTGCCTAAATTAAATTTTGATAATCCTAATTTCCAAGGAAGAATTGGTTCAGCCCATTGGGAGGTTAAATTATTATATTTTAAAGGTAAATTTTTATTATTTACTCATCCTACGGTATATGACTATTACACAAATGGATTTATTCCTCCTTCTAGTGAAGATTTTTATTTAGATTCAAAATATTATTATACTATAGAGGTTGGAAAAGATACATCTGACCCTAAAAATTGGAAAACAAATGAAGCCCCTTGGGGAAGAAGAGGCGTAATTGATTATTATCGTTATGATGGAACGAAAATCTATATATCAGGAGGAAGTACATATAAATATCAATACAATGCTTCTGACGGATATTGGTATATTATGTCATCAGAAGTATATGCCGCTGATGTATTAGATGGAATATGGTCTACTAAAGACGGAATTAATTGGGAAAGAGAAAAAAGTCCGAATCCTTTTAAGTCTGCTGCAGATATTATATACTTTAAAGTAAATCCTCTGCTTACATATACAGCCTCTGATGATGGTACTCCTTTTGAACCTAAATATACAGAACTTAACGGCAAATATTACAGAACTTTCAATACAACCTATCCAATTCCTCCTGTAAAAGAAATTATGGAGGCTGCTGAAAGGTTTGAAACTAATTTCACAGTTACAGAAGAACATGTTAAAAATTCAGGTATTTATCAAATTCAAGTATCATCTGTTCACCCTGATACTGCCAAAGAAACCGATTGGGTTACTATAGTTCCTAAAAACCAAATAAGCTCATCTACAGAATGGGAAAGCGGCGGAGGAGACTTATTTAATTTTAATGGCAAATTAGTACGTTTGGTAGATTATGACAGAGAGTTCAAATTAAACACTCAATATGAAGAAGCATTGAATTTATCTAAGCAATATTATAATTTACTTATAAACTCTCCTGTATCAGAGTATAAAAAGAATTGTTATTACTTCTTATACTATAAAGCTATGGCAGATATGATTAAAATAATTAAAGATAAAAGCAATAATTATTTCAAACCAGAGAAAGCTTTTACACATTACACATTTGAATTGAATTAAAAAATAAGAATTAATATGCTATATTGATACAGAATATAAATTTATAGTATTATTTTTATACAACATGCTTGTTTTTCTATATAAATTTTATACAATTATATTAATTGAAACATAAAAACAAATATAAAAATATAGTTACAACGTATAAAAACAACACATTTTTACATATTTGTCTGGCACGTTTCTTGCATATATATAAGCATACAGCAATTAAATGCTGAAACAAAATTATTTAATTAAAACTTAAATAATTAATTTATAAAGGAGTTAGGCGGTTTAAGAGCCGTCAATTAAATTAGAATATGGATTATAATAAATATACAATAAAAGCCCAAGAGGCAGTAAATGAAGCTGCTAATATAGCTAATGGTGAAGACCATAATGAAATAAAAAGCGAGCATTTACTTCTTGCATTATTAAAACAAGAGGACGGACTTATTCAGCCTTTAGTAGAAAGAATAGGCGTTCCTATAAATACGTTAATAGATAAAACTCAAAGATTAGTTGATGAAAATGTAAAGGTAACAGGAGAAAATGTGCAGTTACATCTATCTACTAATGCTGGTAAAGTTTTAGCAAAAGCAGAAAAAGAAGCTAGTGCTTTAAAAGACCAATATGTATCAACAGAGCATATATTCTTAGCACTCGTTGAAGCTGACAACAAAGCAGGCGACATGCTTAGAAAAAGCGGAATAAGTAAAAAAGAAGTTTTAAGTGCATTAAAAGATTTAAGAAAAGGTCAAAGTGTAAATAGCCAAGACCCAGAAGCTAAAATGCAGGCACTTGATAAATACTGCCGTGATTTAACAGCATTAGCAGAAGCAGAAAAAATTGACCCTGTTATAGGACGTGATGAAGAGATAAGACGTGTTATGCAGGTGTTGTCAAGAAGAACTAAAAATAACCCTGTGCTTATAGGTGAGCCTGGTGTTGGTAAGACTGCTATTGTTGAAGGACTTGCAAGAAGAATAGTTTCTCAAGATGTACCTGAGGGACTTAAAGATAAAAGGCTATTAGCTTTAGATTTAGGTGCATTAGTAGCTGGTGCAAAATTCAGAGGAGAGTTTGAAGAGAGACTAAAAGCTGTTATCACAGAGATAGAAAAATCTGAAGGAAGCATTATATTATTTATAGATGAGCTTCACACACTTGTAGGAGCTGGTGCTACAGAGGGAGCAATGGACGCTTCTAACCTATTAAAACCTGCATTAGCAAGAGGCGAATTAAGAGCAATAGGTGCTACTACTTTAGATGAATATAGAAAATATATTGAAAAAGATAAAGCACTTGAGAGAAGATTCCAACAAGTTTATTGTAAAGAGCCTAGCGTTGAAGATACTATTTCAATACTTAGAGGTTTGAAAGATAAATACGAAGTTCATCATGGTGTAAGAATAAAAGACGATGCATTAGTTGCTGCTGCTGTTTTATCTAACAGGTATATAACTAATAGATTCTTACCTGATAAAGCTATTGACTTGGTAGATGAAGCTGCAAGCCAATTAAAAATAGAAATAGACAGTCAGCCTACTGAACTTGATAAAATTGAAAGAAAGATTTTACAGCTTAATATAGAAAAACAAGCTCTTTCAAAAGAAAATGATGCAGCATCTAAAGAAAGATTAGAAAAACTTGAAAAAGAATTATCTGAACTTTCTGAAGAACGTAATGCTATGAAACTTCAATGGGATAATGAAAAAGGAAGAATTGAAGAGACTAGAAAATTAAAAGAAGAACTTGAAGCTTTAAATATAAAAGAGACTCAATATACAAGAGAAGGTAATTTAGCAAAGGCTGCTGAAATAAAATATGGTAAAATACCAGAACTTCAGAAAAAATTAGAAGAAGCAACTAAAGCTATGGAAGAAGCTAAAAACTCTGACAAGAAAGGTCTTTTAAGAGAAGAGATTTCTGAAGATGATATAGCTAGAGTAATATCTGTATGGACTGGAATACCTGTAAGTAAAATGCTTACAAGCGAAAAACAAAAATACTTACAGCTTGAAGAAGTATTACATAAGAGAGTTGTAGGACAAGATGAAGCAATCACTTCAGTTGCTGATGCCATAAGAAGAAACAGAGCAGGACTTTCTGATGAAAACAAACCTCTTGGAAGTTTCTTATTTATAGGACCTACTGGGGTTGGTAAAACAGAGCTTGCTAAAACACTTGCTGATTTCTTGTTTAGCGATGAAAAAGCTTTAACAAGAATTGATATGAGTGAATATATGGAGAAGTTTTCTGTTACTAGACTTATAGGAGCTCCTCCAGGATATGTAGGTTATGATGAGGGAGGACAATTAACAGAAGCCGTTAGAAGAAGACCTTATTCTGTTATACTATTTGATGAGATAGAAAAAGCTCACCCTGATGTATTTAATGTTTTACTTCAGGTATTAGATGACGGAAGACTTACTGACGGACAAGGAAGAATAGTAGATTTCAAAAATGCTATTATCATAATGACAAGTAATTTGGGTTCTGACCTTATTCTTGAAGCTAATGATACTAATGATATCAAAGAAAAAATTCAAGAGTTACTAAAAATGTCATTTAGACCAGAGTTCTTAAACAGAATAGATGAGATAATAACATTTACTAGACTTGACAAAAAATACATTGCTGAGATAGTAAGAAATCAAATAGCAAGAGTTGCTAACAGACTTAAAGATAGAAGAATAACTTTAGATGTAAGCGATGAAGCTATAGACTATATTGCTGATATTGGTTATGACCCTCAGTTTGGAGCAAGACCATTAAAAAGAGCAATACAGAATTATATAGAAAACCCACTAGCTAAAGAAATGTTAGCAGGAAAATATTTAGAAGGAGATACTATAAAGGTAAAAAAATCAGGAGACGGTTTGGTTTTTGAAAAATAAATAAAATATATAAATAAAAGTAGGAGTACTGTTTTGTGCTCCTACTTTTTGTATTTATAAACATAATTATTTATTTCTTCTATATTTTCTCTATTGACTTTTATATAATTTTCTATTTTTTTATTAATTAAATACTTCAAAAAATTATCTATTATTTTTACATTTATTAAAGTAATACTATCATCATTATCTTTTGATAGTCCTAAATATTTATGTGATAAATTAATTGCATATTTTCTTAAATTATCTCTCATAATATATCTATTTTCTCTATTTGGAATATACCAAACTAATTTATCAAAAAAGTTATCACATGCTTCTAAAGCAACAAAATTATATATATCTTTTTTATCTCTTAAAGAATTAAGAGGAAATTTTTTATTCCCAGTTTCAAATTCTTTATAAGAAAGAATATAAAAATCATATATTTTTGAAAGTATAGAGAAAATACTTTGATCATGTCTATTTTCTATAAACATATCAGCATTTGATATTTTTGATGGAGTATCATCAGCTAAAGAAAAATCATCATAAAAAACTTGAAGCCATTTATTTACAATATTTAAATTAAAATCATTTTTTAATAACAAAAATGATGTTGCTGCCCTTTGAAAACTATCAGTAATATTTTTATCATCAAGCACATTAAAATAATTAAACAAATCTGACTTTGTCCATAATTTCTCAATATGTCCTAATTCAAAACATAATGCCCCATTTTCTATAACAATATCCAAATATTCATAAAATTTATTAATAGCTTCTTTATTTAAATGACAGCCAACATCTGTATAAAGTAAAATATCATTATCATTCATAGATTCTAAAGTCTTCAGTACAATAAAAGGCTTCCAACACCAATATCCAAATCCACGACTTGGAATTAATTTTTTTCTAAGCTCTTTTTCAAACTTTTCATCATATGGTAAATTATATTCATTATATATTAAAATTTCATCAAATATATTAAAACTTTCTGCCTGTTTTTTTAAGCGTAAAGCAGAAGGATATAAATCTAAACTTCCAAATGAACATAAATAAATCTTTTTATTTTTGTACATAAAATATCACCTATTAAAATAAAAATTCTAATAAATAGAATTTTAATAATTAGTATAATTAAGATAATAATTAGTATAATAATTGCTATAATAATAATTATAATTACTTAATTGGTTTTCACATTTCAATGCCACAAAATCAACTCTTCTATTTTGAAAAGTATTAGTAGTGTATTTAGGAGCAAAATAACTATATGGATAAATTTTTACTCTTTGATGAGAAATACCAAAAGAAACTATAACATCTCTTATAACACTTGCCCTTTGAAGAGAAAGCATCATATTTAAATCTAATTTTTCCTTGCTTATCTCATCAGCATGCCCCTCTACTATTAAAATAGCATTTCTATTATTGCTCATAAAGCTAATCATTTCATTCATTACATATGTATAATCTTCAATATTATATGCCTTTTTTGCTCCAACTTTATAATATATTTCTTTATCTGTATTAAGTAAGTATCCTCTTTCAGTTTGAATAATACTCATGTTTGTGCTTAAGACAAAATCATAATTGCATTCACTTTCAATATTTTTAGGTTTATCCCAAGAAAAATATATTCTTCTCTCTGGTATAAAACAAGCAATTAAAATAAAAGGAATTAAAACGAACAAAAATATTTTATAACTCATATTAACTCCTTAAACTTTAAAACCTTATATTAATTGGTATAAATGAAATAGCAAGCTGCTTTGTAAATATACCATACTCTATAGAAAAAGATTGATAAAATATATCAAAATGAAAACCTATTCTCATATCATAAAGCTTATAAGACATTTTATCTTCTGAATTCGGCACATATAAATCATTAACAGTGATATCATGGCCTACAATATTAGCGTAACTTCCTATGCCATTAACACCCACTTTTGATTCTAAACTTCCAAATACAATATCAGCCCCAACAGAAAAATAAGCATCTAAATACTGTATAACAGGAACTTTATCTCTCATCTTAAAACCAAATACTATCTTAGGACTTAAAGCAAAAGTTTTCCATTTAGATTCTAAAAATGCATTTCCATTAAATACAACACCCGTATCAGTTCCGCCATTATAACCAAGATAAAGAGGAACATATACATTTCTATTGTTGGCAGACATTTTTAAATTGCCTTCATCATAATTAAAATCCACTCTTAAATCACCAAATAAATATTTAGTTCTAAAAAGATAAGCCTTTAAAGAAGCTCCTATATTGTAGCCTAAAGATTCTATTTCAACATCATTTACAACTATGCCATAAATATCCTTAAAACCTAAAGACATTCCTCCCCTAACAGTAAGAGCCAAAGGTAAAGGTCCGAGATTCACTTGCAAATAAGCATTAATATGAGGAATAGGAAGAAGGTCTAAAGATTTTGATAATGATTCATAATCATTTTGTGTAGATTTTTTTATTTTTTCAGCAGAATATAAAGGCACATCACTATATAAATTAATTCCAAAACTTCCTATAGGTGTATGCATTGGTATAAGAAGACCTGTATTATTACCAGAGGCTGCATTAAAAGCTGTTTTCTTTTTTAAAGCATTAATAACTAAGGTTGCACTTCCTTGCTGCATATTTGCAAGTTCCAAAAAACCTAAAGTTGTTCCTACTAATAATATTACAGATTCATTTGTAGTAGTATCAAGAATTTTCTCTGGATTTTGAGCTATAGTAATAAGCTCTCCAAATGTAAATGTTTTTATACCGTCATCAAAAAGCTTATTCATCTGCTTGCTGTTTATTAATATATCTAATGCTGACTCAGGTATATCTTTGTAGATTCCTGTTGAGTTTATATATTCATTAATAAAAGTTCCATAATCAACACTAGGTATTGCAGGAGGAAAAAACTGCGAAAATAAATTAAACGAATTAAAAAAAGCTAATGTAAATATAAACAATAATCTCTTCATTAAAAAATCCATAACTTAAAGCTCAAAAGTATAATGTGTAACAGCCTCGTCAGGATAAAAATAATTATTTCCTTTATCTTTTATCATCTTTAACATATCAGCTATTGCTTTATAATATAAATAATAATAATTATATTGTTTATAAATCTCAATATTTTCTGCTGTTTTAAGCATATCATAATATTGCTTTGAAAGATTTAATGATGTTTCATACTGATTATCTATTTGAAAGACTCTATCATAATCCACCAAACGAACTATTTTATTATTGAAAGTAAATAAATCAGCCCCTCCGCTCTGCCAGCCTATAACAGAGTTTATTTCATTATTTGGTATAACACTAACCCAATCAGATTCCTCTGCTTTATCAGGATTTACAGAAGAAACCTGCAATTGATAAGCACCAGATTTTTTAATATGCTCTTCTGTAATTGTAAAATTAGTTTCTAATCTATCTGCAGCTTCTTTAATTTCTTTGATAGGCGGAATAGGATATGTAGCGTTAAAAGTTCTGTAATATCTTCCATTTAATTCTGTATATGAAGGCTCTAAAGGTGTAGCATCTGGGGAATTATATCCTCCCATAACATTTTGTGATTTATAAGAAGCGAGAATAACATCACTTGTTAAAATTTTTAAATAATCAGAAGTTGGCTTAGTATCTTCTTTCCAATTTACTCCGTCTTCTGATGAAAAATATTTATCTGTATACACATATTTTCCCTTTTGTTGCCATAAATTTCCATCATATTCATAAACACTATTTCCAAAATTAGCTTCACATAAATAAAGCTTATTCTCATCAAAAGCAAAATGATTAACATAAAGAAGTTTTGTACCATTATAATCAGGAAAATAATTTGTAGTCCAATTTTTAGCATCACTCATATCTTTACCATAATCAATAGTATAATATTCATCAGCATAAAATTCAAAAGAAGGGTCACTTGGGTCTTTATATCCATCAGGATACTCATCTAAAATATTTTTAAATCCTTTATATAAAAATATTTTTCCTTTATAATAAAACATAAAATATTCTATTACATTCAATCCATATCTTCCTAAAAAATTAGGTTCTATATGATTCGTATTAGGCATTTTATAAGTTTTTGTAGTTTCAGTTACAGTATCACGCCAATTTATCAAATCATCAGATTCCATGTATCTTTTATGTTCAATAAAATTCTTAACAACAACAAATATATCCTTAAGGCTAAAATCTATATTTCCTTTTATAAAATTTTTATCTTCTGTATAATCAAAATCTGTAGTAGTATATGCAAGAGAGATAATTTTAACTTTATTAGCCTCTATTATTAATTGGTCTGAGATTAAAAAAAGCCAATATTGTTTTGAATCTAGTACTGTATCTTTTGGCGAAGTATATATTTTGCTTATTGTACTGCCATCATTACCTATTTTTAATAATGCACCTTTTCCTGTAGGAGTAAGTTTTTTAGTATCAGCATCATATTCATATTGATTAGTAGCTAATACATACCATTCATTTTTATATTTAAATCTTTTAGAATATCCTCCAAATACTGTATTATCAGGAACTATTTCTGGAGTAACTTTTATTGGTTTTTCTTCTACTTTATCTGGAGGGGTTGGAATTGGAGTTGGGATTGGATAATCTGGAACTTCACTTATATTAGGAAATGCTGTTGGAGGAGGTATATAAGCAGAACTTAATAAATTTATTTTTTTGCAAGATACTATTAATATCAAAACAAAAAATATAACTGCTATTTTTTTTATCATATCCCCCCCAAAAAATAAAAATGATACTAATATAATATACTATATTAATATCATTTTCAAACTATTTTTTATTTTGATATAATTGAATATTATTTGTAACAAAAGAAAAAAATTATAAACTCACTCTTTTAGAAGCATCATCAATATCAAGTTTATAAAGCTCATCAACAAAAGCAACTGCAAAACTAGCAGGAGCATCAGCTTTTTTTGAAGCTTTTTCACCAGCTGAAGCCATTATACACATAGCAGAAGCAGCAGCAATTAAAGGCTCAGCAACAGCAATCATAGCACCAGTTATAGCAGTAGATGTACAACCCATACCGGTATTAACAGGCATTAAAGGAGACCCTCCGCTTACATATAAAACTTTGTTTCCATCTGTTATAATATCAGTCTCTCCGCTTATGCTTACAACCGTATTATATTCTTTAGCTAAATATTTTCCTGACTCTAATGCCATATTAACATTAGCACTGCTGTCTACTCCTTTAGTTTTTATACTCTCACCGGCAAGCACCATTATTTCAGAAGCATTTCCTCTCACAACTTTAGGATTATAGTTTTTTATTATATCAATAGCAGTTTTAGTTCTCAATTTTGTAGCACCTGCTCCTACTGGGTCAAGTACAAAAGGAACATTTTTTTTATTAGCTATCTCGCAAGCCTTATGCATAGCCTCAATAGAAGTTTTTGTTAAAGTTCCAATATTAACAACAAGAGATGAAGCAATAGAAAGCATATCCTCAAACTCTTCTTTCTCAAATGTCATCACAGGAGAAGCTCCAACGGCAAGCAATGCATTAGCTGTAATTTGCATAACAACATAATTTGTAATGTTATGCACTAATGGAGATTTAGCTTTCATATCTGTGATTGCTTTAAGTATTTCATTTTGTAAAGTATTCATTTTATTACTCCTTAATATTTTTATAATAAATGTTTTAACTGCGACATAAATATTAAAGTTAACTATATATGCAGCTAATTACTCATCATTACCTAAAATAAATATTATAATTACTAATTATTATTTATACTTTAGCAAAGCATATAAAAGTTTATTAAGTATATAACTATATTTTGTCAAAATAATTTTCTTAGTTTTATTATTTGTGGGGACTAGCCCCCACACCCCCACTTCTTTTGCGACCGAAAGGAGTACCTTTAGGTATGCCACAAAGAAGCAAAAAGACTGCATTTTTAGGCTATATCCTATATTTAATAGGCATGTTTTTAATATAAAATTCTAGCAATTGCGTTTTTTGCTACTTTGACGAAGTCCGCAGAGCGTGTGCGACAAAAAAGTAGATAAAATTTATATAAAGTGCATCAGTTGACAAACTTAAAAATTTTCAGTATATACATAAAATTTTTCTTATTATTTTCCACTACGCTCTAGGCTATATTAAAAATAAATATGCAAAAGGCACTGCCAATATCAAAGAAAATATTATTCTCTCTATCCATATAACTATAATATCTCTTATCCTTATTGGAATGTCGGTAGCAAGCATACAAGGAATAGGTGCAGCAAAATAAAGTATCTCAGAAACGCATACTATAGCTATTACACTTTTAGCTAATTGACTTGAATCCATGATAATGCTTGAAGAAGAAAACATCTCTACTATTGTTATAGAGCAAGCCTTGGCTACTGTATAAGCTTCGTCTCCTAATCCTAGTAATTTTGTAAACGGTAAAAATATATAACTAACAAAATCAAATAAAGGTGTATAATTAACAATTAATAACCCTATAAAAGTTATAGCCATAAAATTAGGCATTATCGATATTGATATCAATAAACCATCTTTAAGATTCTTTAATATATTATCCAAAAAATTATTTTGTTTGTCAGCAACCTTTACGCCTTCATCTAATGCCTTACTAAAAATATTACCTCCTGTAAATTTAGGTTCTTCAATTACATCTCTATTCAAATAGCCTTTATCCGATTTACTTCTTAATGGATAAAGTCTTACTGTAATTGCTGTAACTATGAATGTTATAGCCAAAGTTCCCCAAAAGTATATATTCCATTTATCTATGATGCCCAGAGTTTTAGCAACAACAACCATAAATGTAGTTGATACTGTGGAAAATCCTGTAGCTATTATGCATGCCTCTTTTGTAGAATAGTAACCCTCTTTATAAACTTTATTAGTGATGAGAAGCCCCACAGAATAACTTCCTATAAAAGAAGCTAAAGCGTCTATCGATGACATACCAGGAGTCTTCCAAATAGGACGCATTATATAACGCATAAATATTCCTACAAAAGCCATAAGACCATAATCAATAAGAAATGATAAACATACTGCACCTATTGGTATAAGAACTGCCACCTGTGTTAATAATCTATAAGAAAAAGGAAGCATATTGGGTTTATGAAAGTCAGCAGGACCTAACTTAAAATAAGCCATTATAACAAATGGTATTGCCAAAAGTTTAATAAATGAAAATACTATTTCTGTTTTATTTTTATTCCAAGTCTTACTTATAAATGGATATACTCCTCCAAACATTGTAATTATTATACCGTAATAAGGTTCAACGAATGGTATTTTTCTTATAAGACTTACTAAATGGTCTATAGGTATTGATTTTACACCATTAATATTTATGGTGATAAAAAACATAAAAACGCCTATAGCACTAAAAATAATAAATTTGAAATATGATGACTTACTGTATTTAATATTAGATAAATCATTATTTTGTAAAACAGTTTGTGAATTTGAAACATTATTCATAAAAATTTCCTTATAAATCAATTATTTACAGAAACCTTAATGAAAAATAATGAGTGCATAAAAATAAAAAAACGAGACCAATTTAAGAAAACTGATCTCGCATTTTTATACAAAATTATTTCCCTACACTGGCATTATCCAACAGGTTATAAGGGTCTAAGTTTTTTCAACTTACTCTCAGCCTTTCAAAGCTCCCCAAATATAATCTCTATATTATTAATATTTTTGGAACATTCTAGATGAACCTCCGCAAGTTTCACATGTCTCTGGGAATTTATCAATATAAATGTTTCCGCAGTTAGGACATAAATATAAAGAGATTTCAGTATTTGTATTTAAAAACTGAGCTTTAATTAACTCAAATAATTTAGCATGTTCTACCTCTACCTTACCAAGTGAAGTAACTGTTGAGCTTACTAATTTATTTTGTTGCTCTAGCATAACCTCAGCTAATTGAGGATACAAAATAGTAGATTCGTATACTTCCCCTTTAATAGCTACTTCTAAATTACTTTTATCATCTGCAATTTCAACGTCAAGTAATTGAGGAACAAACTTAGTCATATCTAAGGAACTTCTTAATGCTAACTTTCTCATTTTTTCAGCATGTATTCGCTCTGCTAATGCTGTAGTAGAAAATACTTTTTGAACAGCCGGATTTTTAGATGCCTTAGAAAACTGAGAATATTTATTAGCAGCATTAGATTCCCCTTGAAAAATAGAAAATAAAACTTCTTCAAGAGATTTTACAGCCATATAAATAACTCCTTCAAAATAGTATTTAATATTTTTTAATGTGTTCATAAAAAAATATTTCTTTATGAAATATATTACATTTAACAGAAAAAAATATCAAGTGCCTAAATAATTATAATTTTATATTATAAAAAATATATTTTAATAAAATTTGATTATTAGAATATATATAAAACATTTAATAAAATAAGAAAGAAAATAATAATTTATAATAGCTTGACTTAATATTTCTTTACAGTTAAAATAAAAAAACTTTAAAAAATAACATAATAAAATAAAAGTAGTAAATAGATGAACAATAATGATAAGATAAGAATCATACCTTTAGGCGGCGTACAAGAAATTGGTATGAATATGACTGTTATAGAGTATGGAGATGAAGTATTAATAGTTGATTGCGGATTTATGTTTCCTAAATATCATATGCTTGGTATAGATTATGTAATACCTGATACTTCATATTTGGAAGATAAAAATATAGTTGGATTAGTATTAACTCATGGACATGAAGACCATATAGGAGCTATACCTCATTTCTTAAGAAAATTTCCTGATATACAAATTTATGGTTCAAGATTAACAGCAGCATTTTTAAGAGCTAAATTAAATGACTATAAAAATGAATATAAAGATGTTAATATTTATGAATTAGAGCCTAGAAATAAAATAAAAATAGGAATGAACTTTGATATAGAGTTTATAAGAGTTAATCATAGTATACCTGACGGTGTTGGTGTTGCTATCACTACTCCTCTTGGTGTTATAATACATACAGGAGATTTCAAAGTTGATTTAAATCCTACTACAGATAAGTTTATAGACCTTTATAAGTTTGCGGAATATGGTGAAAATGGTGTTTTGCTTCTTTTAGCAGATTCTACAAACTGTCATAAAAATGGTTTTTCTATGAGTGAGAGCGTTGTTCAAAACACAATGACGCCACTATTTGCATATGAAGACGGTATGATAATTGTTGCTGTTTTTGCAAGCAGTATTGAGAGAATACAGGATTTGGTAACTGCTGCTAAGATTAACAATAAATATGTTGCTTTTTCTGGAAGAAGTTTACTTAAATATACAAAGATAGCACAAGAGATGGGATATTTAAATCTATATGATATAGTGATACCTATAGATAAATTAAACAGATACCCAAGAGAAAAAATTGTATGTATCACAACAGGAACACAGGGAGAGCCTTACTCTTCTCTTTCATTGATAGCTGCTGAGGCTCATAAGCATATAAAAGTAGAAGACGGAGATATGGTAATATTTTCTTCTAGTGTTATACCTGGTAATGAAATGTCTGTTACAAGAATGATTAACAATCTCTATGACCTTGGAGCTAAAATGGTTGGTGAGGATAAAAAACTTCTTCATGTATCTGGGCATGCTTCAAGTGAAGATTTGAAACTTATGTACAGACTAGTAAAACCAAAATACTTTATACCTATTCACGGAGAGAAAAGACATTTAATTAGTCATATAAAATTAGTAGAAGAGCTTAATGGGCTTAATTCTAAAGGTTTTCTGCTTTATAATGGTAATGTACTTGAAATAGATAGTTCTTTAGAAGCAAAAATCGCTGAGCCTATAGAGATAAGAAATATTTATGTTGATGGTAAGGGTGTTGGAGATTTGGAAGATAGCATATTCTTCGATAGAGAACAATTATCATTAAACGGTGTTGTTGTTGCTAATGTAGTTGCCAAAAAAAATAAAACTGGAAATTATGATATAAACATAGATATAGAAAGTAAAGGTTTTACATATAATGGAGCAGAAAAATCTTCTATAATAACTAAAAACGAAGAGCTTATTAAAGAAGGTAAAAACTCTGCAACAGAAGCAGTTAGAAAATTACTTAATAGAAATAAAAGAACACCTTCTACTATTAAATATGAAGTGCGTGAAGCTTTAAGAAAGAAGTTTATACAGATAATAGGAAGAGAGCCTGTTATATTCGTATCACTTTATATAGATAATGTTTATATAGAGGTAGAAGAAAATAATACAGAGGAGGAAATATGTACGAACAAGACAACCAAGAGCAAGAAAATAATACACAAGAAGAAAGTAAGGAATATACAAATAGCAGCAAAGAAACCGAAAAAAAAGAAAATAAAGAAAGCAAAAGATTTATAATATTTTCTTTATTAATACTAATTTCTATAATCATAGGTATTATTTCTGTATTCAGTAAACCTCAAAATAAAATTGCATCTGTTATTATAAAAGGAAAAGAAGCTAATATTAATACTATACAAAATAAAGAAGGTATTGCTATTATAGATTTGGTAGGCGTAATATCGCATGTGGCAAGAAAAAATTCACTTGGAATAGAAGAAAAATCTGTAACAGAAAAATTAATTGATGACTTTGAATATTATATGAAAGATGATAATGTAAAAGCCATAGTATTACAGGTAGACAGCCCAGGAGGAGCTTTAACTTCTTGCGAAGAGGCATTAAAATATTTACAGGAATTAAAGAAAAAATATCCAAAGCCAATAGTAGCTTCATTTAGAAGTATGGCAGCAAGCGGAGGATATTATATTTCTATGATAGCTGATAAAATATATGCCAATGAATCAACACTCACTGGAAGCATAGGCGTAATATCTCAGTTTGTTAATGTATCTAGCTTAATGGACAAATATGGAATAAAAATGTATACAATAAAAAGCGGAAGAAATAAAGATTCATTATCTCCGTTTAGAGAGCCTAGAGAAGATGAGCTTGCTTATTGGCAGGATATGACTTATGAGTTTGTAGCTCAGTTTACTAATGTTGTAGAGACTGCAAGAGGAGACAAAATTAAAGGCAATAGAGAAGATTTATTTGACGGAAGAGTATTTAGCGGAAAAAGAGCTTTAGAAGTAGGTTTAATTGATAATATTGGTACACTTAAAGATGCAATAAAAGATGCTGCCGAAATGGCTGAAATAAAAGATGAAGAGCCTTATATTATAAAAAGACCGGAAAATAAAAACTTTATAAACCTAATATTATCAAGCATGCCTTTTGTTTATAAACCACAGGCTTTGATACCTTATGAGGAATTAATAAATACTAAATATGTAGGTGTTCCTATGTATATTTATCTTCCTAATTATATTGGAGAGTAAAATGAAAATATACGAAGCTATATATTATTATTTACTATCTCCTAAAGAGGCTATAAAAAAAGATTTAAAAT
The DNA here is from genome assembly GCF_000325665.1 of Brachyspira pilosicoli P43/6/78. NCBI lineage: Bacteria > Pseudomonadati > Spirochaetota > Spirochaetia > Brachyspirales > Brachyspiraceae > Brachyspira > Brachyspira pilosicoli. The sequence goes on from NC_019908.1 coordinate 985,379, forward strand.
TAGAGTATGCTTTAATAATATATTTAATAGCATCTATTAGTATATCAATATCAGCTTTAATAACTATTGGAACTAAAACTTCTGTATTAAAATTATTAATACTTGTTTTTGGAATATCTGCTTATATTGCAATATCAAATATACTAAAAATAGCTATTATTAATTTAACTACTACGCTTTTAAATATATCTAATGAAAACTATATCAAAAAATTCATAAAGAATTATTTTGCTATATATGGAATATTTATTTTTATTTTACCAATAAGCTTAATTTTTATAAAAAGTTCTGCCTTATTTTTTATACAGTCTATTAGCTTTATAATATTTCAAATATATTATTTTTTCATATCATATTATAATATAAAGGAATCTTTTAATATAAATAGCTCATCAAAAGCATTTATAATTTTACTTTCTCCTATTATAATAGATTATTTAACATATATATCTTTAATTATATTAATATTTGGAGTTTTTATAAATAGTTTATAATTTATTGTTATGAAGAAGATAAAGAAATATATTATATTAGAAGCTATAGGTCCTTTTATAGCAGGAGTGCTTTTTTTTACATTTATATTTGTAATACAGCTTTTACCAGAATTATTTAAGCTTATATTAAACAATGGGGCACCTATATGGACTTCTTTAGAGATATTTGTTTATATGCTTCCATTTAACGTAGCAATCACTATACCAATGTCTATACTAATGGCTGGTATTATGGGGTATGGAAGACTTTCTTCTGATAATGAAATAATAGTAATGCGTGCTTTAGGTTTTTCTCATATGAGAATATATGCACCTATTATTATACTTGGATTTTTTACTTTCTTATTTTCTTTGTTTTTTAATAATGTTGTAATGACTGAATCAAATTATAGATATAGGGCTTTATTTTCTTATATTATTAATATAAGACCTTCTATAGCAGTTGGTAAATTAGAGTTTGCTTATATATCAGACATTAATTTATCGATTGGGGCATACTATAGTGATAATAACGGAATGTCTAATGTTGTTATTTATGATGGTAATTCTCAGGCTAGAAGAATTATTACTGCTAAAAGCGGAAAGTGGAAAAACAATGAGGCTAATTCTAAAGTTATAACATTAACTCTATATGACGGAATAGTTCAAGAGATGCCTGTATATGGATTTGTAAGCAATGACTTTACTGTCTTTGATGCTATGGATATTAATATAGTGAGGAATGTCAGTAAATTAAATGACCATGAAAGAGGACTTAGAGAAATACCAGCATGGGAGATAAGAAAAAAAATTAATAATACTTTATCTAGCTCACTTGAAACTGTAACAAATCAAATAAGCAATATGATATTAATGGCATATTCAAACTCATTTATAACTAATTTAGACGGTGCAACAAACATAATATTAACAAATGCAAATGTATCTCTTAGCTCTTTTTCAAATACATATGTAACAACAAATTATGCTGAACTGGATAGATTAATAAAAACTGCTGAAAAAGAATCTGTGCCATATTTTTATTACGTAGAGTTTCATAAATTTATATCAATACCAGCTGCTTGTTTGTTTATGGTATTTATTGGAGCTCCTTTGGGTATAGTTGGTAAAAGAAGCGGTAGAGGCTTTGGATTTGGTCTTTCTGTAATAGTAGTAGTAGTATATTATATATTAATTACTGTAGCAGAAATTATAGCAGGAAACAGAAAAGTGCCTGGATTTGTTGCTATGTGGTTTCCAAATATAGTATTGGCCGTCATAGGAGGATTTCTTATGATACGCTCATTCTTTAGTAAAGGAAAATAATAATATAGTTATTATAATTTCAAAATATTTAATAAATTATTTATTATAATAATAAGATTTGCTATAATAGATTCTTTGATAGATGTATATTTTTTCATTCTTATAAAAAGTAAAAGAAATTCAATTAGTAATATTTTTTATATATTATGTGTTTTATAAAATATATAAAAAAAGGAATAGATTATATATTAATCTACTCCTTTATAATATTTATAAAACTTTTAAGGCAATATAAATCCAGATTCCTCTTCACCAAACATATCTCTATAATTAACTCTCACCTTTAATGACCTATACTGACCTTTTTCTAAATTATTTTTAAAGCTATTGAAATAAATAAAATATCTTCCAAAATTAATATTTTTTATATTCATAAGTTCATTAGCATAATTAATAGAATTGTCAGCATTTATACTATAGCCATAAGTAGATTTAGTCATTAAATCATAGAAATAATTTGTTTTATTAACTCCAATATAAACTTGATTCAATGAAACAGCATTATTTTTAGCATAGTTATATAGGTCTGTAAAATCCATCATAGAAAATACAGTATCATCAGGGTCGCTTACTGAGAAGTTAATGATAGCAGTCTTCTTAAAACTATTTGCAGAAAGTCTAATAGCCTCATAATAAGCATTATCTAAAGCTGATATACCGCCTACAAATCTAAAATTATTAGCATTTTCTAATATTCTTAAATTAGCAGCAGAATATCCGTCAGATTTATAAACCTCATCATTATAATGTATAACCATTACTTCATCATTATTAGTTAAACTCAAAGTAAAATTACTAATCTCTTCTTTTATTCTACTTTCATAAGGTTTAGCAGCAGCACTGTCTTCAATAAGGAATATAAACCTATACTCATGAAGCTCCGGAGCATCATACATTCCAACTTTAGCGTATATATTATCATTTTCTATAACTTCAAAGTTCTCAGCAGTAAGACCAACAATAGGATTAGTAAGTCTGTCGCGTACAGTTACAGAAGCAACAACAACAGGATATTTATTTAAATATTCTCTGTCAATAAATACATCTAAATTAGCATAATACTCTTCTTTTCTTGTATAAACATCTATTCTTCCAGATAAAAAGTCTGTAAGATAAATACTCTTATTAGCATCTTCAGTTACAGATGTAGGAGTAGCAGTATATCTCTCAGAATTATTAAACAAAGTAAAAATATCATTATTTATATCATAATAATACACCCTGCTTCCATCAGCTATAAACAAATTTCCATCAGAAGCAAAAGATAATCCTCTAGGCTCATTAAACAACTCATGCTTAATAGTAGAAATATAATTGCCATTTAAATCGAATTTCTGTACTCTCTTATTACCCATATCCGCAACATAAATATAATTATTATCAACAACTATACCCGCAGGAGAAAAGAACTCTCCATCATTCTCACCCATCTTTCCAAAACTATCTAAATAATTTCCATTAACATCAAACACTACAATTCTATTATTTCCAGTATCAGATACATATAGCCTTCCTCCATTATCAGCATATAATGAAGAAGGACCAAGAAGCTGACCATTGCTTATGCCAGTGTTTCCTATATTTGTAATATAATTTCCGTTATTATCATATTTAAATATTTTATCTCTTTTAGTGTTTGCTATATATATATATCCGTCATTATCAATAGTGAATCCTCTAGGATTTTCTAATTTCTCATAAGGATAAACTCTTGTTACAAACTGTATAGCCTTTCTCCACCAACTATTTTGCTGCTCTTCCAATCTTTTGCCATTTGATATTTTTCTTATTAAGTTTCCGTTTACATCAAATTGCTTTAATGAAGAATCGCTATAATCTAATACATACAAAGTACCGTCTTCAGCCATTTCTATTTGTATAGGCTGATTAATATTTTTTAAGAAATTAGCATTTGTAGAGAAGTTTTTAAGATAAATAAAATTGCTTAAAGTATCTTTAGTCTCTTCGGCAACATTTGCAGTATAATATTTATTAATTTTAGAAAGTATTATAGGGTCTTGATAACCCATTCTAGTAATATTCATCCATTCATTAATAGCAAGATTCATATATCCAGCCTTATATAAAGCTCTGCTATACCAATATCTAATAAACTTATCCATTGGATTTGTATTAAGAGAAGTTCTAAAGCTAGCTATTGCTGCATCATAACGTTCTTGATTATAATAATGTACACCTCTGATTAATTCTCTGTAGGAGTCGTAGCTATCTGTGTTTACATAATACGGGGTTTTGTCTAAGGGGTATGAAAGCGATACAGTTAACAAAAAAAATAACCATAAACGCTAGAAGTTTTACTCTCATAAATCCTCTTTTTTTTAGTTTATTTTATGGTTTTTAAATAAATTATATTATAATAATAAAATAATAATGATAACAAAGCCCACTATCGGGATTGAACCGATGACCCTCACCTTACCATGGTGATGCTCTACCTGCTGAGCTAAGTGGGCACTTTTTCATTTTTATTATAAAATTACAGACTAAAAAAGTCAAGCAAAAATAATATGTTTACTTTATATAGCCTATAATATTTTTAACATAATTTTTAGTTTCATCTATATTAGGTATTCTTTGTAATTTATCTACCAAAGAAGGACCCGCATTATAAGCAGATAAAGATAAATCTAATCTGCCGTCATATCTATTTAGCATTTGTGATAAATATTTAGTACCAGCCATTATATTAGTATAAGGGTCTTTAAGCATCTCTTTATCAGTTACTCCAAGACCAACTCCTGTAGAAGGCATTATCTGCATTAAACCAATAGCTCCCTTGTGGCTAACAGCATTAGGCATATAGTTTGATTCTTGCTTTATAACTGCCTTAATTAAATCTTCAGGTACAGAATATTTAGTAGAAGCTTCTTTAATGATATCATCATAAGTTGATGGGAAAGATGCTTTTTTATAGGCATTTAAAGCTTTAGAAAAACTATTGCTGGCATCATCATATACACCAAAAGAAATTTTACCATTAAATGCTTCGTTATTACTAGTATTTATTTTTTTATTGCTTGCTTCTACAGTTGCTGCAACATTATCAGTTTTATTTATATTATCTAATTGACTATTATTTTTTACAGAGTTTTCTGCAATAGCTTCATTTAAATGCTCAGAAAAAGGCTTTGTAGGAGGAGTTGTATTAAGCGGAGCAAAACCTAATTGATTAAATCTCTCTTGAATCTCCCCTATTCTAACATGTATTCTTTGTACTGCCTCTATCATAAAAAAATCCTTAAATTATTTTAATTGACATAATAGTCATTTTTCCATTCATCTAATTTAGACTGCTCTTCTTTATTCATTAACTTTTTATATTCCAACAATTTTTTCTCTTTCAATATTTCAACAGCCCTTCTCTGTCTAGTAGCCTCTTGTAAAACATTCTGTCTTTTTCTAAGCTCAATTCCTATTTCAGACATCTTCCTATCATGTATTGCTATTTGAGAGTTTAAAGCAAGCATATATTCTCCCAAATAAATACTCATATTAATCATCTCGCTAGTGTCTTCAATAGAGTCTACTATTTTTATACCGTCATTTATTTTTAAAATGCAATTATCTTTACCCTCTTTTTCTTTGTTATATAAAGCAGAAACCTCCGCAACTTCGGCCTGTTTTTTTTTCTCTATGTTTTTTCTAAGTTTATATAAAGGCTCAAGTTTAAAATCAAATCTCTTCATAATCTTCTAACACTTAAATTATAATATTACAACACTGTCTTCCTGTTTAACATTATCGGAAATTTCTTTATAGTCATTTGCACTTTTTACATCGCCATTATTAAGTAAATCCTCTTCTATTTCATTTTTAGAATAAAACATAGAAAGCAGATTTTCTTTACTGTCTGCAAAACTAGAAAGCTCATACATATCCTGCTGTAAATACCTATCCATCAAAGGTTTATATTCTATAGCCCTATCAACTTCAGGCATACTTCCCTTAGCATAACCGCCAATCATAATAAGCTCTTTAACTTCATTATAATCAGCACTCATTTTCAAAAACTCTCTAGCAGCTTTTTTATGCATATTAGAAACAACTTCATTCATAATCCTAGATATGCTTTTATTTATATCAATAGCAGGGAAATGTCCTCTATTAGCTAAATCTCTAGATAAAACAATGTGCCCGTCTAATATACCTCTCACAGCATCAGTAATAGGCTCGTCCAAATCATCACCTTCAACCAATACATTGTAGAAAGCTGTAATTGTGCCTTTTGAAGAAGTACCAGTTCTCTCTAATAATTGTGCTAATTCTGAAAAAACACTAGGAGTATATCCTCTTGTAGTAGGAGGCTCACCTCTAGAAAGCCCTATCTCTCTTTGAGCTAAAGCAAAACGAGTTACAGAGTCCACCATAAACATAACATCTTTGCCTTGGTCTCTAAAATATTCGGCTATTGTAGTAGCAGTATATGCAGCACGTACTCTTAAAAGCGGAGCATCATCGCTAGTAGCAACAACAACTACACTTCTTTTTAAGCCCTCTTCTCCAAGGTCTCTTTCTATAAAATCTAATACCTCTCTTCTTCTCTCACCAATTAATGCAATAACATTAACATCAGCATTAGTGTTTCTTGCTATCATAGATAAAAGCGTAGATTTACCAACACCCGTACCGCTCATTATAGCCATACGCTGACCCTTGCCAACGGTAAGAAGCCCGTCTATAGCACGTACACCTGTTTGTATATTCTTTTTAATTCTTGGTCTATTTAATGGATTTACAGAAGTATGATTTATAGGTATAGGAGTTTCATAAAATTTATGTCCGCCGCCGCTTAAAGGCTTACCCATACCATTTAATACAGTACCTAAAATCTTCTCAGAACAAATAATAGATAAAGGCTTATCAAAAGAATAAACCATATTTCCAAAAGTAATACCGTTTACACTTCCGTAAGTAGAAAGTAAAACATCTTGATTTCTAAACCCTATAACTTCAGCATCTATATATGTATCATCATTTTTGTATATACGGCAAATATCTCCAAGCTTTGCAAAAGGACCTTCACTCACAACAAGAGAACCTATAACCTCTTTTACCTTACCGCAAAACTTGAGCATTGCAACATCATCAACAACCTTTCTGTATTTGTCAAAAGAGTCATGTATCTCTCTAAAAGAATGCTCTCTCTCACCCTCTATTTTTCCGCCTTCAAACATAAATAAACCTTTTTATATATAGTAGTTTTTTCTTAATAATTAAAATCCTTTTATAGGCTCTACTTCTTTTATAGCAGTTTCTATTTCATTTAATTGAGTGTTAATTCTAGCATCAATGTCGCCGAAATCAGTTTCTATCATACAACCGCCCACATCAACATTAGGGTCTTCTAATACAGTAACACCCTCAATCTTATCAAGCATCTGATAAAACTCATCTTTATGCCTTGCAGAAATCTCTAAATCATCAATATTTACTCTTATAGTGATTTTAGTTCTTCCTTTAATTCTTCTTAATGCCTCTTGAATATTCCTTATTACTATACCCTTGTCTTTTTCTGTGAGCATTTTTACTACTCTCTTAGCAATAAGTATAGCAACTTCTATAAGCTGAGCTTCTGCTGTATCTATTATTTCATTTCTCTTATTAATAGTTTCAGCTAATATCTTTTTTAACTTTTCATTAAGTTTAGTTAAATCATTATTGCCGTCAGCAAAAGATTTTTCAAAGCCTTCATCATAACCTTTAGCATATCCTTCTTTGTATGCAGCTTCTTTTATAGATTCAGACTCATTTTGTATTCTTTCTTTTTCAGCATTAGCATCTTGTATGATTCTTGAAGCATCTACTTTAGCCTGTTCAGACATAATATGAACTTCATTTTGCTTAGCTTTAAAAATTTCAAAAGCCTGATTTTTAGCATCTTCTATAATTCTCTGAGCCTCATCAGCAGCCTTTCTTCTCATGTCTTTTAAATCTTCTTCCCACTGAGCTCTAAGTCCAGCAATCTCTGCCTCAATCTCCTCTATAGAAGGACCATGATACTCTTCCTGTTCTTCAAAATCTATCTCCTCTTGAAGCTTATGATGAGGTACAGCTATATTAACTTTCTGAGTAAGTTCAACAATACTTTTAGCCTTAAAAACCTTTTCTGGCATAATTAAAACTCCTAATTAATAATCAAAATAAATACACATCAAACAACCATTTCATCTTCACCAGCACGAGCCACAACAATGTCTCCCTGCTCTTCAAGCTTACGAATGATATTAACAATCTTTTGCTGAGCTTCTTCAACGTCTTTAAGACGAACAGGTCCCATAAAGTCCATATCCTCTTTAAGTAAAGCAGCAGCACGTTTAGACATGTTTCTATAAACTTTATCTTGAGCATCAGAATCAACACTCTTAAGTGCTTTAGCCAAATCACTAGAGTCAACTTCACGAAGTACTTTTTGTATAGCTCTATCATCAAGTAAAACAATATCTTCGAATACAAACATACGTTTCTTGATTTCTTCTGCAAGTTCTGGATCGTCTTCTTCCAAACTCTCGATAATACTTTTCTCTGTAGACCTATCAACACTGTTAATAATTTCAACTATAGAATCTATACCGCCTGCAGAAGTAAAGTCTTCACTAGCAAGTGTAGAAAGTTTTCTCTCAAGTACCCTTTCAACCTCTCTTAAAACCTCTGGAGAAGTTCTGTCCATTGTAGCAATTCTCTTAGCAACATCAGGCTGTATTTCTGAAGGCAATGCTCCTAATATGCTTGCAGCTTTTGGAGCTTCCAAATATGCCAAAATAAGTGCTATAGTTTGAGGGTGCTCACCTTGTATAAAGTTAAGCAAGTGAGCTGGGTCTGTACGGCGTATAAAATCAAATGGTCTTACTTGTAATGAAGAAGTAAGTCTGTTTATTATATCGCTTGCCTTCTGGCTTCCTACAGATCTTTCAAGCAAGTCTCTAGCATAATCTATACCGCCTTGAGTTATAAAGTCTTGAGCTATCATCATCTCTTGGAATTCTCTAAATACAGCATCTTTATCGGCAGATTCAATATTCTCAAGTCTCGCAATATCAAATGTGATTTGCTCTATTTCCTCTTCGCGTAAATGCTTAAATATCTCACTAGAAGCTTCCATTCCCAAAGAAACTAAAAATATAGCAACTTTCTGACGTCCGCTTAATACGCGTTGTTTTTTTTCTTTTTCATTATTAGCCGTAGCCATACTTAAACTCCTATTAAAATTTATAACTCAATATTTTTATTTACTTATTTATCGTCTGCCATCCAAGTACGTAGCAATTGAGCAACATCCTCTGGTCTCTCATGACTCACTCTTATAACCTCTTCCATTAATTTCTTACGAGCTGCATCTTCTAAGTTAATCTCACTCATAGGCTCTTCATTAGCATTCATCATAGCCTGTCTGCGCATTTCCATTTGCTTACGCTCAAGCTCTTCTTCTCTAAGTCTGCGTCTTCTAGCAAGCTCTTTCTGTATAGATCTGATTATAAGCACTAATATAAACAATGCTAATAATCCTATCATAGAAATTATAAGAACTCTCTTTATAAAGTTATTTCTTAATAATTTAGCATCTTCTGCATTAAATCTATCCCAATGGTCAAACTGAATATGTGTTACGCTTACTTGGTCTCCTCTTTTTAAGTCATATCCTATAGCAGCTTGTACTAATGCTGTAACATTTTTTATCTCATCAGCAGTTACTGGGTGATATTCTCTTAAATAGCTAGAACCATTAGTTATTATAGCATTACCATTAGCATCATAAACCTTTGTCCATCTTCCGTCTAAAGCAACTGCAGCTGATATTTTACCTATCTGATAGCTTCCTTTCTTTATAGCCTCATATCTTTTACTTAATTCATAGTTATCTTGGCTATCTGTTTTTGTGTATGTTTGCCATCTGTCTGTTTTATCTTTATATCCAGGAGGAACATTCTCTTCTGCACCAGCTGCTCCTTGAGGTATAAATTGCTGACCTTTCCAATCTTCTGTTACTGTACGGCTTGATACTTGAACTTTGTTTGTAAATTGGCTGTCATCATAAGGTGTTGCTGGGTCATCTTCTTTAAGTATTATAGGAAGTACTAAATTATTTGTTATACTAATATCGTCCCATATAAGCTCTAATGCTATTGTTGTTTCTACTCTGTTTGTATATATTCTTCCTAATGTTTGTCTTATTTTGTTTTCTATCTTTTTTCTTTCTCTATCAACTATTTTTAACTCTTCTTGAGCTACTTTTAATTTTAAGTTAGCAGCTTCATCTGTAAAATCAGTTAATACATAGCCTGTACTGTCTGTAATTGTTACAAACTCAGGCTTTAATTTATCAACACCCATAGCTATTAATTGCTGTAAACCTCTAACTGTTTTTGGGTCTCTTAAAATTTCTTCTTTAAAAGGCTGAGCTTTGATTACTACTGATGCTGTAACTGGTGAATCTACATCTGTTAAATATTCTTTTTTAGGGAATGCTAAATCAACTGTAGCCTCTTGTACAAAATCTAATTTAGTTAAAAGCTGTGTTATTGCCTTTGTTAATGATCTTCTTTTGTTAATATCCAATTCTGCATCTGTTATACCAATACGAGGAGCATCAAATAATTCCCAACCGTCTACTCCCATTGGCATTCTGCCTTCTTTTACCAATTCTAATTCAGCTTTAGCTTTATCAGCTTCATTGTTTAATGTAATAAATCCATTTCTATATTGATACTTTATATTGTTTGCATCCAAAACAGCTATAACATTTCTTGCATCTTCTTGTGTTAATGCATTTTGAAATAATAATGTACCTGCCCTTCTAGAAGTAAAAAATACTGTAGCTACTATTGCTCCCAAAGCAACTACTAATACCCCTATGAGTATTGCTTTTTGTACTTTTGTAGTTTTTGCGAAAATATTTTTTACTTGCCCAATTAATTTATTCACAAAATCCATTAGAATACCACCTTAAAAAGTTCTCTTTATCTTGTATCGGATATAGTTATGTTTACTTTATAAAAAAATTATGTTTATTTCCAAATTTTTTATATATTTTATATATTAGTTTACATAATTATTTTTGTCAATAAGTAAACATAATATTTTTGACCCTTTATATTACTTTTTTCACTTTTTAAAGGTTTTGCTATCATTTTTTAAGATTTTTATAAATTAAAGATTTTGTATATAATTTTCAACCAAATCTAAAGCAAATAGCACGCTTAACTCCCTAATATTGTCTCTGTCGCCATAGAATATATTTTTATAAGCTTTTATATAATTTTCTGCAGCTATACATACAAATACCAATCCAACAGGCTTATCTTCAGTGCCTCCATTTGGACCAGCTATGCCGCTTATTGCTATTGATATATCACTATTCATTATTTTTTTGCTATTTTCTGCCATTTCTAATACGCACTCTTCACTAACCGCACCATATTTTAATAGAGTTTCTTCTTTCACACCTATCATCTTATTTTTTATTCTATTAGAATATGTTACAAAAGAGCCCTCAAAGCATTCTGATGAACCGCTTACAGATGTTATATAAGAAGAAAAAAGTCCTCCCGTACAAGACTCGGCAGAAGTAATCTTTAATTTCTTTTCAATAAGAAGTTTTACTACATTTTGAGATTTTACTTTTATTCTATCCATAAACATAAATCCTAAACAAAAATAACCTGCACCAAAAACATATATACAACTGTACCTAAACCTATACTAATAAGAACATTTCTTTTAACAATTTGAAAAACAGCTACTACAATTATAGATATTATTTCAGGCAAGCCATATGGGAATTTTATTATATTTATATCTTTTATGCAATATATTACAAGAAGTGCTATCATAGCATAAGGCATTATATCGCCTAAATATTTAATATATCTTCTCTCAGCAACGGACTTTCTTATTATTATAAAAGGACAAAAATCCTTAAAATAGCCGTTGCAAAAACAATTATTAATGCAGTTATAAAAAGTTCTTTATTAGTCATTAATTTTACCTTCTTTATGCTTATCAAAATTATAACTAACGCTTATCACTATAAATATTAAAATCATAGAAAGCACTATAAATATATTAGTTTTAAATATCAAAATAGGTATAGAACATACAAGCCCTATAATAGCCCCTTTATGATTATTATCACTGTCAAGCCATTGCTCTACAAATATCACAACAAATAAAGCAGTTAAAACAAAATCAAGTCCCTTAGTATTAAATTTAACAATATTGCCTATTAAACAGCCAATCAAAGTACCCAAAGCCCAATAAATATAATCAAAAAAAGAAACAAAAAATAAAAACGCTTTTTTATTTATATTTTTAGGAACATTGCCGCTGCAAAGTATAGAAAAAGTTTCATCGCTTAAAGAAAATATTAAAAACGGCTTTAATAAACCAGTCCCTTTATATTTACTTACCATTGATATACCATAAAAAGACATTCTTGAGTTTACCGTTAATGTTAATATAAAAGCATATATAGGATTAAAAGGAGCTAAAAACAAATAATTTATAGCAACATACTGCATACTTCCACAGTAGGCGGCCATACTCATAAACATAGCAAGAAAAGTACTAAAACCCTTTGCCTTCATTAATATTCCATAGGCCATACCTAAAAATAAATACCCTATAAGAACTGGTATAGTCTTTGGAAAAGCATATTTTAATGTAGAAACTAATTCTTCTTTATTCATTATTTTTATATTTTTTTTAATTATTTATTAAATTATTGAATAGATATCATAATTAAATATAAATTTATGTCAATATTATATTTTTGATTTTATATTTTTTACTTTATTTTCATCGGTATATTTAACACTAAACTCAGGCGGTCTTAAACTTGCCCCCATAAACACGTTTTCATTTCTATATTGCATAACACTTTCAACTGTTTTGTTTGCTGTCATATGATATTCATTTGCTTTAACAGTGTCATTTATATATTCAATATTTCTTTCGTTTATTCCGCTTCCTGGCATTATTATTATTTTATCATTATATTTTTCAACCAATTCTTTTAATTTTATTATACCGCTCATAACATTAGCCTCACCTCCTGAAGTGAGTATTCTCTCAAAACCAAGCGATATAATATCCTCACATGCCTCGTTTAAATTAGAACTTACATCTATTGCCCTGTGAAAAGTAGCTTTATTAGTTCCCCATAAATCTAATAATTTAGAGCATCTTTCTTTATCAACTTTTCCTTCTTTAGTAAGTATGCCAAATACTATGCCGTCAATTTTTAATTCTTTCATGAGTTTTATTTCTCTTTTCATTATTTCAAACTCAATATCATTATAACAAAAATCTCCGCCTCTCGGACGCACCATTGCATATATCGGCGTATTTACTTTTTCTCTTGCCAATTGCAAAACACCATAACTAGCAGTTGTGCCTCCTTCAAACATATTGCCGCAAAGCTCAAGTCTGTCAGCTCCGCCTTTCTCAGCATTAATGCATGATTCTACACTGTCCACGCATATTTCTATTTTTTTATTCATATAAAAATGCCTCTAAAAACATTAAATAAAACATATAAATTATACTAGAAAATTACTAATTGTCAAAAACTATGCTATAAAATTAAATATTTATAAAAAAGAATATTTATTTATTATTAACTTTAACTTTAAAGAATTTTATCTGATATTATTTTTTATGTAAAGATTAAAACAATATATAAAGTTATTAAAATAAAAAAATTACACAATAAAAAGGGACTGACAATAATATATCAAGCCCCTTTTTTAATGTTATTTCAAAACAATGTAGTTTTACTTAGAATCATTATTTATTTAAAGAAGGTAAATACCAAGTTATACCGCTATTAGCACCAAACGCAATAGGTAAAGTAGTACTTTGATCTTGTAATTTTGGAACACCATTGTTTACATCCATTTCGAAGTACCATTCTAAAGCAGGTATAGGTCTTACATAAACCTCTCCGTAAGCAGACCAATATACACTATGTTCAAGTTTGCCTCCTTGTTTTCCGTAATCTTCAACTCTATAACCTATACCAGGTTCAAATATAAAGTTAACTATATCTGTATTTACAGTTAAAGATATACTAGGAAGTATTCTTAAATCATAAGGGTTTCTGTCATAAGCTTCTTGACCAGCAGTTGCCTCAGCAGCACCAGCTACTGTCCAAGCTTTAATATCGCTAGTATAGCTTCCGCCCAAAGTTCCAACTATAGCAGTTTTTCCTTTAGCATCTAAAGCAGAAGCAAAGTCTACTCTTAAGAAAGGATTAACTGTTACATTTTCTATTACTGTATTTAAGAAATGAAGTCTTAATTGGAAGCTAAGATTTTTTGCAGAGTAATTAACTGTACCCTCTTTATATGAATTTTGACCATAATTAAACTCAAATCTAATATAGTTGAAAGCATCTATTCCAGTATAGTATCTTATCTGAGCAGGTATGCTTAAACCAAAATAATCAGTTTTTCCATTATTAAGGTCAGCTTTAGAGCTTATACTTACAGGAACTGCTACTCTTAAATTATTATTTACAGCATTGAATACAAATACAGGTGTATGAGCATCAACATTACCACCTGCAGCATTATTATAAGTGTAGTTATAACCAACACCTACTCCAAAACCATCTCCAGTATATCCTATACCGCCGGATACAGTAGCTTCTAAATTTTTATTTCCTTTGGTTGTAAAAATCTGACCTGTCAAACCTGTATTAGCTTTGAATCCAAATGTACCTTTAACGGTTCCATTTCCCAAGGTAAATCCTACCTGATTCATTCTAGCTCTTAACTGATTTCCATGAATTAGGAAAAATAGCCAGGTATTGTCGGCACCATACATACCAAATACAGAACTTGCTGCCAAAATAAATACAGCTGTTACTGTTAATAAAAACTTTTTCATTTTTTACTCCTACTTTTTTAGCTTATATTTGATAGTTTAATAAAATAAAAATTGTAATTCAAATTTTTTTATAATTTTTTTAGATTTTTGATAAAAAATACAAAATTTTTTAGATAAAAATAAAAAATGATTTATTAATAAATATTTAAATTTTATATATAATATAATTGAAACTTGAAATGCTATTTAAAATTACAGATTGTTTTGCTTTTTATAAAGAATGCATAATAAAAAAGAGCTTTTATATATAATGATATATAAAAGCTCTTAATTTTTCATTATTTTTTTAATAACTCTGATACTATCTCATCAAGTTCTTCAGGTTTTACCCTAGGGTCATAACGCCCTACTATATTGCCTTGCCTATCTATTAAAAATTTACCAAAATTCCATCTTATTTTATCAACACCCTCTTCAGTTGGTTTTTCGGTTCTTAAATAAGTAAATAAAGGGTCAGCATTTTTGCTATTAACTTTTACTTTATCAAATAACTTAAAAGTAACGCCGTATTTTTCTTTTCTAAACTCAGCAATTTCTTCAATAGGCTCTTTTGCCTGTCCGCCGAATTGATTACAAGGGAAGTCTAATATTTCAAAACCATCTTTTTTATATTTTTTGTATAAATCCTGCAACGCAGAATATTGTTTAGTAAACCCTCATTTAGTTGCACTATTAATTATAAGTAAAACTTTTCCTTCATATTTTTTTAATTTTACATCTTTGCCTTCAGCATCTTTTACTGTATAGTCATATATACTCATCTATTAAACTCCTTATTTAAAAAAAGCATACCTTTAACAAATAAAGATATGCTTAATTTCTAAAATATTTTTTAATTATAAAAGCTCTTTAGCTGCTTTTATTGCTGCTTCATAATCAGGTTCATTAGTGATTTCTGGAACATACTGTACATATTTTACAACATTGTTTTTATCAAGTACAAATACAGCACGAGTAAGAAGTTTTAATTCTTTTATTAAAGTACCAAATTTCTTACCAAAATCTCTTTCAGCATAATCTGATAATACTATATGTGAATTAGCATTAGCAGCAGCACACCATCTTGCTTGAGCAAAAGGTAAGTCTAAAGAAACTGTTACAACTGTTACACCAGGTAAAGAAGCAGCTTCTTTGTTAAATCTTTTAGTTTGTACATCACATACAGGAGTATCCAAAGATGGTACAGAAGAAATAATTTTTACTGTATCGCCAGCATCTTTTAAAGACCATGGACTTAAATCTGTTTTAACTCCAGTAAAATCAGGAGCTTTAGCACCTTCTACTAATGAAACACCTTCTAAATGTACTTCTCCGCCTTGAAATGTTATCTTCATAATATTTATCTCCTTCAAATTTAAAAATCAAAAAATTTATATTATTTAAAAACTATATATCTTTAAATAAATAAAGTCAATAGATAGAAGCATATTTTTTAGAACACTCTAACATTTATCTATATTTGATAATGCTTCTCTAGCAACCTCAGTATCATCAAAATGAATAGTTTTATCTGGGAATATTTGATAGGTTTCATGACCTTTGCCTGCTATTATCACTATATCATTTTCTTTTGCTTCTTTAATTGCCTCAAATATAGCTTCTTTTCTGTCTATTATTTTTTTGTAGTTAGAATGAGTAAAGCCCTTTTCTATATCAGACATTATTTGCTCTATGCTTTCAGTTCTTTGATTATCTGTAGTTAGTATAGATATATCAGCATATTTTTCTGCAATAGAAGCCATTATAGGACGTTTTTTCCTGTCTCTGTCCCCTCCGCATCCAAATACCACTATCACCCTATTAGGTTTTAATTTTCTAGATTCCACTAATATATTTTCTAAACTGTCTGGCGTATGAGAATAATCGACAGCCACAATAAAAGGACATTTCTCACCGCTCACTATTTCAAACCTTCCAGAAACCTGAACCTTTCTAATAGCTTTTATTACTTTTTCTATATCTAATTTATATTCATATGCATAAGCTAATACAGATAAAGAATTAACAACATTAAACTCGCCCAAAAGAGATAACTTTACTTTTGATATAAACTTTCCCTTAGCATAAAACTCATATTCACTATATTTTGAGTTTAGAGTTATAATTTTGGCATAATAATCAGCTTTTTCATTTAAGCCATAAGTAACCATTTTTAAATCTAATTTTTTTATATAATTTTTTATCTCTTTAAAATAATCTGTACTTATATTTATAATAGCCAATTTTTTCTTTTTTAGAGCTTTGTTTAAGCAGAGAAAATAATTTTAATTTAGCCTTCAAATAATTTTTCATATCAATATGATAATCCAAATGGTCTTCTGTGAGATTTGTAAATATTGCAGCATCATAATTTATATAGTCGCATCTATCCATAGCAAGTGCTTGAGAAGAAGCTTCCATTACAATATGAGAAACATTTTTTTTATATGCTTTATCAAAAATACTTTCTAAATCTATAGATTCTGGAGTTGTAAGATTAGTTTTTATTTCTGATTTGCCTATCATATTTTTTATAGTGCCTATTAGTGCTATTTTATTTTTAGCACTTTCTAATGCGGCTTTTAATAGATAGCTTGTAGTAGTTTTTCCGTTAGTTCCTGTTATAGCTATTGAATGCATTTTTTTTGTAGGCTCATCATAGAGTTTAGCAGACATATATGCTAAAGTTTCTCTTGGATTTTTACTTCCTACAAAACAAACATTTTTATATTTTTCTTTTAGACTGTTAATAAAACTTTTATCTGCAGAAATGTCATAAATAATAATACTTGCTTTATTTTTAATGGCACTTTCTATATATTTATGACCATCATCTTTTAAGCCTTTAATAGCAACAAATATATAATTTTTTTTACAAGTTTTGAATTATAAGCTATGGATTTTATTTCTAATTTTAAGCTTTCTTTTGTTATTTCTTTAATATTTAAATTATCATAGCCTTTTATAAGATTTTTAAAATATTTCATTTTTATTTACCTAAATTATTTTTTATTACTAATTTAAATACTAAAACTTTATAAATGGTAAAATATTATTTATCTGACTCTATTTTTAAATATATAATATCATCTTCATTTCCAGCAGAACTAAAACCATTGATTATAGCTGTTTCTATGAATCTATTTGGAGAGGATAATTGTGCCTCTTTTGCAGTAAGCACTTTTACTTCTTTTTCTAAAACTTCTATTTGTTTATCTAAATTATGAGCCTCTTGTAAAATTTCATTAGACTTCATATTTCTTATAAAAGTAAGCCCTATAGAAAATATTACAAATATAATAATAACCAAGAATAAAGCCCCAAGACTATATGTTTTTTTCTCTTTTTTTGTTTCTTTATTATTGTCAATAACTTTTTTGTCTTTTCATAAAACCTCAAATTAAATTATTAATTTTGCAACTCTAAGTTTAGCACTTCTGCTTGCTGGATTTAATTTTATCTCTTCATTTGTCGGAGTTATAACCTTAGAATTTAGTAATTTAAATATGCCATCTTTATTTTTAGTTTTTTCATTATCTTTCAAAAATCTCTTAACTATTCTATCTTCCAAAGAATGATAACTCATTATAGCAGCAACTCCGCCGTTTTTTAAAATTTTGCTAATATTAGAAATTGATTTTTCTAATATATTAAGTTCATCATTAACTTCTATCCTTATAGCCTGAAAAACTAATGTTGCAGGGTGAATCTTACCAAATCTTTTTGATTTATCAGTATGATGAAATATAATATTTTCTAATTCTTTGGAAGTTTCTATAGTTTTCTTCTTTCTTTCATTTACTATAATATTGGCAATCTTTGAAGCATTATGCATCTCACCATATTCTCTAAAAACTCTCTCAAGCTCTTTTTCTGAATAACTATTAATAACATCATAAGCACTTTTATTATTAATACCAAGACGCATATCAAGTTTAACATCATCTTTAAAAGAAAATCCTCTATTAGCTTTTTTAAAATGAAACATAGAAACGCCAAGGTCATAAAGCATAAAATCCACATTGCCAATAACATTTTCATCAAGCTCTTCTAGCATTTTATCATAAGTGTTATTATAGTAGTGAAACTTCTGATAATCTTTAAGTCTCTCTTTTGCAACTTCAAGTATTTTATCATCTCTTTCAAAGCTATGAACTTCAAGATTCAAATCAAGCATTGCTTTAGTATGTCCGCCCTCTCCTAATGTAGCGTCCACTGCAATATTTGCATTTTCTGGTATGAAGCTTAGAATTTCTTTAAGCATTACAGGTGTATGAACTATATTATTATCCATATCATATATTATCGGTATAAGGTATTATAAAAAACAATATAAGCAATTTTTATATTTAAATAATTATATTTTTTATAAGGATATATTATCAACTTTTTCCCGCGTACGAGCTGTACCACCTTGCCGCACGGTAATGTTATTCTTTAATTATAACTTCTTAGTCGTGCGGAGGAGTGCCTTTTAATGTACAATTAAATTATAAAATTTATAATAAGAATGCAGTTCTTCGCGAAGCGTATCCGAAGGATATAAGGTTCTTTTATACCAATACCGAAGGTACCTTGCCGCAGGCACGCAGAGCGTCGGTAAAAGAAGTGGGGGTGTGTACCCTAAGGGCACGCTTCGCAGGAGCAAAGCCACCACAAACAAAAAACTTAAAAATATTTTTTACAAACTTAAAAGTATTTACTATGTTTTACTTTTTAAGAATTATGTTATAAAATAAACTACTATATTATTAATTATGAGGCACAATGAAAAGTTTTAAAATAGAATCGAATTTCAAGCCTTCAGGAGACCAAATAACAGCAATAGACTCTTTAGTTAAAGGGCTTGAAAATAAAAATAAATATCAAACACTGCTCGGAGTTACTGCAAGCGGAAAGACATTCACTATAGCAAATGTTATAGAAAAAGCAAACCGCCCTACTCTTGTAATGTCGCATAACAAAACTTTGGCAGCACAGCTTTACAGAGAATTAAAAGACTTCTTTCCAAACAATGCAGTTGAATATTTCGTTTCTTATTATGACTACTATCAGCCTGAAGCATATGTTCCTGCTAAGGATTTATATATTGATAAAGACGCCTCAGTTAATGATGAGATTGACAGGCTAAGACTTAAAGCTACTACTTCGCTTCTTGAAAGGCGAGATGTTATAATTGTTGCTTCTGTTTCATGTATATATGGTTTGGGTTCTCCTGAAGATTATAGAAAGCTCTATATCGCAATAGAAAAAGACGGAGAATATGACAGAGATGAGATAATCGAAAAATTAGTGTCTATACAATATGAACGTGTTAAAGATGTGCTTGAGAGGGCAAGATTTAAAGTAATGGGAGATACTTTAGAGATAATGAGTGCCTATTCTGATGAGGTTATAAGAGTAGAGTTTTTTGGAGATACCGTTGAACGCATCATAAAAATTAACCCTATCACAAGACAAAAAATTGCCGAGCAAGATAGAGTTGTAATATATCCTGCAAAACACTTCGTTACAGGCGGAGACAAATTAGCAGCAGGAATAAAATTAATAGAAGAAGAACTTGAAGAACAATATAATAAATTTAAATCCGAAGGAAAATTGGTAGAAGCTGAAAGAATATATGGAAGAACAAAATATGACTTAGAAATGCTTAGAGAAGTGGGATACTGTGCAGGCATAGAAAACTACTCTCGCCCATTGTCAGGACGTAAAGAGGGAGATAGACCTGCTTGTTTGATAGACTATTTTCCAAAAGATTTTTTAACGATAATAGATGAGTCGCATGTGAGTGTTCCTCAAATTAGAGGAATGTTTTTTGGAGATAGAAGCAGAAAAGAGACTTTAGTAAAATATGGTTTTAGGCTTCCTTCAGCATTAGACAATCGTCCATTATTTTTTGAAGAGTTTGAAAGCCTCACTAATGATACAATATATATTAGTGCTACTCCTGCAGAATATGAACTTAAAAAAAGCAGCCAAGTTGTAGAGCAGATAATTCGCCCTACAGGACTCCTTGACCCTATAATTGAAGTATATCCTATAAACGGTCAAATAGACAGAATTCTTGAAGAGATAAAAAAAACAGTATCCAACAACGAAAGAATATTTATAACAACACTCACAAAAAAAATGGCAGAAGACCTCACAAAATATTTAAATGAAAATGGTGTTAGAACTCGTTATTTGCATTCAGACATTCAAACAGTTGAGCGTGTTGAGATAATAAGAGATTTGAGGCTTGGGGCTTTTGATGTGCTTGTGGGTATTAACCTTTTAAGAGAGGGGCTTGATGTACCTGAAGTATCACTCATACTAATACTTGATGCCGACAAAACAGGTTTTTTAAGAAATACCACTACTCTAATACAGACTATAGGGCGTGCTGCAAGAAATGCTAACGGCAGAGTGATAATGTTTGCAGACACTATAAGCGATGCTATGAAAGTAGCCATTGAAGAGACAGAAAGAAGAAGAAAAATACAAATGGACTACAACAAAGAGCATAACATCACTCCAAAAACAATAATCAAAAAAATACAAGATATAATTGAAAGAGAAGAAAAAGTTGAAACTTCTTATGAGCTTCATTTTGACTTTAGACGCTTCAATGAAAGAGTAAAAATTGACCCAGAACAAAAAAGTGATGATTATATAAAAGAGCTTGAAAAAGAGATGAAAAAAGCTTCAGACAGTTTAGAGTTTGAAAAGGCTATTGAAATAAGAGAGAAAATAAATCAGCTTAAACAATTAAAGCCGGCAAAAAAATCTGTGCATAAAAATATCACTTCAAAAAAGGCTAAACATTAAACCCTACTTTTTAAAAGCATACTTGTGAAAATAAATGCAAGAAGGAAGTATACCCAAAGCCCAGCCAACAGGATTTGCAAACCACACTCCAACATATCCAAATGGTATAGACAAAAATACTGAACCTCCAACCTTTATAACAAGCTCAACTATTCCAGAAATTAAAGGTATAAGCGCTTTTCCTATTGCTCTTATAGAGTTGTTGTATAATAATATTATAGCTAAAAACGGGTAAAACATTGATGATATTCTTAAATAGCCTCTGCATATCTCTACTATTATTTCTATATATTCATCATTGCTTGAAATAAATAGCCTTATTAAATTATCTCCAAATATAAATATCACCAAAGTAGCAAATAAACTTAAAGATAATGATAATATTATTATGCTTCTAAAACCTTCTTTAATTCTGTCAAACTTTTGTGCTCCGAAATTTTGTGCTACATAAACAGCAAAAGCTTCAGACACTACAAAATATGCCATAGAAGCAAATTGATTTATTCTGTTTCCTGTAGTATATGATGCTACAACATTAGTACCGAATGTATTAACAACTCCGCTTATAATCATCTCACCTATAGATAAAAATATTGCCTGCACACTCATAGAAACGCCTATTTTTATTATCATAAATAAATTATCAAAATTAAAAACAATATCTTCTCTATAAAGTTTTAGTATTGGAAATTTTTTAATAATGTATAACACACTTAAAAAAGCAGATATTATTTGCGATATTACAGTAGCAATGGCAACACCAAATACATTCATTTTGAGTAAAGCAACAAAAACTAAATCTAATATAATGTTTAAAACAGTTGTAAGTATCAAAAAATATAAAGGAGTTTTGCTGTCTCCCAAAGCCCTTAATATACTAGAAGCTCCATTATATATAAGTTGCCCAAATGATAAGCCCACACATATTTGCAAATACAATACAGAATTATCTATTATATCTCTTGGTGTTTGTAGTAATATCATAAGAGGTCTTGATAAAAATATACCAAGTACAAAAAGAATTAAAGAGCTAAATAATGTTAAATATATGGAACTAATAAAAGTAGTTTTAAGCATACTTTCATTTTTAGCCCCAAAAAACTGCCCCATCACTATAGAAAAAGCATTAGTAAAACCTATAGCAAAAGATAAAAAGAAAAACATAGTGGAAGTAGTAGCCCCAATAGAAGCTAATGCCCTTGAACCTACAAACTTGCCTATAATAATGGTATCAGCAACTCCATAAAATTGCTGAAATATTCCTCCTATAAGCATTGGTATAGAAAAATATATTATAGTTTTAAACGGACTTCCTACAGTCATGTCTTTTGTCATAATAAAAACCTGCAAAAAATTATGCATATATGTTATACGTGTTTTTAAAAAAATACAAATATATTTTAGAGAAAAATATTTTAATTTATTTTATAATTATATATAATAAATTTAATATAAAAATTGCTGGTGATATTTTATGAAAATAGTTTGCCTTGGAGACAGCACTACTTATGGTTATATGGTTAATAGAAATCAAGTTTGGACTTCTATATTAAATACCAAATTCAATAACTCTAATATACAGTTTATAAATAAAGGCATAAATGGAGATACTATTTCGGGAATGTATTTTCGTTTTGATAATGATGTTATTAATGAAAAAGCTAACACTTTGATACTTATGGGCGGAGTAAATGATATATTTCTTTTTAAGCCTTTGGAAAATATAAAAAAAAGCTTTATTGATATAGTAGATAAATCTAAAGAAAGAAATATAGATATAATAGCATTCACACCCATACCTTTTATAAAAGAAGATTTTACTTTTTTTGAAGTTGGTAATTTAGAAGAGATGTATAACATATTAATAGAGTATGTTAATTTTATCAATTCCTACACAAAAGAAAATAATATAAAAAGCATTGATGTTTATAATATGTTTAGAAACGAAATATTAAAAGAATATGACTATTATGATTTGTATTTTGACGGTGTTCATTTAAATAGTGAAGGTCATAATGTTTTTTCTTCTTATATATTTGAAAGATTAAAAGAGTATATAAAGTAAAAGGATTCACTTTTATTCAGCTTTATAAAGATAAAGCCAAATAAAAGTGGGAGATTATTTATGAAAAATACTAATTATTAAAACAAAACTTATAAAAAAAAGTAAAATATTTTTTATTAAAAAACTTTTTATTTTTCAATTAGCCATTCATCACCATATTGTTTTAATTCTAAAATTAAAAACTCCCCCATATCCTCATTGCTAATGCATAAAACATTATCATCATCAGAATAAATTGTTATATCATCGAGTTTCATTTGATTATTGATAATATCAAGATAATAATCAATCTCCTGAGTTGCTAAAAACCAGTCAGTATCCATACCTTCTGGAGCTCCGTCATTTTGTTTATTTTCTTCCAAATTCTTTTTTATCTCTTCAAAACTATTCTCTAAACTTTTAATATAGTTATCAGAAAAATATCCTGACTCTCTAAACTTAGATATATAATCATTAGCATTGCCCATATTAACTTCATAATATCCACCATTTTCAAAATTAAACTCAACTATTTTATTGAAAACAGAATTAATATCATCATAATTTTGAGCATACCATCTGCATGCATTATAATATGCTTTCTCTTTAGTGCTTTTATCGTTAGAATCTATTTGTTCAGGAGATTTTTTATATAGACCAGTAAATCCATAGCTTCCATTAGGTTCTGTTACCATAATAGTATTAGCATTTATAGGCTGAATTGATATAATATAACCGCCATCAGCCCCAACAATTTCTTCATAATCTAAAGTATTAGCACCTATAGCACAATAAGGTTCAACATATTGATTTTCTTCTAATATCATTTTGCTTGTATCTGTACTTTGAATATTAGTTATTGTTTGTCCGTTTTCATTTGTTATTATATTAATGGCATATAAATAAAAACTATCATCATCATTTTTATTTAACTCAATAGAAGCATTATTATTTGAATATATACCGTTAAAATTATAAGTATTAATATCAACTACTTCTTCTAGTTTATAGTCTGACTCATTTATTAATATGCCTTCTTGTCTTTCATTATATTTATCAAAAGTTACATCTGCTTTATTCTCATAAGGGAAATTATCAAAATTAGGATTTTCTTTTACTTCTCTGTAATAGTAATTAGAATAATAATTTTCTCTTTCCCATTTAGTAATTATAGTTTCAACAGGGTCGCTTTCATACCCCCTATAATTATCTTCATAAAGAATGCCGTCTTTTACAGAAAAACCTTTATAATTTGTGGCAATATTACTTGGTCCTTCTTTGTATTTATCTTGTATATTATAAAGCTCATAATAATAGGCATTAGTGCCGTCTAAAGAAGATTCAAATATATAATTTTTATCTTCTCTGTAATCTCCAGAATTAAATACATACTCTATATCACCATTATCTTTGAAAGTATATTTAGCTTTCCCGTTTATAACTATTTTATTTTTTACCTTATCCAAAAATGCCGCATCTGACTGTGATAATATTTTTGTTGCAGGTATAGTTTCATTTGACTCTATAGATTCATTTGTTTTTACTTCACCATTATTAGCATCTGTTTTGTTTCCGCATTGAATGATAACTAAAGATATTATTGTAACTAATAAAAATATTCTTTTCATAAAAATTTCTCCATTAATATTTTATACAATATTATTCTATTATAAGCAATATAAACTTTTTAAATAAATATGTTGAGTTTAGTTTTTTGGTATAATAATGTTTTACTTATTTCTCATTTCATCATAATTTTTTGTCATTATGTTATACCAATAATCTAATTTATCATTATCATCGCCTTCTATATCTTTGAAATAAAAAGGCTCTAAAAATCTTATCTTTATTTTCTTAAAAGGCCTTAACACAAAACTTCCAGCCTTCATAATATCTCTAGTACCATATATAACAACAGGAAGCACAGCCACATCTTCACATCTCTCAGCAATTTTTAATATACCTCTTTTTGGTTTTTTAATCTCTCCGTCTTTGCTTCTAGTACCCTCTGGATATATGATTATACTAGTTTTTGATTTTAATCTATCTTCCATATCATCTATAGATTTTGCCGCCCCTATAGTACCCCTTTTCACAAATATATAATTAGCTAAACTCATACCAAAACCAACCATAGGTACCTTACCGTAGGTGTCTTTAGAAACAAAAGCAAACATACCCTTAAATATTGCAAAACAACAAAATATGTCAAAAGCACTTTGATGATTTGGAGTAATTAGATAAGTTTTTTTATAATCATAATTCTCTATGCCTTCAATATCAAAAGAGATAAAGGCACTTTTCATTAAAAAAGTTCCCCAAAGCTTTGCTATATTATGAGTAATTTTTATTGAAAGCTTCTTACTAAAAGGTCTCACTAAAATAAACAAAATTACAGCTATTACAAATAAAATAATAGTGAAAAGTACATTTAATAAAATATAAAATACGCTAAATATAATCATAGCAAAGAGTTTAATATAAATAAAAAAATTATCAATAGCCTAAATTATTATTTTTTGTATTATTGATGCAAAATATCAAATCATTATTTTGTAACAGTTTGAAAACTATAGCCTAAAAAAGTTTTCCATTTAGAATCTTTTATATCATCAGCATTAGGCACTTTCAAAGTTGTAAGTTTTGTACAAGCAACAAATATATCTTTTCCTACAGTTGTTACATCATTTGGAGTTTTTCCTAAATAAGTAAGTGTAGTTAAAGATAATGATGCTGAAAATGCAAGATTTCCTATAGTAGTTAAAGAAGATGGAATACTTAAAGTTACTAATCCAGAATTGGCAAAAGCACCAGCTTCTATAGTAGTTACAGAGTTTGGTATTGTTAGCTCTTTTAATGATGACGCTTCAAGAAATGCACTATCTCCTATTGTTTTAAGAGAATTGCCTAATGTCAGCTTTTCTAATTTAGAGCATTGAAAAAAAGAAGCCTCTTCTATAGTAATTACAGAGTTTGGTATTGATATTGCCCTCAAAGAAGATAGCATATGAAAAGCATAAGATTTTATAACTGTTATTTTATTTTCTGGAAATACAAAAGTAAATATTACATCTTCTTGAGTATTCATGCCTTCAGCAAACATATAACTTTTTATACTGCTATCGTTAAAATTAATACCGCTTATATCTATGATTATATTATTAACTAAAAGATTTTTAGCTGCTGTGTAAATTAAAAAAGAAAGAGAATTACTTTGAGAATAGTAACTTTTTGCTGTTCCTTTAAGTATTACTTTATATATCCCTTTTTCTTCAAAATATAATTTTAAGTTTTCTTCTATTTGTTTTGTTATATCAGCATCATCTTGAGAAATATCTACGCCATATTTTATTAACTCTTCTTCTGTAGCAGGAGGGATAATATTTTGATTATTGTCTTCTTCTTGTTTATTATTTTCAGCACTAATAGGATTAAAACAAGATATTATAACTAAAAAACATAATACTATTGATATAATATTTTTAAGCATACATATAACCTCAATTTATTCTTGTTGTTTAACTTCAGTAAAATTACGCCCTAAGAAGTTCTTCCAAGTATTATAATCTGGATTAGGAACATTTGGAAGTATTAAAATTGTAAGATTATCACAATACAAGAATGAATCACTTTGATAATTTATATCATTAGGAGAAGTACCTAAATAAATAAGCGTCTTTAAGTTACGAGAAGTATTAAAGGCTGAGGATTTTATTTCTTTTACAGATGCTGAAATAGTTAATTTTTCTAAATGAGAATTAGCAAATGCACCTTCTCCTATTGATATTACAGAATCTGGTATTATTAATTCTCTTAATGATTGTAAATATACAAAAGCATAATCTCCTATAGTTTGCAGCTTATTGCCTAATACGAGAGTTTTTAATGAGTAAATAGATTGAAACGCTCTGTATTCTATTGATATAACAGAATTAGGTATTGTTAGTGAATCTACATTATCTAAATTTAAAAATGAACGTTGTCCTATAGTTTTTATTTTATCATCTGGAAATACAAAGCTTAATCTTTTTTTACTTATTCCTCCGCTTGAAAACATTCCTTCGGTTATAGTAGAATTTTGAAAATCAATATTTTTAATGTCTATTGTTATATTATCAGCACCAATTTTTTCTGCTGCTTTTATAGTTAAAGCGGCAAGAGAAGAGTTTGCTTTTAGCATATAATCTTTAGGAACACCTTTAAATATTACTTTATACGAAGATTTTTCAGTATAATATGCTTGTAATTTTTCTTCTATCTGTTTAGATATTTCAGCATCATCTTGTGAAATATCTATAGCATACTTTTGTGCTTCTTCATCTAAAACGGGCGGTGTTACATCTGGAGGCGTTACTGTAGAGCCGCCAGTTTGTCCTGAGTCTCCATTATTTACATTATCTGGATTACTTGGACTAGAACATGACACTGCAAATAAAAAACATAATAATAATACAATTTTTTTATACATAAACCCTCCATAGCAAAATTATTTATGTTGTTTAACTTCAGTAAAATTACCTCCTAAAAAAGTTTTCCAAGCAGGGTCAGATATATTTTCAGCATTAGGTACTATTAAAGTTTGAATACTAGTATAACCTTTAAATACATCTCCATTATGTTTTATAGCATCAGGCTTTGTTCCCAAATAAGTAACAGTAGTTATAGAATCTCCAAATGGTTTTGTACCTAAATAATTAACAGATGCCGGTATAGTTATTTCACTTATTGGACAATAAGAAAAAGCTAAATCTCCTATATATTCAAGTTTACTATTTTCACCAAATTTTACTGTTTTTAACCCTGAACCTTGTTGAAAAGCAGTAGCTCCAATACCAATAACAGAATCAGGTATTGTAATTTCTTGTAAAGCCTGATAGTTACGTATAAAAGCACTGTTATCTATAAGTCTTATTATATTTTCTGGAAATATAAAAGTTAATTTATAAGAAGGATTTAAACCATTAGCCCCTTCAAACATTCTATATTTTATCTTTCTTTCATTAAAATAAATTTTACTAATATCTATAGTTACATTATATGCAAATATTTCTTTTGCGGCTTCTAATACCATTCTCGCAAGAGCACTTCGCTGAGAATATTCAGCTTTTGGAGTTCCTATAAATATTATTTTATATCCATTACCTTCTTTCTTGCACTCTTCCAATCTAGTTTTTATTTTCTCTTTTATTAAAGTATCATCTTGAGAAATATCTATACCATAAGTTTTTGCTTCTTCATCTAAAACAGGCAAAGGCGGAGCTATTTCAGTCCAAGGTATATCAGTATTTCCTCCATCGCCTGTACTTCCTCCATCTCCCGTATTTCCAGAACCGCCACCATTTCCAGATCCTCCTCCGTTTACTATATCTCCATTATTTGTATTATCTGGATTACTCGGACTTGAACATGACATTGCAAATAAAAAACATAACATTATTAATAAAATTTTTTTATACATAAATCCTCCAAAATAAAATTACTGCTGTTTAACTATAGTGAATTTTCCTCCTAAAAAAGTTTTCCATTTCTCATCATCAGGATTTGTAGCATTAGGAACTATTAACGTTGTAAGACTAGTGCAATTATCAAATATACCGATTCCTTTAGTTGTTATATCATCTGGAGTTTTACCTAAATATGTAAGAGTAGTTAAAGATGATGCACCATTAAATGCATTATTACCAATAGATTTTACTGATGCTGGTATAGTTAACTCTTTTAATAATTGACAATACATAAATGCTCCATCTCCTATAGTTTCTAAATTATCTCCAAATATTATTTTTTCTAAATTTAAACAACTTTGAAAAGCATAAGCACCTATTGTATTTACAGAATTAGGTATATTTATTTCTTTTATAGCATACAACAAGAAAAATGCATAAGAATCTATAGTTTTAATTTTGTATACAGGAAATATAAAATTAAGAGGTATCTCTGGAAGAACTCCACCTAAAAACATCAAACTACTTACAGCATTATTTTTAAAATCAATATTACTAATATCTACATCTACAGAATTAGCACCAACTGTATTAGCAGCATTTAAAATTAAATATGCAAGTGATTTCGTTGTAGAATTAAAACCATAATCTTTTGGAATACCTTTTAATATTACCTTATAACTTCCTTTTTCATCAAAATATAATTTTAAATTTGATTCTAATTGACTAGCTATAACATCATCATCTTGAGAAATATCTACTCCATACTTTTCTAATTCACCAGGAGGCGTAACAGTTTCAACTTTATTTGTATCACCAGTTTGATTTGTATTTGTAGTATTTGGACTATTTGGATTTGAACAAGATATTGCCACTAAAAAACACAATATCATTAATACAATTTTTTTATACACAATTTATTCCTATTTACTCTAAATTATTTTTTATTTTGTTACAGTAGTAAAACTTCCGCCTAAAAAATTTTGCCATTCAGTAGGAACTGGATTATCAACATTTGGTAATCTCAAAGTTGTAAGCATATCACATCTTTCAAATATGCCTGTTCCTGGTGACGTTCCTGTAAATGTTATACTATTAGGAGTTGTGCCTAAATAAGTTACTGTAGTTAATTGTTGAGAATATGCAAATGCTATACTTCCTATTGATTTTAGAGATGCCGGTATTGTAAGCTCTTTAATATTACTAGAATCAAAAGCTGAATCCCCTATTGTTTCTAATGAAGAAGATAACTTTAATGTTTCTATAAATGATCCGCTAAACGCTCCAACTCCTATTGATGTTACAGAATCAGGAATAACTAATTCTTTCAAACCTTGAGCATATAGAAAAGCCTGATCCCCTATAGTTTTAAGATTTTTACTTAAAATTAACTTCTCTATACTAGTAGAAAAATAAAACGCCATTTCGCTTATTGTGATTACAGAATCTGGTATTATTATTTCTTTTGTATTATATAAAGCCTCAAAAGCCTTCATTCCTATAGTTGTTATCTTATTTTCTGGAAATATAAAATTGATAAATATATTTTCAGTACCATCAATACTATATCCTTTAAACATACCTGTTTTTATAGAGCCGTCTTGAAAATTAATATTTTTTATATCCAACTCTATATTCATAGAGGAACTAACTTTTAATGCTGCTTTTAAAGTTAAAGTATAAAGAGATTCAAAAGTTCCATAATCTTTAGGAGTTCCTGTAAATATTACTCTATACGAACCCATTTCAGTATAATAAGCTTTTAAATTCTCTTCTATTTTTTGACTTATTACTGTGTCCTCTTGACCTATATCTATACCATATTTCGCTATTAATTCTTCTTCTGTTGGGCCTGTAGGTGGTGGTACTGTAGAGCCTACATTATTACCCTCATTGCCATTATCTGGATTACTCGGACTTGAACATGAAATTATAAAAATTAAAAATAAAATTAACAATATTATTTTTTTATGCATATATAACCTCTCATATTTACTCAAACTTTACATAATGTTACTTAGAATAACATTATATATAATATAACAATATATTTTATAAAATGTTGTAGTTTTTTTGAAAAAATTTAATAATCTCTTTCTATTGTTTCTGATATAGAATCATTAGTGTAAGGCAAATCAAAATAATCAACTACTTCTGAAGTGATATTATCATAAACTATTATGTTAACACCATTAGTAGTCTCTCTTAAATTGCTCCTGCTTATAAGTATTCTGTTTCCGCTGTCAATTGCTAAATCATTATACTTATTAAGCTCTTTATGATAAATATAATTAGTCTCTCCCATTGAAGAAAATACAAGCTTGTTTTTATCTATAACATAAGAAACATTATTAGTATATATTTCATTTGTTATATTAAAATTGGAATACAAACTCTTAACCACATTATCATTAGTGGAATACTCACCAAGCATATTTATAACTATAGTATAATCATTAAGATTAGTGATTTTTTCTATATAATCATAAATATTATCTGTATCCCTTAAACCCATATCATAAACTTTATTATACTCATATAAAGAATTTCTCTCCCAAGTATAATAATTAGTATCTCCTCTTCTATCCGGCAAATCAAAATTATCTTTTAAATATTTACCCAAAAAAGAAGTATATTTCTGAACACCCTTATAATTTAAATGCCCAGAATCATTATAATCTCTCCAAAAATCTAAATCATAATCATCATAGTAATGATTGAAATTCATAAAAGGAACATCATACTCTTTTGCAATTTCCCCTACTCTATTAAAATGCATTGCCTCTTCATCGGTCATAGGGAAAGGAGAAGCTATTACAACAATAGGTATATTATTTGTTTTTGCTAACTCTAATATTTTTCTGTAATATGTTTCTTGCTGTTCTAACAAAGGCAGGCTATCTTTAATATTTTTTATATTAGGCTCTTTTACAGGAAATGTTTTATTATGAAATGAATAACCTTTAAAATATTTATAATGATTATAATTATTAGCATAAGGCACAAAATCTTCTGGTTTTAAATCTTTGTATCTGTTATGATATCTATACATTGGGTTAATAAACTCATCAAACCTTTCTGCTGCTGTTACTTTTAGAGAGTTTATTCTATTTTCTGACCATTTTAATGCATAAGTGGCTGCAACTATTTGATAATCAACAACATTAGTTCTGCTTGCTGCAATAATATAAGACTCTAATGCAATTAGTTTAGGCTTTTGATATTTTAAAACTTCAATTAAATAATGATAAGTACTCCAAATAGGCTGGCTTCCAGAAGTGAAGTTATAAGCAGCAATTCCATATTCATTATAAAGTATAGCAGGATTAACATTATAATGCACATGACTGCTTCCCAAAAATATTACATCTATAGAATTGGTTTTCTGTTCATAAAAACTGTCGCCTTGATATATACCATTTTCATTTTTAAATCTTAACGCTCTGCTTGAAAACCAAAGCAATGTAACAAATATAGCTATAAAGCAAATAATTTTTATAGTGTTTTTTATCATTTTGCAAACAACCTATTTTTTATAAGATTTTTTTATTATTTATCAAGTAATCAACCACATTATAATAATTATAAAAAACTACATTCAAATAAAAACATATCACATTCATCATTAACTGCAATTTCCTTTTCAAAAGAAGAAAATGTTTTAACTTGAGTAAATCCAACTTCTTTTAAATACTGCTCCATTTCACCATATTTATAAAGGTGCGTCTGAAAATCCATAAACTCACTTTGAATCAATTCAGCATTATTATACATTTCATAAATTGATGGCGAGAATTGAGTTTGAGTTTTCTCTTCATAATAATTTTTTGATTTAAGCACTATTTCAAAATTTTCTTTTGTTTTGACAGATACAGCAATATTATAATCATTATCATCTATACATCTATTTTTTATTGTATCAACTGCAAAAACAAATTTACCCGTTTTACAAAGCCAGTTCTTTATTCTTGTTAGAATTTGTTTGCAAATATCAATATCTGTAAACAATGATACTGAACCTGAACTAATAAATATATAATCAAATTTCTCTTTTGGGTCATATTCCATAATATCAGTATGAATTGTTTTTGCATTAGGAAATTTTAATTTTAGTTTTTTCAGCATTTCATTAGACATATCTATTCCTGTTATGTCAAACCCTCTTTCTATAAATGGAATAAGAAATCTTCCGCTTCCGCATAAAGGTTCTAAAATCTTTTTACCTTTTTCAGCATAAGATAAATAAAAGTTTAATTCATCTTCAGGTGCTTTTTTATGTAGTATCTCATACATTTCAGTACAAAGACTGCCATAATAATTTTTTTTAACTTCACTCATTTCTATAATTCCTAAAATTGGAAATATATAAATTGCTTAGGGTCAAAACCTGCTCCGTATTTTCCATATATTATTATAAAAAATAATAAGAAAAATATTACTGCCCATCTAAAATATAAACATTGATTCTTCAAAAACATATAAATAGTTTCTTTCTTTATATATTTTATTAAATCAACTAAAAACAAAACCACCAAAGATATTATTAGTATATTCATTTCAAAACGGTCTAAACCAAGCTTATATAATGAACCGTCAAATATACGCCATAAATCTATTTTAGTAAACATTCTCTGTATATAGTAAAAAGCATCATGTATAGTTTCGGCTCTAAAAAAATATCCAAGCCAAATCCACTATTATAAATGTAATAATCACTTCAAGAAGCTTAAAACTAAAACTTTTCACTTTTACATTAAGCTTACTTAAAACATTATTTTTAAACTTTGATGTAATATCTTCTATTAAATAGCATACACCATGAATAGCACCCCAAGCTATAAAAGTAAAATTAGCTCCATGCCAAAGACCGCTTACTAAAAATGTTATTAATATATTTATGCTTCTTCTAAACTTTGAGCATCTGTTTCCGCCCAAAGGTATATATAGATAATCCCTAAACCAAGTAGACAACGATATATGCCACCTGCCCCAAAACTCTTTTATGCTTCTTGCAAAATATGGAGTGTTGAAATTCTCCATTAAGTCTATACCCATAACCTTAGCTGTTCCTATTGCTATAAGTGAATAACTTGCAAAATCGCAATATATCTGTACAGCAAAAAGCAATGCTGATAATACTAATTCAGTAGAGTTATAAATATAATATCTGTTAAATACAGTATCCACCAATATAGAAGCCCTATCCGCTATCACCATCTTTTGAAAATAACCAAAAAGCATTAAAATTAAGCCCTCTGTTATCCTCTGATAATCAAACCTTTTTATTTTGTCCATGTTCTGTATTTGACCGAGTAAATGTTTTGAACGCTCTATTGGGCCTGCCACTAACTGCGGAAAGAATGATACAAACAATGCATACTTAATAATGTTTTTTTCTGACTTTATTTCACCTCTGTAAACATCTATAGTATAGCTTAATGCCTGAAAAGTGTAAAATGATATACCAACAGGAAGCACTATATCAAAAGGCTTTTCTATCAATTGTATGTTTAATGCTGATAATACAATATTAATATTCTGAAGTAAAAAATCAAAATACTTAAAAAACACAAGTATTGCAATGTTTATTATAAAACTAAATGCTACAACTATTCTTTTATATTTTAATTTTTCTATTAATATACCGCTTAAAAAAGTTACAACAGTGGAAGTAGCCATCAATAATGCATATTTAGGATTCCAAAACATATAAAAGATATAACTTGCTATAAACAAACAAATATATCTTAACTTCTTTGGAAATATCCAATACAAAATAAGCGTTATAGGAAAAAATATCAAAAAGTCTGTAGAATTAAATAGCATTTATATAACTCATAATAAAATATACATTTATAACTAAAAAAATCTTTAATTGTAATATAATTAATCTCAAAGTTAATTTAATAAGATTTTTAATTAAATTATAGTGCAGTATATTATTATAAAACTAAATATATTACAACTTATTTAATAAAAAGTATCAAAAAACTACATAATATTATACTTGACTTTTTTTAAAATATTAATAATATTTATACACAAATAAATTAAACTATACTATATTTTAAACATTGTGGATACTTTATTTACAGAAAAACTAAATCAGCTTTTATCCAATGTCTCTTTAATAGATATATTGAGAGATAGATATAAAGTTATATCTAGAGGCGGAAGTCAATACACCGTTCAATGCCCCTTTCATAAAGATGGTCAAGAGGCAAATCCTTCTATGTCTGTTGATGATTCTAAAGGTATATACAAATGTTTTACATGCGGTGCTAAAGGAAATGTATTTACATACCTAAAAGAAAAAGAGGCTATGGATTTTAAAGAGGCTGTAAAATATCTTGGAAACAGATTTTCTATTGATACTAGCAATTTCTTCTCTCAAAAAAATAAACATAAAGACCAAGTATTTGTAGAAAGTAAAAGAATAAATAAAATAGCCTGCAACTTCTTTGGTAAAAACCTTCTATTAAAGAATAATAATGGAGAATATTTTTATAAAGAAGCTATAGATTATCTAAAAAAAAGAAAAATACCATTTTCAATTATAAAAGAGTTTAAAATAGGATATGCTCCTCCAAGCTGGAATGCTTTAATTAAGGCTTTAAACGAAAATAATATAAGCACAAACAATATAAATGCATTAGGGTTAGCAAGCATAAGCAAAAATAATCCAAATCATTTTTATGACACATTTATAAATAGAATAATGTTTCCGATAATCAATGAAAAAGAGGAGATTATAGGCTTTGGCGGAAGAAGCATTGATGGAAAAGAGCCTAAATATTTAAACTCAAAAGAGAGCTTAATATTCAAAAAGAAATCTGCTCTATACGGCATAAATATAGCCAAAACACATATAATGAAGAAAGATGAAGTTATATTAGTAGAAGGCTATATGGATACAATCGCTTGCCACAAAATGAATATAAAAAATGTTGTTGGAAGCTTAGGTACTGCCATTACAGAAGAACATGCAAAAGAAATAAAAAAATATACCAACAATGTAGTTTTAGCTTTAGATAATGATGAAGCGGGGCAAAAAGCTACTAAAATGGCTATATTAACACTATTGAAGTTTGATTTAAAATTGACTATACTATTGATAGAAACAACTAAAGATTTAGATGAGTTTTTTACTATAAATAATGCTAATGGTTTTGATATACTATATAATAAAAAACTTGCTTGGTATGATTTTTTGTTAAAAACATCAACCAATAAAGACATAGCATTACTTACTATAGAAGAAAAGTTATATATAGTAAAGTTATTTTATAATTATTTAGATGTTTTGAAAAGTGAGACTGAAAAACAAATGATAATCTCTCATATTTCATCAGAACTTTCTATTGACAGAGATGCTTTCAATAGAGATTATTTAAGAACTTTAACTAATAAAGTTCAAAACACAAAAGTTGTTTCTGCTTTACAAAAACCTATAAAAGATAACAAATTTTACTATGAAAATAGTTTAATATATTTACTTGCTTTAAATCCATCTTTAATAAAAGAGGCAGAGAAAGAGATAGGTGTAGATCTTATTAAAAAAGATATCACAAGGGAATTTTATATAAGGCTCTTAACTCTTAATAAAGATGCAACAGCTGAAGATGCTCTTAATGTATTAGGAAACGAGCATATAGCTAATCAGATAAGAAGCAAGAAAAAATTGTATACTGATAATATACAAGAAAAATTAGAGGAGCTTATTGTAAAGATAAAAAGCGGGGATATAGACTATAGGAGAGAGGAAGTATTAAAAACTACAACACTCCAAAGTAATGAAGGATTTGAAGCTATATGTAATAAAGCCCGAGAAATACATTTACTAAATAAGCAAAAGGAAAAACTATATCAAGGAAGTGATTATGATGATTGAAGAGGATTGCGATCTTCTAATTAAAAATAATGAAAAAATTAGAAAATTGCTTGAAAAAGGAAATGCCAACAAATATCTTACATTCAAAGAGATTAATGCTGCCATAGATAATATGGACACAGATGTAATGGATATACTTTTTCAATTATTAAATGCTAGAAAGATTGTCATTGTTGAAGACAAAAGGGAATTTGAAAGCCTTTCTAAGAATCAAAATAAAATTGATGATGCGGCAAGGTTTATACATGTAGAAGATAAAGTTGGAAATAATGATGACCCTATAAGACTTTATCTTAAAGAGATAGGCAAAGTTGATCTTCTTACTCATGATGATGAGGTGGAATATTCTAAAAAAATAGAACTTGGAGAATCTGAGATAGAGTCTATTATATTAAATACGCATTTAGTAGTTGGAGAAGTTTGAACACTATTAAATGCGTGCATAGCGGAAAAGTATCTATACATGAAATATTAGAGCCGCCAAGAATATATAATGTATCCACACAAGAAAAAAGAAAATTAGAAAGAAAATATAAAAACTTTGAAAAAGAATATGTTGATTTGGCAGAAAAGTATTTAGCTTTAGACAAAAGAATAAAAAAAGCTACTACACAAAAAACTATCAAAAATCTCACAAATGAACAAAATGAGATAAAAGAAAATATAGTAAAGCTACTAAGTAAAGTAAAACTTAATAGAATGGAAATTGATAGAATTGCAGAGAAATTAAAGTTTTACTTGCATAGAATCAATCAAATAGAAGAATATTTTGAGAAATTAAAGAAGAGATACGGCAAAGAGATAAGCGATTTTGAAAATTACTATAATGAAATTGAAAGCGGAAATAAAAAAATATATACTAGACTTGTTGATGAGTTTAATATTACTCCAGAGGCTATAAAAGCAGTATTAACAAGCTTCCATAATTCTCAAGTTCGTATGGCTGATATTTATGATGAAGTTCGTACAGATAAAGAGACTTTAGTTGAATGGGTAAGAAAAATTGATTCTTCAAGAAGAAAAATTGCTCAGGCAAAAGACCATATTGTGAAGGCTAATTTAAGACTTGTTATATCTATAGCAAAAAAATACACTAACAGAGGTCTTCATTTCTTTGATTTGGTACAGGAAGGAAATATTGGTCTTATTAAGGCCGTTGATAAATTTGAATACAAAAAAGGATATAAGTTTTCAACATATGCAACTTGGTGGATTCGTCAGGCTATCACTCGTTCTATAAGCGACCAAGCTAGAACTATAAGAGTACCAGTTCATATGATAGAACAAATCAACAAAGTAACTAGAGTATTAAGACAGTATATGCAGCAATATGGAAGAGAACCTTCTATACAGGAAATAGCAAGAGCTTTAAGCTGGCCTGAAAGCAGAGTTAAAAGTGTAAGAAATGTTGCTAAAGACCCTGTATCTTTAAATGCTCCTATTGGCGATGAAGAAGATACTATACTTGGAGAACTTATTGAAGATAAAGAGTTTGAAAGCCCTCAAAACATTACTACATTCAAAATCTTAAGAAAGCATATAGATTCTTTGCTTGATAATTTACCTGAAAGAGAACAGAAAGTTATTAGAATGCGTTATGGATTAGATGACGGATACAATCATACTTTAGAAGAAGTTGGATATGTATTTAAGGTTACTAGAGAGCGTATAAGACAGATTGAAGCTAAGGCTATAAGAAGATTAAGAGCTACTTCCAAAAAGAAAGAGTTAAAAGAGTTTTTAGATTCTTAAAAAAATCTTATATAAAAATAAAAGGGAGATTAATTAATCTCCCTTTATTATTTTTTTATTTTGTATAAAGATTTTCTATTTGGTCTTTATATTCTTCCATTATTTTATGTCTTTTTATTTTTAATGATTGAGTAAGCATGCCATTTTCTATAGTAAAGTCTTTGCTTGTTATAATAAGCTTAGATATAGTTTCATAAGGTCTAAAACCATTTTTACTATTAACCAATCTGCTTAATTCATGCTTAATAAGTTTAACAACATCTTTAGAGTTTTCCATATTATTTTCATCATAATGTATTTTATGCTTATCCAAAAACTCTTTAACATTATCTTTATCTATTACAACTATAGCACCTGTAGAAGCTTTATCCTGACCTACAAGCATTATTTGGGAAATATATTTAGATTCCATAGCTTTATTTTCTATAGGCTGAGGCTCAACATTTTCACCTGTTAAAAGAACTATAGTCTCTTTTGCCCTTCCTGTTAATACTATTTCACCTTGTTTTGTATAAGCACCCAAATCTCCAGAATTAAAGAAACCATCTTTTTTAGCCTGTCTTGTTAATTCTTTATCTTTGTAATACTCTTTAAAAATATTAGGTCCTTTAATATAGCAAACCCCTAATTCCCCATCTTTACAAATATTTCCGTTTTTATCTCTTACTTCTATTTGTACCTCTGGAACAGGTGCTCCACAAGTTCCTCTGTAATTTTTAAAAGGAGACCTTAAAGTTACAACAGGTGCAGTCTCTGTAATACCCCAACCAACAACCAAATTAATTCCAGTGGCTTCTATAAAATCTTCTATATACATAGGCAAAGCTCCGCCTCCTGATATAGTTAAACGAAGTCTGCCGCCTGTAAGTTCTTTTATTTTCTTATAAACTAATTTTTGTGCCATTTTATGACTCATAGGGTCTAACGGCAATATATCATATTCTATCTTTTTGCTTTCTTTCTTTTCATCTCCAAGAAGATAAACCATATTATTTTGATATCTTAAATTTCTTATATATCTAACAGA
The DNA here is from genome assembly GCF_000325665.1 of Brachyspira pilosicoli P43/6/78. Lineage (NCBI taxonomy): Bacteria > Pseudomonadati > Spirochaetota > Spirochaetia > Brachyspirales > Brachyspiraceae > Brachyspira > Brachyspira pilosicoli. Next base: position 1,025,028 of record NC_019908.1, read on the forward strand.
ACCTTGTATAAAAGATTTAACCATCATTTTTACTGCTGCAGGTTTTTTATCTATATTTTTCATAACACCATTATATATATTAACCCAAATAGCCGGCACTGATATAAATATATCAGGCTTCTCCTCAACAAAATCATTTTTTAAATCTCTTTTATTAGTGATAGCAGTGAAACACCCAAAAATAGCAGTAACATAAGAGATTGTTCTTTCATATATATGCCATATAGGAAGAACAGTTAAAAGCTTCTCCCCTCTTTGAAGTTTTATTATATCAGGCAATACTCTCACATTATGTAAAATGTTTCCATGAGTAAGTATTACGCCTTTAGGTTTGCCGGTTGTACCTGATGTATATATTATAGTAGCTGTATCATCATTATTAAGCTTTGAAGCCTTTTTTACAGCAAAGTCTTTATCACCATTTAAAGCCTCTTCTCCAAACTCCAAAAATTTACTAAATGAATAAATATTATTTCTAGGTTCATGAATAGAATTATCTAAAACAATTATAAGCTGTATCTTTTTAGAAGATTTATCTATTTTATTTAGTACATACTGATTTTCTACTATTACAGCCAATGAATCACTATGCTCTATTATATAATTTAATTCTTCAGATGTAGAATCATTTCCTCTAGGAACATCTGCTGAGCCTATAGCTAAAAGTGCCATATCACATATAAACCACTCTATACGGTTTTCTGAAAATATAGCAACATGCTTACCAGATAATCCTTTCACATCAAATGCCTTAGCAATAGCATTTATCTTATCATATATTTTTTCATATACTATAGTTACTTTTTCACCATTATTGTTCCTATATCTATAAATAGGGCTTTGAGGTATTTTTTTTACAGTATCAAAAAAAGCACTAGGTATAGAACTATATTCTTCCATAAATCCCCCAATCATGATTTTTTAAAATAGTTAATTATTACTATATTATAAAAATAATTACTTTTAACTATAATAATATATATAAAAAAATATTACAAGTGATTTTCAATATACTCTAAAAGACTTAAGCAGTAACTATCCACTTTAAAAATTGATAAAATATTATTAGACAGTAATTTTCTTTTTATGTTGTTATTGTTAATATATACTTCATATATAGCATTAGATATATCATTAACACTATTCATATCGCAATTTATACTGCAATCTTTTGCAACTTCATAAACACCAGAATACTTTGAAATAATTGAAATACAAGAAGAGTAAAGTGCCTCTATAACAGTAAGTCCAAAAGGTTCATTTATAGCAGGCATAATAAGAGCATAACTTCTATTTAATAAATCTTTCTTTTCTTCATCGCTAACAAAACCAAGAAATACGATGTTTCTTTCCATTCCAATATTAGAAACTAATTTTTTTAATTTCTCTTCATACCTACCCTTACCTGCTATAATAAACTTTAAATCTTTATTATCAATTCTCTCTAAAAAGCTCTTAAAAGCAATAATGGCATTTTCTAGATTTTTAACTTTTTCTAATCTCCCCACATAAAAAAAATAGTTCTGCATCTTTTATATTTATAACTTCATCAAAACCAGTCACGCAAGGATATATAATTTTACTTTCTCTATTATAAACACGCTTTACAGAATTTGAAGTTCTCTCACTATTAGCCATTATATAATCTATAACGCTCACCCCTAACCTATCTAGCTTCATAGTATAACGAGCAATAAAATCTAAAGTCTTTTGTTTAGCCTTATAGCTTTCATCATCTTCACCATAAAGCCTCACACTAGGTTCATGGCAATACCAAAAACTTTTAGGAAGATTTATAGAATTATTTTTAGCATATTTATAAGTCAAACCAAAAAATATAGTTGCTGGAAAATTATGAATTAGTACAGTATCATAATCTTTTAATTGATAAGCTAAAAATTTCGCAGTTTTTCTGAAAATAAATGGATTTAAAGTTATATCTGTTTTTATTTGTTTTATATAACTTGGTATATTTTCTCTTAATCTATAAGTATAAATAGTAGATTCAATATTATACTTCTCATAAAAATGCTTAGCTGTGGCAAGTATTACATTTTCTGCCCCGCCATTATATCCAAAAGTAGGATGCATTATAGCTATTTTTTTAATCTTCATTTTAATATAATAATTTATTTTTCAATAACTTACAACATAAAAAAAATTAATATTTATAAATTCATAAATAAAAGCCGCAAAACTATAAAAAACTTTTTATTGTTGACTTTATTATACTTTGTGTTATTATAATTTGCATCGTAAGAGGATAATATTATGTATTTAAGTCTAAAACAAAAATTATTCTTCAATCAGGACGCTTTTCCAGATATTTACTTTCTATAAATATACCGTGTGTATATCTTAAATCTAACTATTAATAGATATTATTTTTTATTATTGCATTAAAGTATCATTTTTTAATAATTTTTTATTAATAATATTTCAACATTATATTTTATAAGGATTTTTTATGTCTAAAGTATTGGTGGAATTTATAAATACCTGTCCTACCTGCGATGGGTATTCATCATATTTAAAAGAACTTCAAGAAACGTATAAAGATAAAATAGAAGTAAAACTCTACTACGCAGGCAAAGATTTTGATTATTTAGCAAAATATGGAATGGTAGATAGAGGCACATTAATTATAAATGAAAAAAACAGATATGATGTGTTAAGCAAAAAGTTAATAGAACAAGAAATTAAAAAAGCTATAGAAACACAAAACTCTTAAATATGGAAATAAAAAATATGATAATACGTTTTTTATATGTATTTTGGGACTTTCTTGTTATAAGTTCAGAATGGATTGTTATAAGCTTAATATTATCAGGTATAATACATGCCTTTGTTCGTCCGCAGGTGCTTCAAAAATCTATAGGAAATAAAAAAATATCTTCTCTAATGAAGACAACCATATCAGGGGCAATACTTCCTATATGCAGTTGCGGGGTGCTTCCTTTAGCATTGAGTTTATATAGAACAGGTGCATATTTAGGACCTACCCTTTCTTTTCTGGTGGCAACTCCAATAATTAACCCTGCCGCAATAATAGTGGCTTTTGCTATGCTTGGAAAAAAAGTTACTTTTATATATATTTTATGCGGTATATTTTTACCTTTAATAATAGGAATCTTAGGAAACATTTTTGGCGGAAAAGAATTAATTGCTCCTGAAGTTTTAAAACTGCAAAGTATGAATATTAAAATTCCAGAAAATACTTATGTAGATAAAACTCCTTGGTACAAAAAATTATATAACGGAATATTATGGGGCTTTAATAATTTAGGAATAGAGATAAGCAGATTTATATTAGTAGGAACTTTATTTGGAGCTATTTTATTAACGGTAGTGCCTCAATCATTTGTTATGCAATATTTGAGTAATCCTAAATTAGTTTCAATTATAGGTATAACATTAGTAGGATGCATGATGTATGTATGTGCATTAGGACATATTCCATTTATTGCGGCATTAATATCTGCAGGTGCTTCACCAGGTATAGCTATAACTTTTTTAATTACAGGCGTTGCTACAAATATATCTGAATTAATAAGCATATATAAATTAATAGGAAAAAGAACTTTAATAATATATCTTTTCTCTATGCTTTTCTTTGGCATATTGATAGGATACATTACAAATATTTTATTAGCTAATAATTTTATACCAATATTTGATTTATCAAGTTCAAGTAAGCAAATAGAATTAGCAAATAATATAAATATCACTTTTCCAGATTGGTTCAAAAATATATGTGCTGTTGTAGTGTTGTTTATGGGGCTTTATTCATGGTTCATGATTATAGTAAAAAAAATAAAAGTTTTAATAAGCAGAGGAAAAGAAGTTAAATGTTAAGAATGCTTTTTGTTTTATGTTTTTTTGTGTTTATTTCCTGCAATGATAAAAATTATAATACTGAATATATAAAAAATGCAGAAGGCATAAATAATAAAGAGCTTTATAAAGAGTATATAAAAAAATATTCTGATAAGGAGTTATTAACTTTTTTGGAAGGAGATTTGAACGGAGATAATATAAATGATTTAATAATAATATATAAAGAATCTGAATACTCAAACAAATTAATTGGTATATACAAAGATTCTAATAAAATATTAATGACCACTCCAATACCAGCACCTATAGAAAATTATACAATCAAATTTTATAACATAGATGAAAAAGTGCCAAATGAAATTTTAGTGTCTGGTAAAAAGGGAGCTAGTATAGGTTTTGCTGTTTATAGACTTGAAAATGGAGAATTAATAAGCTTATTTGAAAACGGCATGGAAAAATGCTGCTAAATATAAATAAAAAAATATAAGGAGAAAAAAATGAAAAAAGTTGTAATTATTTTTTCTATGATTGTTTTTATCATTTCATGTAGCGGAAGTGATAATGCATCTAAAGCAACAGAAACTTCTATTTCAGAAGATGTACAAGCTATAGTTGATGACTATAATTTGGAAGAGTTAAGCGAGGCAGACAAAAAATATAAAATTAATTTAGGTTATTATAACTGCGACCATATGACAGCAGCTTGTGTTGGAGAAGATACTGGAATATTTAAAGCATTAGGTTTAAATGTTACAGTTACAGGGAATGGTAATGTACCAGAGGCTATGAGTGCTGGGCAGATGGATATGGCTTATGCTGGTTTTACAACTACTTTAAATGCGGTAAAAAATAAAGTTCCTCTTTTTATAGCAGCAGAAAATCATACAGGAGGAGCTGAATATTTTGTTGTTTCTAAAGATATAGAAAAGCCTGAAGATTTATTAAATAAAAAAATATCTATGGGAGCTAATGCAGAAACTGAAAACCTAAACTGGGCAGAATGGACAGAGCAACTAAATATACCAAGAGATACTACTTATTATGAAAACTTTTCTATGAGTGATTCTGATGCATATTTTGCATTTAAGTTAGGACAGCTTGATGGATATGGTGCATGCGATCCTTGGGGTTCTATGGCAGAATATGAAAACACTGGTAAAATATTAAAAAGACAAAACACAGACAGAGAAATAGATGGACATGGTACTTGCTGTAAAGTTTGTATGAATTATAACTTTGCTAAAGCTCACCCAAAATTGGCAGAGAGAATACTTCTTGCTCATGTTATGTCTATTGAATATATGTATCTTCACCCTTACAAAGCAGCAGAAATATTCGCTGAAAATTATAATGTTCCTTTAGAAGTTGGTCTTATGACTTTATGGAAAAAACTTAATGAAGAAGGAAGAACTATCACTTGGAAATTAAACAGAGAATACGTTCATAATCAAATGAAAACTATGAAGAGATTAGGCATAAGAGATGATATTAATTCTCTTAATATAGATGATTATATTGACTTGTCTTATTTTGAAAACTCAGGTGCTAAAGATTTTGATGTATTTATTAAAGAACAAGTTGATCCAATATTTCCACTTGGCATGAGCTATGAAGATTGGAGAGCTAAAGCAGTAGAGATAGATAATATTAAAGAAGAGCCTAAAGCATAAAAATTATAAGCAGGAAATAAATATGAGGCATATAATAAAGAAAAACAAATATATCATTGTATTTAGTATAATTTTTGTTATATGCTTTATTTTATTTCAGAATTATAAAAACTCTTTAGATAAAAAAGATACAATAACTATAGCATGCGGAAATGATGCTTCTGGAATGCTTTTTGATTATATCATAAATACTAAAAAAAATTCTAATATAGAGTTTTCAAATATTGATTATATACAGTTTTTGGATTGCTGCGGCTCTCAGGCTGAGTTTGCTTTTATATCTGGAAGAGTTGATATGGCAGTATTATGTCCTGATGCGGCTTTTCAATTAGTATCTATAGACACAAATTATTACATAGTAGATTCTATAGTGAAAGGCTCTAATATATTAGTTTATTATAATGAAAGCTATGATGATGATAATGTAAAACCCAAAAATATTGGCTATATGAATAAAAGACTTCTTCAAGAAATATTGTTAAAAGAGAAATATACAAATTCTAATTATTATCCTATGCTTTCAACTGCATTGCCTTATGCTTTAGAAAAGAAAACTGTTGATGCTGTATTAATTGATATTATTTTAGCTTTGAAAATAAAAGAAGCAAGATTCAAAAAAATAGATACTGAAGAAATTGATTATTATTTGGTGGCATCAAAAAAATTAAAAGATACTTTAATGCTTAATAATTTTATAAAAGCTTACAATGAAGCGGTGAATGATATTGAAAATGAAACTATATTGTCAAATATGCTTACTCATTATTTAGATATTTCAAATTCACAAGGAGAGATAAAAACATGGAAAACAATGGGAGTCAAGTTCCTCAAAATAAAAGCAGAGTCATAAATTTAGGAAATGCTGGAAACAGTTTATTTATGAAGTTTTATAGTATTTCTGTACTTTTAGCTATTATGATAATTTGGTATTTTCTTGCCAAAAAGATAGATAATAATTTACTTCTTCCAGATTTTATTTTAACTTGCAAAGAGTTTTTTAAATCTTGGATAGATTCTTATACAGTACAAAATTTGCTTATAACATTAGAGCGAGTTTTTAGAGGTTTTCTTATAGCCTGCATAATAGGTCTTCCTTTAGGGCTTATTATGGGTTATTCAAAGCCTATACTTTTAGCTGTATCCCCAATAATAAATTCAATAAGACAAGTACCCATAATGGCATGGATTCCATTAGCTATAGTATGGTTTGGACTTGGTGACGGCCCTACAATATTTTTAATAACTATGAGTGCAATATTCCCGCTTATAATAAACACAATAGACGGAGTAAGAGGAATAGACCCTAATTATATTAATGCTGCTAGAAGTATGGGAGCAAAAAATATAGACATAATGCTTGATATAATTTTACCTGGTGCCTTGCCTTCATTTCTTACAGGATGCAGACTTGCTTTAGGACTTGGGTGGATGAGCGTAATATGTGCAGAGTTTATAGCTACAAGTAAGGGGTTTGGATTTATATTGGTAGAAGCTCAGCAGAGGCTTGAGACACCTAAGCTTTATGCTCTTATGATAGTATCTGCTCTTATTGGATTTAGTATGGATAGAATATTAATTATATTAGAAAAATTACTTACTTCTTGGAGATTTAAAAATGGCAATTCTTGAAGTTAAAAATGTATGCAAATCTTTTAAAGTTTCAAAAAAAGCTCCTGAAGTTGAAGTATTAAGAAACATTAATTTTAATATAGAAAAGGGAGAGTTTGTAACTTTACTTGGTCCTTCAGGCTGCGGTAAAACAACACTTCTTACTATGATAGGCGGTTTTCAAAATCCTAGTTCTGGAGAGATATTGCTTGAAGGAGAGAAAATAGAAAAGCCTTCTTCTGAAAGAGGATATGTTTTTCAAAATTATGCTTTATTTCCTTGGATGAATGTTGAAAAAAATATTTTATATTCGCTTAAGTTTTCAAAGATGAATAAAGAAGAAAAAAAGAAAAGATTAGAAGAGCTTCTTGAAATGTCTCATCTTAAGGGTCATGAAAAAAAATATCCTATATCTCTTTCTGGCGGAATGCAGCAGAGGGTTGCTGTTGTAAGAGCATTAGCACCTAATCCTAAAATACTTCTTTTAGATGAACCTCTTGGTGCTATAGATTTGCAGATGAGAGAACATATGACAAAAAGAGCTACTGCAGTTAGTTAAAGAAAGTAAAAGTACTGTATTAATGGTTACTCATGATGTATCTGAGGCTGTTTATATGAGCGACAGAGTTATAGTGATGAGCTTAAACAAAGGAGAAATTGTTGCTGATATAAAAATAGATTTAAAGCACCCAAGAGAAAGAGACAGTATTGAATATATAGAACATGTTAGAGAACTTAGTAATAGTGTTAAAAAAGCTTTTATTAATGAAGCGTCTATTGATAAAAGTTAATATAAATATTTTTTAGAGGATTTAATTTATTATGTTTGATTCAGATTTTATGAACAAATATGGAGTATCTGATAAGTATCATAACTTAGATTCAGATATGCAAAACGCAAGGTTAAGGTTAATTGATAAAGTAATAGAAACAGGCTGCACTATAAGCAAAGAAGAAGCTATAAAAATATGCGGCGATGAAAAATTGTACAATTCTTTAATAGAAAAAGAAATTGTTACTATGAGCGGTGATTCTGTTGCATTTCTTTATCCTGTATCAGCTATGGAAACTAATCATAGAGTAACACTTTCAGACGGAAGAGAGTTTTGTTCTATGTGTGCTATTGATGCTTTAGGCTCTTATAGTTTATTTCATCAAGATACAGAAATTAATTCTATATGCTCTCAAACTGGAGAGAAGATATATGTAAGAATTAAAGACAGACAAATAGTAGAACATTCGCCTAAAGATATTCATGTTATTCATGTTGATCTTAATAAAAACAAAAACTGGGCTAGCACTTGCTGAAATATAATGAATTTCTTTGGTTCAAAGAATGATATGAATGAGTGGCTTAAAAATCAAGAGGTTGATAACAATACAACATATCTTTTAGATTTACAAACCGCTTTTAAAGTAGCAACTGCTATATTTCAGATATAATTTTTTATAAAATTAATCTTCTTATAATAGTTAATCATTTATTTAAGTATTTAATAAAATGATTAACTATTAATAAATTATTTTATTTGTTACTTATGAAAATAATTATAAATATTATTAGCTACTTTATAGCTTATACCAGGTATATTAGCTATATTATCTAATGAAGCATTTTTTATATTGTCTATATTAATAAAATGAGAATAAAGTTTTTCTATACCTTTTTTACCCAAACCTTCTATTTTTTCAAGTTCACTTTTTACCATCTCTCTGCTTCTCTTTCTTCCATGGCTAGTATTAACCCATCTATGCGTTTCATCTCTCACCTTTTGTAAAAACAATCTTGCAGGCTCATTATCATTTAATTGAACAGGAGTTTCTCTGTTAGGTAAATATATCTCTTCAAACTTTTTAGCAAGTGCCATTATAGGCTGATTTTTTATATCTAATTCTCTTAAAGCCTCTATTGCAGAATTAAGCTGACCTCTTCCTCCGTCTATAAGTATTAAATCTGGAAATGTAGAGTTTTCTTCTTTAAGCCTTTTATATCTTCTATATACAGCCTCTTTTATGGAAGCAAAGTCATCTATACCTGTAACAGTCTTCATATTAAATATTCTATAGTTTTTATTATCAGAAACACCATTAACAAATCTCACCATTCCAGCCATAGTATAACTTCCCTGAATATGTGCTATATCGAAAGACTCTATTATAGATGGTGCTTTTTTTAGTTTGAATATTTCCTGAAGCCTTGTAAGACCGATAGGCACCTCTCTAATCAATGCCCTCTCTTTAAATAAGTGCCTTGCATTTTCATTTGCTATAGAGATTAAACCTTTCTTTGTATTATCAAGTTTTATTTCAACATCTCTTCCGGATATCTCTTTTAAATAATCTTTCACAATATCAAAATCTTTAATTACAAAATCTGTAGATATTGAAGCAGGTATCAAATTATTATGAGTATAATATTGAGTAATGAAAGCAGAAATAACTTCACTGTATCTAGATTTATTAGAGTACTCATCAATATTTTTGTCTTGCATGGAGAAAGTTTTTCTGTCTACAAGCTTACCGCCTTTTACAGAAAGCACTACAATAGTATAATCTCCATTTTCACCATAAGCTCCTATAATATCTATATCATCACTCTCTGGTACATATATACTCTGTTCAACTGTGATAGATTTTAGTAAGTCAATTTTATCTCTTAAATCTTTTGCTCTCTCAAACTCTAGCTTCTCTGCAAATACAAACATGTCTTGCTTCATTTTAGCAACAAGCTCATCAACATTGCCCTCAAGAAGCATAATAGCATTATCAATATCTTTATCATACTCTTTCTCGTCAATCAAATCAGCACAAGGAGCAGTACATTTACCTATATGATAATAAAGGCAAGGTCTTATTTTGCGTTTTAGAGGAAAATCATATTTGCATCTTCTAAGCTTAAAATTATCTATTATAAACTTTACTATATTTTCTGCCCTCTCTGCAGCAACATAAGGACCATAATATTTTTTATATTTTTTAGCATTGTCTTTGTCTATTACATTTCTTGCTTTTATTACTCTTGGAAAATGTTCGTTTGTAATTGCTATAAAAGGAAAAGATTTTTGGTCTTTAAGAAGTATATTATAATGAGGCTTATGCTTTCTTATCATTTCAGCTTCGAGAATTAATGCCTCTACTTCATTTTTTGTAACTATATAATCAATGTCTCTAATATGTTCTACTAATGCTGTTGTTTTTGCATCTTTATTATTTCCTATAAAATAGGAAGATACTCTTTTTTTTAATGATTTTGCTTTGCCTATATATATGATATTGGCATCTTTATCTTTCATAAAGTATACGCCAGATTTTGTAGGCAGGCGTTTTAATTTTTCTGAAATATATTCTTTAACTTGATTATTCATAATTATAAGTTTATAATATATAAAAAATAAAAAGTTTGTCAAAAAAATAAAATGCTGCTATACCTAAACAATTTTATTTATATTTTTTTATAATTTTTTATTCAACTTTTTCCCGTAGCTACACAGTGTGGACTTCGTCAAAGTTTTTGCCCTTCGGGCACGCTTAGCGAAAGTGCAAGTGTTCTAACTTTATATTTTGGAATATATAAAATAATATCTATGTTTTGCTATACATAAAAAGCTATGTTTTATTAAATGCAGTTCTTTTGGTTCTTTTATACCAATAAAAGAACTGGGGTGTGGGGCAAAGCCCCACAAATATTTAAAATTAAAAAATATAAATTTTGACAAACTTAAAAATTTTCAGTATATACCTAAACAATTATAATTTATCAATTTTTATTTATTTGCAAATAGAGTTTTAATTTATTAAGAATATAAAAACTTATAATATGTTACTAAAATACTTTATATGTAAAATAAGTTATTTATTTTGTGTAATAATAAGTAATAAACCGAACGTATAAAATGTATTGAATAAAGGCAGGCAGTACCATGCGGAGAAGTGCCGCGGCTTGCGGTTGACAAACTTAAAATTTTTTAGTATATACTTATTATAACAAACTTTAGGAATAACAATGAAAGCTTTAGTTTATATTGGAGATAAAAAAATAGAATTAAAGGAAATAGAAAATCCAAAGATTATAGACAGTAAAGACGCTATAGTAAAAGTACAATTATCAAGCATATGCACAAGCGACTTTCACATAATAAACGGTCAAGTACCGAGAGCAAATAAAAATATAGTGCTTGGGCATGAATTTGTGGGTGAAGTAGTAGAAACTGGAAGCGAAGTAAAAAAACTTAATATAGGCGACAGAGTATCTGCCAACTGTATAACTTTTTGCGGAGAATGCTATTACTGCAAAAATGGCTTTATAAACAACTGCGAAAAAGGAGGCTGGGAGATAGGCTGCCGTATTAATGGCTGTCAGGCTGAATATGTGAGAGTGCCTTTTGCAGATATGTCATTAAATATAATTCCTCAAAATGTTACATACAAAAATGCATTATTTGTAGGAGATATTTTGGCAAGCGGATATTTTGGTGCTGAGCTTTGTGATATAAAAAATAATGATACTGTTTCTGTGATAGGTGCAGGACCTGTTGGACTTTGTGCAATGATGAGTGCGAGGGCTTTCGGTGCAAAAAAGATTATAGCAATAGACATAAACGAAGATAGATTAAACATCGCAAAAGAAAATAAATTAGCAGACTTTTTTATTAACCCTAATAAAGTTAGTAATATAGAAGAATATATAAAAGATATCAATAAGGGAAGGCTTTCTGACGGCACTATAGAAGCAGCAGGCGGAGAAAACACGTTCGATTTGGCTTGGAAAATTGCAAGACCTAACTCTGTTGTGGCATTAGTTGCAATGTATGAAAAGCCTCAAATACTTCCATTAAATATAATGTATGGAAAAAACTTGATATTCAAAACAGGTGGTGTTGATGCTATTCATAGTGATGAAATCTTGCAGCTAATATCTCAAGGCAAGTTAAATACTGATTTTCTTATCACTCATACTATAAAACTAGATAACATATTAAGAGGTTATGAGATATTTGATAAAAAAGAAGATAATTGTATAAAAATTGCTGTTGAACCTATAGAATAAAGCATTAAAAAATTAGAACAATCTAACATTTTTTAATTGTAATAATATTAAAATAGGTGTATAATGTATCAATTAAAATTTAATTAAGTATTGAAGAGGATATTATATAATGGCTACTGGAGAAAAGACATATAGTTCGAAAAATATTCAGGTATTAGAAGGATTAGACCCTGTAAGAAAACGCCCGGGTATGTATATAGGTTCTACTGGTTCTCAAGGTTTGCATCATTTAGTATACGAGGTAGTTGACAATAGTATAGACGAAGCTATGGCAGGCTTCTGTAAAAATATAATAGTTACAATAAAAAAAGGTAATATAATAGAAGTTGAAGATGATGGAAGGGGAATACCAGTTGATATGCATCCGAAGCTCAAAATATCTGCCTTAGAAGTTGTTATGACTAAACTTCATGCCGGCGGTAAATTTGACAATGAAACTTATAAAGTATCTGGTGGTTTGCATGGTGTTGGTGTATCTGTAGTTAATGCTTTAAGTACAGAACTTATTGCTGAAGTAAGCAAAGACGGTAAACTATACAGGCAAGTATATCATAAAGGTGTACCAGAAGAGCCTGTTAAAGAGGTTGGTAAATCAAATAAAACAGGAACAAAAGTAACATTTACTCCAGACCCTGAAATATTTGAAACAACTATTTATGATTATAAAATACTTGCTAATAGATTAAGAGAATTGGCTTTCTTAAACAGAGGAATAAGAATAACACTCATAGATAAAAGAGAGTCAAAACCTGTAAGCAATGAGTTTTATTATGAGGGCGGTATAGAAATGTTTATTACTCACCTCAATGAAAACAAAAAAACATTGCATGATAAACCAATATATTTGCATAAAACAGAAGATAAAACAGATGTAGAAGTGGCTATGCAATATGTTGATGCCTACAATGAAAATATATTCACATACTGTAACAACATAAACACTACAGAAGGCGGTACGCATTTAGTAGGATTTAGAACAGCTCTAACAAGAGTTTATACAGATTTTGCTAAAAAGTTAGAATTAGACAAAAAAAATAAAATAACATTTATGGGCGAAGACACAAGAGAAGGTTTAGTTGCTGTAGTATCTGTAAAAATACCTAATCCTCAATTTGAAGGTCAAACAAAGACAAAATTGGGTAATACTGAAGTTCGTGCTGTAACAGAAAAACTTGTAGTTGAAGGACTTAATGATTATTTCTCACAAAACCCAAAAGTAATAAAAGCAATACTTGAAAAAATAATATCAGCTGCAAATGCCAGAGAAGCTGCAAGAAGGGCAAGAGATTTGGCAAGAAGGAAAAATGCTTTAGAGAGCGATTCTTTGCCTGGTAAATTGGCTGACTGTTCTGAGCAGGAAGTAGATAAATGTGAAGTATATCTTGTAGAGGGAGACTCTGCAGGCGGTACTGCTAAAGGCGGAAGAGACAGACATTTCCAAGCAATACTTCCTTTAAGAGGTAAAGTATTGAATGTTGAAAAAGCAAGACTTGATAAAATAATAGATACAGACAGCTTAAAACCAATAATAGCTGCTTTAGGCTGCGGAGTTGGTGCTTCTTTTGATATATCTAAAATAAGATACGGAAGAATCATTATAATGGCTGATGCTGATATTGACGGTTCACACATAAGAACTTTACTTTTAACTTTCTTCTTTAGATATATGCGTCCTTTAATAGATTTAGGACATATATTTATAGCTGTTCCTCCTCTATACAAAATTAGTTTTGATAAGAAAAATTTTGTTTATGCATACACCGATGAACAGAGAGATAAAATATTAGAAGAAAATAAAGATAGAAAATATGACATACAAAGATATAAAGGTTTGGGTGAAATGAATGCTGACCAATTATGGGAAACTACTATGAACCCAGAAACAAGACTTATGTATCAGGTATTAACAGAAGATGCTGAAAAAGCAGACCAATTATTCTCTATGCTCATGGGTGATGAAGTTAAGCCTAGAAGAGAGTTTATCGAGGCTAATGCTAAATATGTTAAAAATCTTGATATATAATAAAAAAGGAGAATAAAATTATGGATAATATATATGATTTAATTATAGTAGGAGGTGGTCCTGGAGGAATTGCTGCTGCTGTTGAGGCTGCTATACTTCAAATGAAAAAAGTGCTTCTTATAGAGAAAGGAGACAATCACTCTACTACTATTAGAAAGTTTTATAAAGATGATAAAAGAGTTGATAAAGATTATAAAGGTGAAGCTTTAGATTTAAAAGGCAACATCAAATTTGAAACTGCAACTAAAGGCGATGTATTAGATTTGTTTAGCGAATGTTTATTTGGAAACTATATTGAAGCTATGTTTAATACTGAAGTTGAATCTATTAAAAAAAATGGTGAATATTTAGAAGTTACTACCGTTGATAATAAAACATATAATGCTAAATATGTTGTAGCTTCTATTGGTAAGATGGGAAGACCTAATAGACCTGATTATAATATACCTCCTAGTTTGAATAATATTGTAAACTTTAATATTTATAAATGTAAAGAAAATGAGAAAGTATTAGTAGTTGGAGGTGGTAACTCTGCTGTTGAGTATGCTTATCTTTTAGGTAAAGATAATGATGTTACAATCAATTACAGGAAGCTTGAGTTTACAAGACCTAATGAAAAGAACTTAGAAACTATTAAAGAAGATATAGCTAGCGGTAAAGTAAAACCAAGATTAGGTGTTGATATTAAATCTATAGAAGATAGTAATGGAAAAGTATTAGTTCATTATACTGATGGCATTGATGATACTTATGACAGAGTAATATATGCTTTAGGAGGAGTAGCTCCAATAGATTTCTTAAAGAGATGTGATATAGAGTTAGATGAAAGCGGTGTGCCTATAGTTAATGACCAACATGAAAGCTCTGTTAAAAATCTATTTATAGCTGGAGATATATTATATAAATCCGGCGGTTCTATTGCTAAGGCTTTAAATGCTGGATTTGATATTGTTAAGCATATAGATGAATTAATGAAAAAATAATTTTGTTAGAAGGAGTATAAATTAAAATGTTAAAAGTACTTGCAATTTGTGCTAATGGCTCTGGAACTAGTTTAATGATGGTAGAAAAAATAAAAAGAGTTTTATCAAGTTTTGATATAAAAGATGTAAAGATAGAACATTCTGATTTACAAAACAATAAAATAGATGAATACAATTTAATATTTTGCCCTTTTGCTTTTTTAGAAAAAGTAAAAGAATGTGTAAAAGATGATACTAAAATTATAGGTATCAAAAATATATTATCTGAAGAAGAGTTTAAAAGACAAATTATAGATTCAGGAAACTTAGAAGAATTAAAAAAATTATAATAATTTTTATAAATAATAAAAAAGCGAAAGGTCAACTAAAGACCCTTCGCTTTTTTATTAGAATGCTTTTCAATTATTAGGATATATCAATTTATAATCTTTCTTTTTTCCTGCCTCAACATAATCTTCAGGCACTACTTTCCAATTATTAAGTTTTTCAACAGTAATAGCACCATTTTGTTTTTCAAACCAATCTATAATATAATATCTCAAATCTTTATCTGTAGCCTTTAATACCAAATCCATGTTTTGCAAAGTTTTTAAATCTATTCCAGCACCTTGAGACAAATGTCCGCCGCCGCCGCTTCCTCTATAAGAGTTAATAGCAACTTTATATTCTTTATCCAATTCAAAAGGTCTTCCATCAGTGAAAGATTCTATTGTAACTTTTTCTCCCCTAGGTTTAGTAACATCAACAATATAATTAATTCCTCCAACACTTTCATAATTATAACTAGGTGTAACTGTGTCATAAGAATTATATCTATTATTAAATATTAACTCTCCATTTGCATCTTTTTTAAATGCTATTAAATGGTCATTAATATTAGTCATAGTATTAAACCATCTGTCGTAAGAATATTCCATAACATCTTTTATTTGTTTTCCTGTTAATTTCATCACATAAAAGAAATTCTCATAAGGATAAAGACTAAACATATCCCTAACCCTTACAACACCATTATTCAAAACAGCATCTTTACTTAAAGGAGCAGCAAAGCTCACATCAACATCTTCTCCCAACTCTTCTTTAGCTATAGTAAACTCTAGCTTATGTATAAAACTTAAAAAATAACTGTCTCCAAACATAGCATCATCAGAAGTAAGTTTAGTGTTCAAATTACCAATATCACGGCTCACCCAAGTTTGTATAGCTTTTTTAGAAGAATCAAAATTATCTAAAAACTCTTTATCTGCCTCATACTTTGAAACATCAATTAATTCACCTTTAAACTTAATATCCCAAGCATTATTAGTGTAAATCATACTCACATCAATAGAAGGTATAAATCTTGCAGCATTAACCCCTCCAAATATAGGCACAACTTTACCGCTTGGACTTTTTACTTCTTTAGTTTTTTGCTTTGTAGTTTCATCGTAACCTAAACCAGACCAACCCTGATGGTCATGACCTACAAGTATAATATCAAACCCATCAACTTGCTCTGCAACTAATTGACTAGCATTTTCATTTTTAAAAGTTTCTTTATCTTCTGTGTAATTAGCACCCGCATGGAAAAGCCCTATCACAATATCAGGACTCTCTTTTTCTTTTATAGTTTTTATCCATTTTTTTGCAGACTCAACCATATCTTCAGTAGCCAATCCTTCGTATAATACCTTTGGCAGCTGCCTATCTATTGCAGGCTCTATCAAACTAAGTATTGCTATTTTTACTCCATTTTTCTCTATTATGGTGTAAGGCTTAAAATATGGATTTTTTTGTTTTTTCATCTACTAAATTAGCAGAAAGTAAAGGTGCTTTTATCTCTTTTACTATTTTATCATAAACATTATGACCAGCCTCAACATCATGATTGCCCACTCCAACAGCATCATAATTCATATAGTTAAGCACTTCAGACCATATATGAGGCTCATTAGTGGCAACAAAGTTATAATAATAAACTGTAGGCTGCCCTTGAAGAGAATCTCCATTATCTAATAGTAATACTGTTTTACCTTCATCTTTTAATTTTTTAATATATGTGCTTACCTGAGCCATGGAAGTATTTTCTTCTTTATCTGTAATAAAATTATAAGGAAAAATCATTCCATGTATATCTGTAGTTTCAACTATAGTAAAATTAATCTCCCCCTCGGGGTAAGTTCTATTATTATTAGAATTATTACAAGACATAAAAACCAACAATGAAATAATAGTTATTATAATATATCCTCTTTTCATTAAAAACTCCATATTATTATTCTTATAATATATAAGTATAGTGAAAAAAAGAATATATCTATTTTATTTTTAATAAATTACAATTATTTTGTAAAACCTTTGGTGTCGTCATAAAGCTCTATATATTTTTTTACGCCTTTTGCTGTGGCTTTTACCATTTTTAGCCTTGTCTCTTTATTTTTTAAAAACTTAGCATCATCTGGGTTTGTGATAAATCCAATCTCTATAAGCGTAGACGGCATTATAGCACCTTTTAAAACATAAAATAATGCATTTTGTACAGGTTTAGTTCTCTTTGCTACTCCAGATACTTTATGCACTTCATCTGCAATAGACTCTGCTAATATTCTGCTTTCTTTTTGATACTGTTCTATAAGCATATAATTGTGAGTAATTTGTGATGAATAGTCTTCATATTTAGCTGAATCTATTTTATCAAATTTCACCAAAGCATCATTTTCAAACATAGATACAGCCCTAGCATATTCACTAGATTCCTGAGCACTTACAAAATATGCCTCAAAACCTTTGGCACTGGAGCTTAATGAAGCATTGGCATGAACGCTTATTAATAATGCATTATTTGCTTTTTCTGTATTAATTTTTGCAGCAGTATTGGCTATTTTAAAACGTTCTGCAAGAGTTGGATAAACATCATTAGTTCTTGTTAATACTATTTTTACATCTGGAAGTATATTTTCCAATTCTTTTTTTAGTTCTAGAGAAAATGACAAAACTATATCTTTTTCATATATCTTTCCAACACCAATAGAACCAGGGTCTCTTCCGCCATGCCCTGGGTCTATTATTATTGTTGTAATACCTTTAGAATCAAATTTACTTTTTGCTGGATTAAAAGCTTTTTTTAATTCTTCTGCTGTAATATTTAAATTGTTTAATTTTATTTTATCATTATTCTGAGAGTATAAAAAGCAAGTATTAAATAGAGCTAATACAAAAAATAATATTATTCTTCTTTTATTTCCTCTGAATAACCACAATCTTCCTTGATACAAACTTTAAACAATCCTTTGTTTTTAATATTCTTCTCTACCATAAGCCCATTACATTTAGGACAAGGCTCAAGCAAAGGTTTATCCCAACTTACAAAATCGCATTTAGGATAATTGGAACAACCATAAAACTCTCTTCCCCTCTTAGAACGCTTTAATGTAATGTCGCCTCCGCATTTAGGACAAATACCAAAAGATATACCCTTAGTATTTTTACATTCAGGAAAACCAGAACAAGCAATAAAATATCCGTATCTTCCTAAACGTTTAATCATCTTCTTGCCGCATTTCTCACATACAAAATCAGTCTCTTCATTAAAGAAATCTTTCATATTGTGAATATTTTCTGTAGCAGTTTTGAGCGTATCCAAAAAATGAGGATAGAACTCTTTTAATATATTATTCCATTCTACATTATCGTCTTCTATTTTATCAAGTTTACTTTCCATCTCGGCAGTAAAGTTAATATTTACAAGTTCTGGGAAATTTTCGCTTATAAGTTCATTAACAAGTTTTCCAAGCTCTGTAGGTACAAGCTGTTTACCTTTTCTCTGTACATAATGTCTTGATATAATTGTTTTTATTGTAGGAGCATAAGTAGAAGGTCTTCCTATTCCTGATTCTTCAAGTATTTTTACTAATGAAGCATCTGTATATCTTGGAGGAGGTGTTGTAAAGTGCTGCTGAGGATTATGCTCTACAAAATCGCATACCTCACCATTTGACAAACTAGGCATTTTTGAAGCCTTTTCTTTATCTTCTTTGTCTATAGTAAGCACTTTCATAAATCCGTCAAACTCTATTTTTGATGATGAAACAGCAAACTCACAATCGCCTGCAACAATTACTGCTCTTGTATTTTTCATTTTTGCAGGAAGCATTTGAGAAGATACAAATCTCTCCCATATAAGTTTATAAAGTTTATACTGTTCAGGTTTTAAATATTCTTTAATACTATCTGGTGTTAAAAATACATTAGTAGGTCTTATAGCTTCGTGAGCATCTTGTGCATTCTTTTTTACAGAATAGTTTGGAGGCTCTGGAGGTAAATAATTACTTCCATATTCTTTTTGTATAAAATCCCTCGCCTGCTCTTGTGCTACTGGAGATATTCTCACACTATCGGTACGCATATATGTTATAAGTCCTGTAGCCTCTCCTGCTATAGAAACTCCTTCATAGAGTGTTTGTGCTATTTGCATTGTCTTTGATGAGTTATAGCCTAAAGATGTACTTGCTGCTTGCTGTAATTTACTTGTAGTATATGGAGCTGTTGGATTTCTTAATCTGTCTTTTATCTCTATACTTGATACTGTATAGGTTTTATCTTTTAAATGCTCCATTATAGCATCAACATCTTCTTTTGTTTTTAAATCAGGTTTTTCACCTTTGTATTTTTGAAGCTCTGCTAAAAACTCTTTATTTTTATGTTTTAAAAATACTCCAAAAGTCCAATATTCTACAGGAACAAATGTTTCTATTTCATCTTCTCTATTACAAATTATAAGCAAAGCGACATTCTGTACTCTTCCTGCAGAAAGCCCTCTTTTTATCTTTTCCCAAAGCAAAGGGCTTAAATTATAACCAATAAGTCTGTCTAATACCCTTCTTGCTTTTTGTGCATTTACTTTTGCTATGTCTATATCTCTAGGTTTATCAATGGCTTCTTTAAGTGCATCTTTTGTAATCTCATGAAAAACTATTCTTTTTATAGGTACAGCAGAATTAACGCTTCTTATTTTATTTCCTATATGCCAAGCAATACTCTCCCCTTCCCTATCATCATCGGCTGCAAGCAACACCTCTTCAGATTTCTTTGCCTCTTTTTTAAGATCATTTAATATCTTAGCTCTTCCTCTTATTGTAATATATTCAGGCTCAAAACCATTGTCTACATCTATAGCTAGTCTGCTTCTTGGCAAATCTATTAAATGCCCCATTGATGATAATACTACATAATCTGACCCTAAATATCTATTTATAGTTTTTGCCTTAGCAGGCGACTCAACTATTACTAATTTCTTTTTAGTAGTTTTCTTTTCTTTAGTTTTTGTAGCCATTTTTTATATCCTTAAATTTTATTTCTCTATACTATAATATTTTCCAGATAACTGCTTTATAAAACCATTAATCTCTAATTGCATAAGCAAAGATGTTACACTCTGAACTTTCATGTTAGTTTTTTCTTATTATATCGTCTATGTGTATTTTTTCAACTTTACTTATTATATCATAAATAAAAGCTTCGTCATCTTGTAAATCAGGTTTTATAATACTCGCTTTTTTATTTTGCTTTTTATTATCTAATTTCTTTTCTTGCTTTAAAAGCTTATTATTTTTTTTAAAATCATTAACTTTTTTAACTTCTGTAGTTTTATTAATATTTCCGCCTTCAAAATATTTAAGCTTCATTTTAACATAATCTTCATCATTAGAAAATATATCATCAAAATCTTCTAGTATGTCTAATATATTATAAGCTATTTTAGCACCGTCTTTATAAAGCTTATGATTGCCGTAATACTCCTTTAATTTTTCATCGTATGGAGCTATATAAACATCTCTGCCTTGATTGAGAGCAAAATCTACAGTTATTAAAGCACCCGATTTACTAGACGCCTCAACCATAATAACAGCATAGGAAAGTCCTGATATTATTCTGTTTCTTCTTGGGAAATTAGTTTTATCTGGTTTTCTTCCTACTTCAAACTCACTTATTATAAGCCCTTTTTCTATTAATTTATTATAAACCTTTAAATTCTCTGAAGGATAAACATTGTCTATTCCGCACCCTAATACTGCCACAGTGTTTGCTCCAGAACTTATAGCTCCAATATGTGCTTCTTTGTCTACTCCTTTGGCCATACCTGATACTACAGAAATATTTAATGCTGATAATTTTGAAGATATATCAAAAGCATATTTAGAACTTTTATCTGTAGGAAATCTTGTGCCTACCACTGCTATAGAGTTTCTTCTTAATTTTTTTAAATCACCTTTATAATAAAGTATATACGGAGGATTATCTATTTGCTTTAAATTAAATGGATATTCTTCATCAAATAAACTTAATATACCTATTCCGTAACTTTTTGATTTTTCTATTATATCGTTAGCTTTATCTAATATTTCATTTTTATTAAAATTGCCTATTTGTGATTTGAACTTTTTTTCTAGCAGCAATTTTATATTCTCTTCTTTGTCTTCAAAAATATTTTCTACGGAGTCATAATGATTAATTAGTTCTGATATTCTTTTATCACCTACTTTGTCAATCTGATTCAAGGCTATTAGATATATATTTTTATCACTATGCATTTTAACTTGTTCTCCGTAAATCCAACTCTAATTCATTTGATTAATTATTTGATTTATATTATTTAAAGCCGTTTGCTTTATATTATTTTCTTTTGCTAAAGAGACTATTTTTCTATAGGCTTCAATAGACTCTTTGCCGTTTCCTAAACTGTATTGTATACGTGCTAGTATAAACAAATAATCTATATTATTAGGGTCTGTTTCTAAAGATTTATTTATTAGACCTAATGCTTCTTCGTAGTAATTTTGCTGTATGCCTCTAAGTGATGATAGTGCTGCATAGTAGTTTGGGTTGTTTGGGTCTTTATTTATAGCAAATTGTATATTACTTTCTGCACGTGCCAAAAAGTTTGTTTTTTGTGTTTCTGTGTCAGCACTTTCTGCAAGGTTGGCATATGACAATCCTAAACCATAACGCAAGTATGGGCTATTAGGAAGAATTTTTAAAGCTTCTGTAAAATATTTTGCAGAGTAAGCATATTGTTTTTTTGCTAGGCTTCTTTCTGCCAAAACCCTATATACTGCTCCTAGCCTATCTTGTGCATAAATTTTCTGATTAATTATATCATTGTAAGTATCTGTAACATCAAGAAGGGCTTTATCATCATCTTCATTTTTACCTTTCTCATAGAGGTTGTATGCACGGTTAAGATTAAATCTATTTTTAAATACTTGATTACAAGACATCAAAAAAAAGCAAGAAAAAACAATTAATGATATTTTTAAAAATTTCTTCATATTAAAAACCCTCATATAAGGAAATATACTATATTATATAAAAAAGTAAAGAATTAATTAACAATTATATTTTATAAAGACACTTGATAAAAAGATAAAAATGACTATAATTATACTTTATGTTTTTAAAGCAAAAATTAAAAAATTATCTACTTTTATCCGAAATTCCAAGTAAATAATTTGTAAATTTTGCTTGACTTTGTATTTTATTTTAATATATTTTATATATAGAGTGCAAAAAGCTCTCTATAATATGTTCTTTTGGAAATAATAAATTGTTAAAAATAGCTGTTAGGAGAATAAAGCTATTTTCAATTTTTTATTTTAAATAAATAAGCAAAAAAAATTTTATATAAGGAGATTTATATGAGTAAAAAGATTATTTATTTATTATCTTTACTTATGGCTTTAAGCTTAGTGTTTGCAAGCTGTAAGAAAAATGATGGTGTTACCGGCATTCAAGGTGATACTAACCAAGAAGATGAAATCAAAGAAAACACTGGCGGTTTACAAACATCATGGGATCAAATTAAAGATAAAACTATTATGAATGACTATGCTGTTATAGGTGAAAGCGGCGGTGACTATTATAGAAACCCTGTAATAGTTGCTTTAGGCGGTGCTAATGTTTTAATAGTTACTGAAAAAAGAATTAATTATCCTGGTTCTGCTAATGACATAGGTGTTAATGGTAGTAAACCAGTAAGTATAGTATATTTATTAAGCTCTGATGCTGGTGATAATTTCTCTTCACCTCTACCAATAGGGGGAGAATCTACTAGTGCCGATAATGCTGTTTCTGCCCCTGTAGTATATTACAAAAAAGATAAAGTATATGTAATAGCTTCTGCTGGTGCTGGTATATCTCGTACAGATCAAGATTATTCAGCAAGAAATCCAAAATCAATGCTTAAATATTCTGTTGGTACTGTTACAGGTGCTGATAATAAAGCTTCAATACAATGGAGTGAATGGAAAGAATTAAGTGTAAGTGGTAAAATAGGTGAAAATGTTCAATTTGGTACACATTCTGGAAGAGGTATAATTGCTAGTGATGGTACTACTATGGTTCTTCCTATAATAACAGCAGAACAAGGTAAAAATGGTGCTGCTAAAGAAATGATGGGAGCTGAGTTTTATAAAGTAACTGCTAATGATACACTCACAATTGGAGAGAAAATTGGTCAAACAGTTAAATTCGCACAAGGAAGTGGCACTTCTGGATTTAGTAAATATAAAGAAGCAAAACCTATAGCTTATGATAATACTAAAGTAACTTATTTCGCAGTACCAAATCCTGATGGTGGAGACGGAAAAATGGGTAAAGGAGATAGCGGTGCTGAAAATAATGTTACTTCTACAACAATACCAGGTTCTGAAGGTTCTTTTGGTTTCTTAAAATTAACAGGTAGTTGGTATGGAGCTAATCAGTATGATCCATCAAAATATGCTAGTAATCCTAGCCAAGCTGGTGGAGCTACTGGTGATCAAGCAGGTAAAGATGAAGTATTGTTCTCACATGTAACAACTCCAGCTGGACAGAACCAGATGCGTTTACTTGACCCTCAACAATATGAGCCTCTAAGTAAATCATTACAAATATCTAAAACTAGCAAAAGTTCTTCTATAGATGTATTGCCAGATGGTACTATAATTGTTGTTGCTGAAAAAGAAAGAAATACTGGTGCTAGCGGTTTGAAATTCAATATATTCTTTAGCAGATATACTCAAAGTTATTTATCTAGTCAGTTAGAATAATTTGAGAGAAAAATAATTGAATAGATACAAGGAATATATTTGATAGTTTCAAGTATATTCCTTGTTGTTTTTTAATTAGGAAAAGATAAATGAAAAAAATTATTTGTTTTATAGTTTTATTATTTACTCTAAATAGTTGCGGTACCGATTATTTTTATTCTAGCTTTACTATTCGCAGAGAATTATTATGGCTTACATCTTTATCAGAACAAACAACTCTTGACACTCGTGCACAAATTACTGGAACTACAACTACATTCAATCGTTTCTCTTCTCCTTCTATAATAGCAACACCTGCTAATTATTTAATAGCAATATACGAAAATAGAACAATTAGTGCATCTGATTTAGATCTTTATGGAATAAACGGAAGAAAAAAAACTGAAGTAACAGCAAGAATATCTAAAGATTCTGCATCATTTGATAGCACTGTTACAGTTGGAAATACAAAAGGTTTTGACCCCACAGTATCACATGGTTCTCCTGTTTCTTTTTTAACTAAAAATGGAGATATTGTAGTATTATCTACAGGAGGAGCAGGTTTTGCACAAAACCTTGGTGCTGCACAAAAAACAACATTAGCTGTAAGTATTAGTACAAATAATGGATATGAATGGACTGATTGGAGTAATTTGGATGAAAAAATATTTGAATCTCTTTTAAATAGTTCTTATGATAGATTTTATACAACTCCAGGAAATGGAATAACATTAAGAAATGGAACTTTAGCTTGTATGATAGATTATAAAAGAGATGCTGATTCAGCTGCACAAGGAGCTGCTATACTTTATTCAAAAGACGATGGTAAAACTTGGCAATTGGGCGGTACATTGCAATATAATGGAAATGGTCATAGATTTGCTAAAATTATAGCAGAGAGAACAGACGGTAAACTTCTTATAGCTTCAGTAAAAGATACTGGTAAAAATGATATAAATGTATATAAAAATACTGGAAGCATAGTTTGGTATTTGGCAGATACTCTTGATTCATCTATAAATACTTTTAGTGTAACTAGCCCAGTGGTACAAGACCCTACTCTGGGTAAAATAACATTATTTGATAAAAATAGTGGAGGTGTGGTATCTGGAAGCAGTATAAAATATCATCTTAAAGATTCAAGTACAACAATAGATGGCATTATTTTAGCTCATTCTTATCCTCAGCGTAAATATCAGGCACCTGCAGGAGAGGTAACTGTATATAATGTTACAGCTCTATCTATAAGTGCAGATGATGGTAAAACTTGGACTATGATTACAAATGTTGTAGGAAAAGAAGGAACTAATTTTACTGCTTTTAGACATAGCGGATTAATGGTGTTTAGAGATGGAAGTATCGGTTTAGCTTATGAAGAAGGTGTTGGACCTAGTTTTACAGATAGACAAGGATATATACCATATTATAGAAGATTTGGATTATCTGCAATATCCGGCGGACAATATTCTTATGTAGGTTTATAATTTATAACAATTAAATAAAAAAAAGAGAGTGTTATGCTCTCTTTTTTTTATTTTAAATATTTATAGCAAAAAAGTCGTTTTATAAAAAAGCTATATTTTTATATTATTTTTTGAAAAAATATTTGACTTTCTCAATAACATTACTATACTATTAAATTATGTAATAATATTGTGGGGGTCTATATGAAAAAGATTATCTATTTTTTATTGATAATATCTTTTTTAACTTCTATAAGCTGTAAAGATATAACAGGTTTAAAAGATCAATTAAATAACTTAGGTAAACCACCTGAAGAGATAGAAATACCAGATGGAGTTACAGATCCAGATACAGGACTTATAAACCCTGATGAAGGAGATAATACAGGTGGAAGTACAGAAGGTGGTAGCACAGGCGGAGGAAGCACTGGAGGCGGAACTACTGGTCCTACATACACTGTTTCATCAGATTTTCAAAGTGATAGCCCTATGAGAAGAAAAATACTTCTTCAAGGTGTTGGTAATGCATACTATAGAAACCCTGTTATTGTTGTAGTTAATGGGCACAATATTTTTGCGTTCTCAGAAAAGAGATATATAAACTCTTCTGCAGGTCAAGATGCAGGTGTGGATGGCAAAACTAAAGTTGATATAGTTTATATGGTAAGTGCCAATAGCGGAAATACCTGGAGCGAGAATGAAAGTTATGTTAATCCAGGCAATACCCCAACAAGCAGTATAAACGATTCACACAGCGGTCATGTGGTATTTAAATATTCTGATGATAAAATAGTAATTGTAGCATCTGCAGGTGCAGGTTTAGCAAGAACAGATGAAGACCCAGACAAAAAAAATCCTCCTTCAAGAGTTGATTATATAGTTGGTACTGTAAATGGCACTCAAATTACTTGGAGCAGTTGGAAGGAAGTAAAAACAACTGAAGGTATTACATTATTAGAAAAAGCTAGACAAACTTCTGCTAAATATTTAGAACATGATTACAACGGAAGAAAATATTCTCAAATAGGTACACAGGCTGCAAAAGGTTATGTAATGACATCTGAAAAAACATATATGATTATGCCAATTATATTTGCACATATGGGCGTGAACTCTTATGTATACGAGCTTACAGGAAGATATGTTTTACAAGGAACTCTTGATGGTAATGCTGTAACTTGGAAGGAATATGAGAGTCCTATTGCCTATCCTGGATATGGTTCTCATTTTAGCGGAAGAGTTGGTATGTGGAAAGAGACACAGGTAATAAGTACTGGTACTGGTAATACTAAATTTCTTGTTAGCCCTAGTGCTTTATGGGAAAAGTATAAATTAGGTATTGTAACTGAACCAAGCGGTCAACCAAAAGATACAACAATAACAGCTTCAGAAGGTTCTATAGGTTATTATAATCTAGGTACAAAATGGTTTGGTACTTGGGAATACCCTATTAAAGATGGTTGGATACAAGGAGATAATAATAGTTATCGTTCAAGCGGAATATTGATGGTTACTAAATACAAAGATGGAGTTACATATAGAGATTTAACAATGTATGTTGTAGATGATAATATAAATATTAGAGGAAAAGGTTTTGTAGTAAATTCTGTTGGAAGGTCTGCTTCTGTAGATATGTTGGCTGATGGTACTATTGTTACTTATGCAGAAGAAGGCGGTGATGATTATAATTATTTCAATGTATTTACAAGATATTCTCAAGCCTACATTGCTAAACAAACTGGCAACTAATTAAAATAAAATATTAATAAAATTAAAGAGAGTATATATTTTATATATGCTCTCTTTTTTATTATAATTTTTTATATTATTAAATTTAAATTATTTACTAAAAATTGATTTTATTGTATAATAATTGCAACAATTTTTTTAAGGAGTATAATTAATGAGGCTTGAAGATTTAAAACATGAAAAGCTTAAAGCTTGGATAAAAGAAGTAGCTGATATGTGCGAACCAAAAGATATATATGTTTGCGATGGTACTAGAGAAGAATATGATAGATGTATGCAAGGGCTTGTTGATTTAGGACTAGCTCATCCATTAACTAAAAGACCGCATAGCCATTCATTTAGAAGCGACCCTTCTGACGTGGCTCGTGTTGAAGACAGAACTTATATTAGTTATCCTAATAAAGAAGATGCAGGTCCTACTAACAACTGGATGTCTCCAGATGAATTAAAAAGCACTATGAAAGGTTTATACAAAGGTTCAATGAAAAACAGAACTATGTATGTTATTCCTTTCTCTATGGGTCCTGTTGGTTCTCCTATAGCTAAAATTGGTGTTGAGCTTACTGACAGTGCTTATGTTGTATGTAACATGCATATAATGACTAGAGTTGGTACTAAAGTATTAGATGTATTAGGTTCTGATGGTGAGTTTATACCTTGTTTACATTCTGTAGGTGCTCCGCTTGCTGACGGTGAAAAAGACACTAAATGGCCTTGTGCACCAATAGAGAAAAAATATATTTCTCATTTCCCTGATGAAAACTTAATCTGGTCTTATGGTTCAGGTTACGGCGGAAACGCTTTACTTGGTAAAAAATGTTTTGCTTTACGTATCGCTTCTGCTATGGCTAGAAGAGAAGGTTGGATGGCAGAACATATGCTTATCTTACGCCTTACTAACCCTGAAGGTAAAAGATTCCACATTGCTGCTGCATTCCCTAGTGCTTGCGGTAAAACTAACCTTGCTATGTTACAGCCTACAATTCCTGGTTGGAAATGTGAAACTATAGGTGATGATATTGCTTGGATGAAAATTAATCCTGAAGACGGCAGACTTTATGCTATTAACCCAGAAGCTGGTTTCTTTGGTGTAGCTCCTGGTACTTCTTATGATTCTAACCCTATGGCTATGGATTCTATAAAAGAAAATACAATATTTACTAACTGTGTAGAAACAGATGACGGTGATGTATGGTGGGAAGGTATGGGTCCTGCTCCTAAACATGGTAAAGACTGGAAAGGTAATGACTGGACTCCAGAAAGCGGAGAGAAAGGTGCTCACCCTAATGCTAGATTTACTGCTCCTGCTAGACAATGTCCTGTTATATGTAAAGACTGGGAAGACCCTAAAGGTGTACCTATAGATATATTTATCTTCGGTGGAAGAAGAGCTTCTGTTATGCCATTAGTACATGAATCTTACAGCTGGGATCATGGTGTATTTATGGGTTCTACTGCTGCTAGTGAAACTACTGCTGCTAACATTGGTGCTGCTGGTCAGTTAAGATTTGACCCATTTGCTATGCTTCCATTTGCTGGCTACAACATGGGTGATTATATGAACCACTGGCTTGAAATGGGAGATAAATTAGGCGATAAAGCTCCTAGAATCTTCTATGTAAACTGGTTTAGAAAAGATGCTGACGGTAAATGGTTATGGCCTGGATTTGGTGATAACTCAAGAGTATTAAAATGGATGTGTGAAAGAGTTGAAGGTAAAATTGATGCTGTTGACACTCCTATAGGTAAAATGCCTAAAGACGGCGATTTAGACCTTAAAGGTTTAGATATTCCTGAAGCTGATTTCAAAGAGCTTATGAGAGTAGATGTTGAAGCTTGGAAAGATCAAGCTAATCAGATTGAAGCTCATTATGCTAAATTTGGTTCAAGACTTCCAGCTAGACTTAAAAAACAATTAGAAGAATTAAGAGCTAGATTAAGCAAATAATTTAGTTAATAATTTTTCTTAGAAATATAGCCAATAGTTTAATTTAATATTAAGCTATTGGCTTTTTTAGTATATATAAAAATAGGCTCGAATTTATTATTAAAATCCAAGCCTAATATCATTTACAAATTATTAAAACTATTCTAAATAACAGTGATGGAATCTGTGGAAACCCAAAGAGTCATAATATACACCTTTAAGTTTTGGAGATACTAAAAGAGGTTCTGTATAGAAATATATTGGTATTATAGCCTCCTCTTTCATGAGCATCTCTTCTGCCTTATGCATAGTCTCCATTCTAAACTTTTGGTCTCCTGAAAGCATAACTTCATTTATCATATCATCATAAGCTTTATTGCTGTAAACACTATAATTGTTTGGAGAATAACTAACACATAAAGTCATAAAGTTAATAGGATCATTAAAGTCTCCATTCCACCCTCCCCTAGCCATTTCTATATTTCTATCATATCTAGTTTGTAAAAATACAGCCCACTCTTCTTGGGTTAAACTAACATCAATACCTAAATTTTCTTTCCACATCTGCTGAACAGCTTCAAATATTTTTACATGAAGTCCAGGGTCTGCCTTAAACTCCATAACAGGAAAACCTTCACCATTAGGATATCCAGCCTCAGCCATTAACCTTTTAGCTTCTTCTACATTAGATTTATATGCTTCTTTGCTTACATCTATATATTCACCGCCATTTTCTCTAAAATCACCTTCATAATCTGATATGCCATAAGGAACTAAAGCACCAGCAGGTTTTTCTCCGCCTCTTGTTATTTGCTCAACTATATAGTTTCTGTCAATTGCAAGAGATAATGCTCTTCTTACTCTTACATCTTTCAATATATCATTTGTTAAATTCAAACAATAGTAATATGATGATATTCTAGGTTTAATTACTATAAGTCCTTCATCATTTAATGTTTGTATATCTTGTCTAGGAAATGACCTAGCAAAATGCAAACTTCCTGCTTTGACACCAGCTACAGAAGCAGTCTCATTTTCCATAAGAACAAATGTTATTTTATCAGGTATAATAGTATCTATATTCCAATAGTTTGTATTTTTTACCATTATAAGGCTTTCATCTCTATTTCTCTCTACAAGCTTAAAAGCTCCATTTCCTATATAACTTTCTGCATTTAAAGTCCATTGGTCACCATATTTTTCAATAATATCTTTTCTTAAAGGATAGAAAGTAGGAAAACTTAAAAGCTCTAAAAAATATGCAGCAGGTGCTTCTAATTGAACTTCTAATGTAAAATCATCTATTGCTTTTACTCCTAAACTTTCTTTTGGCATATTTCCAGCTGTTATAGCTTTTGCATTTTTTACAGGTTCATGTTGATATCCATACTGGCTTCCTGTTGCAGGGTCTACTACTCTCTGCCAAGAATAAACAAAATCATTTGCTGTAACTATTTTACCATCAGTCCATTTTGCATTCGTTCTAAGTTTAAATGTATATATAAGTCCGTCATCACTTACTTCCCAGCTTTCTGCAACTCCTGGTATCAATTTACCATTATCATCTTTTTCTACTAATCCCTCAAATGTATGAGTTAAATAAAATACTGCATCTGATGTTACATTTATACTAGGGTCTATAGTGTTTGGTTCAGGACCAGTGTTTATAAATATCGATATTCCTTCTTCTTTCTTATTACCGTTTGAACATGATATAACAAATAAAAAGATAAAAAAAGATATGATTATTTTATTTAGTTTTGCCATATTTCCTCCTAACATCAATTAAACAAAAAATAACTTTGTAAAGTATTATTATAAACAGTATACACTTTATATATATTAAAGTCAATTTAATATCAGTAATAAGTTTTTTATTATATTAAAAACTATATTTATTTAATTTTTATATATAATAAAAAAATTCAAAAATATTATTTACAAATAAAAAATAATTGATATCATAATAATACCTAAATGAGTAACTATTAATGTTTATCATGAAGGAATATTTTAAGTTTTATATTATCTAATTTATGGAAAATAATAGAATTGCTGTTATAGGTATAATAATTGAAAATACTAATAATGTTTCAAAGGTAAATGAAGTTTTGCATGAATACAGCGACTTTATTATAGGAAGAATGGGAATTCCTTATAGAGAAGAGAATATAAATATAATCAGCATAGTCTTAAATGCTCCTAATGATAAAATTAATAGTTTGACTGGTAAACTAGGTATGCTTGAAGGTGTTTCTGCAAAAGCACTTTATGCAAACAAAAAATAATAAGCAGTTTAATTATTAGGAGTTTATATTATGTCTTCTGAAACTTTATTTAAGTACGATTCAAAATCAAAAAATGCAAACGAATTTATTAACGATGAAGAAATATTAAAAACAATATCTCAAGTTGAAAGCGGTAATTACAATATAAGAGATATACTAAACAAAGCTAATGAAATGAAAGGGCTTGAACCTAACGAAGCATTGGCTTTACTTCTTTGCGATGACAAGAAAATAGAAAATGAAATGTTTGAAATAGCAAAGAAAATAAAATTAGAAATATATGGAAAGAGAATTGTATTATTTGCTCCGCTTTATTTATCAAATTATTGTATTAATGGATGCGTTTACTGTCCTTATCATGCTAAAAACAAACATATAGCAAGAAAGCAATTAACTCAAGATGAGATTAGAGCAGAAGTGATAGCATTGCAGGATATGGGACATAAAAGGCTTGCATTAGAAACAGGAGAAGACCCAGACTATGCAAGCATGGAATATTTACTTGAATCAATAAAAACAATATACAGCATTAAACATAAAAACGGTGCAATTAGAAGAGTTAATGTTAATATTGCTGCTACTACAGTAGAAAATTACAGAAAATTAAAAGATGCCGGCATTGGTACTTATGTATTATTTCAAGAAACTTATCATAAACCAACCTATGAGAAAGTTCACCCAAGCGGTCCTAAAAGCAATTATGAATATCATACCGAAGCAATGGACAGAGCTATGGAAGGCGGTATTGATGATGTTGGTATAGGAGTATTATTTGGGCTTTACAATTATAAATATGACTTTACTGCTATGCTTTATCATGCCAAACATTTAGAAGAGACTTTCGGGTGCGGACCTCATACAATAAGTGTTCCGAGAATAAGACCTGCTGATGATGTTGATGTGAAGAGCTTCCCTAATGCTATAACAGACAGTTTATTCAAAAAGATTGTTGCTGTTTTAAGAATTGCTGTTCCTTATACTGGAATAATAGTTTCTACAAGAGAAAGCCAAAAATCAAGAGAGGAAGCTTTAGAAGTTGGAGTTTCACAGATAAGCGGAGGCTCAAGAACAAGTGTGGGCGGATATGTTGAAGAGGAAGAAGAGAACTCTAAACAATTTGAAATTTCTGACAACCGTTCACTTGATGATATTATAAAATGGCTTTGTGATATAGATTATCTTCCAAGTTTTTGTACAGCTTGTTATAGAGAAGGGAGGACTGGCGACAGGTTTATGTCATTTGCTAAAAGCGGACAAATAAAAAATTTCTGTCAGGCTAATGCTATAATAACTTTGAAAGAATATGAGAATGATTATGCCAAAGAAGAAACTAAAAAATCAATAGACAAAGTTATGAATAATGAAATAGAACGTATACCTAATGAAAAAGTTAAAGCTAAATTGGCAGAAGCTTTAAAAGGAATAGACGAAGGAAGGAGAGATTTTAAGTTTTAATTTAGGATTATTCTTTTATGATTGATTTAGTTTTTTTATTATACTGGAGTAAATATATTTTGTAAAAAATATATTTCTTAAATTTAAAATAATTTGCAGGGCTTTGCCCACCTGCGAAGCGTGCCCTTAGGGTAGCACCACACTTCTTTTGCGACCAAAGGGAGTCCTTCAGGGCGACCGAAGGAAGTGCCGGAGGCGTAACCCAAAGAAGCAAAAGGGCTATGTTTTAGCTTAAATTAATAATTTATATTACATGTAAAACAAAATTAATATGATTTATTACTAATTTTATACTTGCACTTTTTGGTTCTTTTTGCTGCGGAAAAAGAACAACAAAAAAATTACAAACTTAAAAAATTTTTATATATTAAAAAGCATAAATTAATTTATTTATAATAGGAAAAAATATGAATGATACACCAAATTCAAATAGAACTCATATTGCAATATTTGGAAGAAGAAATGTAGGTAAATCAAGCATCATCAATGCAATTGCAAATCAAGATGTTGCAATAGTTTCTGATACTGCAGGGACAACTACCGACCCTGTTAAAAAAGCTATAGAAATAAACAAAATAGGAGCATGCACTATTGTTGATACTGCGGGCTTTGATGATGAGGGGGAACTTGGTGAACTAAGAATAAAGAGAACTAAAAAAATAATGGAGGCAGCTGATATTGCTTTGCTTGTTTTTGATGCTAATTTTAATGATTATTTACTTGAGTTAAAATGGAAAAATGAACTAACAAGTTTAGAGATACCTGTTGTAGCAGTTTTAAACAAAATAGATTTAAATAATAATTATAAACAAGCAGAACAAAATATAAAAGACATATTTGATATAAAAACTGTCTCAATAAGTGCTAGTAACAAAATTAATATAGATTTGTTAATTGACACTATAAAATTAACAATCCCAAAAACAGAAGAAATAAGTATAACAGGACATCTAATAAAAGAAGATGATATAGTAATGCTCGTTATGCCTCAGGATATTCAAGCTCCTAAAGGTAGACTCATTCTTCCGCAGGTTCAAACTATAAGAGATATTTTAGACAATAAAGCTATAATTATTGCTTCTACATTTGATAAATTTGAAAATGCATTAAAAGCATTAAGCAAATCTCCTAAAGTTATAATAACAGATTCTCAAGTATTCAAAGAAGTAGAAAGATTGAAACCAAAAGAGAGTTTACTTACTTCTTTTTCAGTTCTTTTTGCCCGTTACAAAGGAAATGAAGAAGTATACAAAAGAGGTGCTGAGTTTATAGATAAATTAAATAAAAATAGCAAACTATTAATAGCAGAAAGCTGTACTCATATACCTCTTGAAGGAGATATAGGCAGAGTAAAAATTCCTAATCTGTTAAAAAAGAAATTCGGTTTTGATTTTGATATAGATTATGTGGCAGGAAATGATTTTCCAGATGATTTATCAAAATATGATTTGGTGATACACTGCGGAGGGTGCATGGGTACTAGAAAACATATTTTAAATAGAATAAGAATATGCGAAGAGCAGAATGTACCTATCACTAATTATGGTATGACTATAGCGAAAATTAATGGCGTTCAATATATATAATAATTTTAAGAGGAAATATAAACTTGATTAATATAAATAAAGCAAAAGATATTATTAACAAAATAGAAAAAAAAGAAAAAATATCAAGAAAAGATGCTTTTACTCTTCTCTCTTCTTTTGAATATGACAATAATATCAATATCAAAAATTTAAATAATGAAGAAAAAGAAGAAGTAAAAAAATTAAAAGAATATTTGAGAATTAAGGCAAGAGAGAAAGCTGACAGAGTATTTGGCAAATATGTTTTTATGCGTGGGCTTATAGAGTTTACTAATTATTGTAAGAATGACTGTATATACTGCGGAATAAAAAAGAGCAACAAAAATTCTGAACGCTATAGACTAAGCAAAGAAGATATTTTATCATGCTGTGAACTTGGTTATGAAATAGGCTTTAGAACTTTTGTATTACAAGGCGGAGAAGACCCTTATTATAATATAAATATAATGTCTAATATAGTTGATGCAATAAAAACTAAGTTTCCTGACTCTGCTTTAACATTATCAATAGGAGAAAAAGAAAAAGAGTATTATAAAGTCTTAAAAGAAAAAGGAGCTAACAGATTTTTACTTAGACATGAAACAGCTGACAATATACACTACTCAAAACTTCACCCTAAAAATATGAGTTTAGATAATAGAAAAGAATGCTTAAGAACTTTAAAAAAATTAGGATATCAAACAGGAACAGGCATAATGGTTGGAAGTCCTTATCAAACTTTAGAAAATATCGCTGATGATTTAATGTTTATGCAAGAGATTAATCCTGAAATGATAGGTATAGGGCCTTTTCTTCCTCATAAAGACACGCCATTTGCCAAAGAAAAAAAAGGAGAGTTGGAATTAACTTTAATACTCATAGCAATACTTCGTTTAGTTTTTCCATTAGCACTGATACCAGCTACTACTGCTTTAGGAACTATTAAAGAAGGAGGAAGAGAGCTTGGAATACTTTATGGAGCTAATGTTGTTATGCCTAATTTATCTCCTCTTGATGTGAGAAAAAAATATTCGCTTTATAACAATAAAATATCAACAGGTACAGAATCAGCTGAAGGTGTTGAAAGCCTTAGAAAAAATATGTTAGACATAGGCTATATACTCACAGGAGAAAGAGGAGATTTTGACATCAATAGAGCCAAATAGTTTTTATAATTTTCATTGTAGTAATTAATTATATATTTTAAAAGTTAAATTAAAAATCCAAATTAAATCTATCATTTATTAATGGTATAATATTTATAACAGGCTCTTCATATGGGTGAACTTCTTTTATCACTTTTACAGCATTTTCAACATTATTTATATCTGTAGCAAACTCTATCTTGTCTTCACTAGCCTTTGATAATTTATTAACTTCTCCATCAAAAGGATTAGCATTTTTTAAAGGCCTCCAATAACCAGTTACTTTTGTTACAGACATTACATTATCATAATTTCCAACTCCCAAAACGCCTATATCATTTAATGCCTCTCTTAATTTATCTCTATATTCTTCAGGTATATATACTTCAATTTTTACTTTTTTAAAGTCCATTATATGCTCCTTATTTAATTAATCATAAATCTATATAATAAAGAACTATATCCTCATACTCATTATTTTTATTAAGATAGCCTTTTTTTACAATACCTATTTCATTAAAGCCTATTTTTTTATATAACCTATGAGCAGCTTCATTAGACAATACAACAGCATTAAACTGAAGTATTTTATAACCCAATTTAGCACCCTGTTTAATACAATCTCTTACTAATGCCTCCCCTATTCCTTTACCTCGAATATTTTTATCTACAGCATAAGAAGCATTACATATATGTCCGCACCTTCCTATATTATTAGGGTGAAGTATATAAACACCATAAACTTTTTCTTCTTCTATCGCTAATCCAGTATAATCTTGAGAAGAAAAATATTTATCTGCTTCTTCTAAATCTTTTAAAACATCTATTTGAGGAAAATAAATACCATCTTCTATAATATTATTCCATATATTCATAGCCTCTTCAAGATATTTTTTATTATATTTTATTATTTCCATATTATCTCCTTTATATTATTATATATTATATATACACTATTGACAAATAAACAAAAATATTTATACTTGGTATCAGTCTGAAAACGTACTTCTAATTTTTTTATTTTAAATAAATAGACATACAAAATGGAACTTAATAATAAAACTTTAATAGAAAATAGCAGTATAAAACTATTTTTTAAATTCGCTATACCTAGTATTTTGGGTATGATTATGGGAAGTGCTGCAGTATTTGTAGACGGTTTTTTTGTGGCGCATTTTATTTCTGCTAATGCATTTACTGCAATTAATATAGTTTGGCCAATCACTGCTTTATCATTTGGTATTTATGTAATGCTTACAATAGGCTCTATTGCTCTCGCTGGTAAATGCATAGGAGAAAACAATATAAGAAGAGCAAATTTAATATTTACTCAAACTTTAATAGTAGTTCTTACAATAGCAACTTTGCCTCTTATAATAGCATATATATTTAGAACTAGTTTACTTCCATTATTTGGAGCTCATGGAGAGATATATCAATTATCATTAGATTATATTGAGGGAGTATTATTTGCCACATTTTTTTGGGGTATTGCTTATGTACTTAGCCAATTTGTAAGGCTTAATGGTTCTCCTAAGTTTGCTTCTTTAATGTTTATAATATCTTCTATAGCAAATATGATATTAGACCCTATTTTTATCGTGGTTTTTAAGTTAGGAATTTCCGGGGCTGCTTGGGCTACTGCAATATCTCAAATGATTGCATTTATTATGGGGCTATTATATTTCTTTAAGCCAAATTGCAAATTAAAAATTATAAAAGTTTATGGAGGCTGGATTTATATATTAAAAGCATCATTCAATGGATTTTCAGAGTTTTTAAGCAATCTCTCTTCAGGACTTATACCTTGGCTATTTAACATTACAGCATATAATATTTCTGGTAATAACGGTATACTTGTTTATTCAGTTGCTAATTATGCTATAATGTTTTTTATAATGCTAGCATATTCTATTGGTGAAGCATTAGAGCCATTAGTAAGCGTTTCATACGGTGCCAAAAACAAAAATAGAATGAAAGATTTTCTCAAAATATCAATATTCTTAATTTCTATTATATCAATATTAATATCAATTGTATTATTAATAAATCCAAGTTCACTAGTAAAAATGCTTTTACAAGATATTGATGTAAAAACATTTGAAGAGGCTAATTTTTTTGTAAGAGCATCAATACCCACTTTTATAGGTGTAGGAATAAATATTATAATGAGTGCCTACTACACATCTGTACAAAAGGCAGGAGCTTCAGCAATAGTTGCAGCCTTAAGAAGCACAATACTTCCAATAGCTTTAGTATTAACTTTACCTAACATAATAGGATTTCTTGGTTTAATTTTAGTTCTTCCTATAAGCGAAGTATCAACCTTAATTGTTTCTGCCCTACTATACAAAAAAAGAAAACCAGATGTTTTAATTAGTTAGATAATATTTAAAAACTCTTTTAAACTATAAAAAATATTATTTATTTTAATTTTATATATACTGAAAATTTTTGAGTTTGTCAATTTTGAGTTCTTGAATTTTATTGTTTTAGGGGGCTAGCCCCCGGCCCCCTAGTTCTTTTACCGAGTAGGTACCTTTCGGTATTGGTATAAAAGAACCAAAAGAACTGCATTTTTAGCTCAAATTTATGTTTTACATTATATTTAAATACATATTCCAATATATAAAGTTAAAACATTTGCATTTTTTACAACTTTTTTCGATGGGAAAAAGTTGAATAAAATAAAAACTTTTATAAAAAAATATAGTTGTTTATCTATATGCTATCAAACAAATTTATACGGCTTCTAAAGCATTAAGCAAAACATTGCCAAACTCTTTTGCAGATTGAGGTCCGTTAGCTGTTATTATATTGCCAGATACTACAACATTCTCTTCTACAATATTAGCATTATTATGTCTTACAGGAGATTCATTTTCTTTTAAACAAGTAACATTAATATTTGCCAATATACCAGCATTAGCCATTATAACAACTCCGCTTCCGATACCAGCTACTATTTTTCCATTGTCAAGAAATAACTTAGCAAGCCCTTGTGTACGCCAATCGTCCCAAAGCTTTATAGAACCAACTCCTCCAACAAAAACTATAGCATCAAAATCATCTGTACTCACTTCGCTAAACAAAAGCTCTGTATTAACAGTACTTCCTAATTTTCCATGTGCTTCGCCTATTATGCTAGAAGCTAGTTTTATACTATATCCTTTAGATTCTAAAATCTTTTTACTTTCAAAAAACTCTTCATCTTGAAAATTCTCATTCGCAACTACGTACAATACACTTTTAGACATTTTTTAAATATTCTCCTTTATTATAGTCCGCAATTTTTATCATAATTTTTCTTATTTTCTATAGCAATATTATATGCTTTTACATATTCCTTAGCACTCTTCTCCCAAGAATTATCTATACCCATAACACGTTTTTGCATAGCTTCAAATTTATCTCTATGGTCATAATAAACACTAATAGCCCAGCCAATAGTATTATATAAAGCAGAATCATTAGAATCATAAAACTTAAATCCAGAGCCTTCTCCCGTAGATTCATTATAATTTTCAACAGTATCTTCAAGCCCTCCAGTAGCATGCACTATAGGAATGGTTCCATATCTTAAAGAATACATCTGATTAAGTCCGCAAGGCTCAAACAAAGAAGGCATTACAAACATATCAGCACCAGCCTCTATTAAATGTGATAATTCATTACTATAGCCTATATAAGAGCCAATTCTGCCAGGATATCTCTTAGGCAAATCACCAAAGAAACTTTCAAAACCTTTATCACCCGTACCAAGTATACAAAATTGAAACTTCATATTAGCCATCAAAGGCTCAATAACAGAAGCAAGTAAATGATACCCCTTCTGATCAACAAATCTTCCTATAGCACCAATTAAAGCTACATCATCATCTTCTTCAAGTAAAAATCTCTTCTGTAACTCTCTCTTACAAGTTTTTTTACCTTTCATGTCTTTAGAAGAGAAATGTGCTGGTATTATACTATCTTTTTCTGGAGACCAAACATCTTCATCTATTCCGTTTAATATACCAAAGAAACTTGTTGTTTTATTGTTTAAATAAGGTGCTATGCCATGACCTCCATAAGGAGAAGCTATTTCTCTTGCATAAGTTGGGCTTACTGTTGTAACTAAATCAGAGAAAAATATTCCGCCCTTTAGTAGATTAATATTGCCATGGTCTTCAAAAGTGTCCGGGCTAAAATTATTCCAACCTAAACCTAAATAATTATAAGTGCTTGTTGCATTATAAATACCTTGATAGTTAGCATTATGTATAGTAAGTACGCTTGCTGCCTTACCTACTTCATCATTCCAGTGCCAAGTTTTTATATATGCTGGTATTGCTGCTGTTTGCCAATCGTTAGCATGAATTACATCTGGTTTTAAATTTAAATCCTTACATAATTGAAGCACTGCCCTTGAAAAAAATCCAAATCTCCAAGCATTATCCTGATAGTCATTAAAAGCATTATCATGATAAAGCCCTTCTCTGCTAAAGAAATGATGATGCTCTATAAAATAAAAATCTATACCATTATATACAGTTTTAAAAACACTGCACCACTCTTCACCTGTACCCATCCATACTCCCATAGTAGGAAGTACATTTTCTAAATGACAGCCCTTAAAATCAATATCTCTGTATTTTGGAATAACAACCGAAACCTCTACATCTAGCTTTTTTAAATATATTGGTAAAGAGCCTGCAACATCTGCTAAACCTCCTGTCTTTATAAAAGGAACAGCCTCTGATGAAGCTATAACTACTCTCATTTTTGACATATTAAAAACTCCTAAATATAGAATACTTTTTAAATATACTACTTTATGAAAAAACTTCAAGTAAAAATAATAATATATTTTTTAGTTATTTAAATAATGTTTAAATAATAATTGCTTTGTAGAATAAAGACTCACTCCCTTAATAGGGCTAATTTTTAAAGTGATAGTTGCTATTTTTATTTTTTTATTTTCTATAATAATATATCTTTCACGAACGGCATTAATAATCTCTTCTGACAAATTTAAAATATTTTTCTCTTCGCTTTCAATTAAATTATATTTTATATTATTGTCATTTAATATTTTAAAAAAATTATTCTCCGTAAATCTGCTTGTAAAAATTATGAGCTTTATTATTTTTTATAATATCAACAATTAAATTATTATATTCTACTACAATTAAATCAGTATCTTTAGAGCTATTTTTTATTTTTTCTTTTGCATGTATAAAACACATCTGCTATAGCTATTTTCTTTATCATAAAAAAGTTTTTTCTTTAATTCTTTAGAAACTAAAAAATCTTTATTATCAATATCAAAACTATATGCAATTAATTTCCAAAACTCACTTTTTTTGCTCGAATAATACCAAGAATTATTTTTCTCTTCATCATTAAGCAAATTAAATTTTTCTTCTTGCGTATATAACGGCACAGGAAAACTTCCTAATATGAGTATATCGCTATCATCAAAAAAGAAATTTGTATCACTAAAAAGATGTGTTTCTATATTATTTTCCATAATAAACTATTCTAATATTTTAAGCATTTCAGCTTCTATAGCTTTAATATCGCCTTTTTTATCTTGAATAGCTTTTATTTCTGCTCTTCTTTGCTCCAATAATTCTTCTTGTCCTTGTTTATCCAAACTATCCTTTTTAGCAAAATATGAATCACTTATAAGTTTGTCAGCCATTCTCAAAGTTCTGTCAGACACTATTGCTTTATCTGATGCATTTTCTGCCTTAGACATATCAAAACTAGCATCAGTTTTTAAAGCTCCTTCAGGTACTCCATTAACTATACTTCCTTTCCATTCCAATTTTGGCTGATAAGTATATATAATATAATCAAAATAATCTGCATTCTTTATTTCATTATTATCAATGAATATATCAAGTGCTTTATTATAAGATTTATCTAATAAAAACATTTTATTTTTACCGTCTTCAGTATATATTTTTTGAATACATTCCAAATCTTGAAAATCTTTATTATTAATAAGCTGTCCTATTTCTGAATCAAAATCTATTTCCAAATTCTCTTTCAAAAGTAAAGTAAAATTCACTGTACCGCCTCTTCCTCCGCCATAATCATAATCCCCTGAAAGCATTAATTCTTCTTTGCCGTCATTATTGATGTCGCATAAAAAGAAAGATGGAAAATATATACGCCAATCCATTGTTTCATCTATATATTCCAAATATTTTTCTTCATCAAATTTACCGAAACTTATAAATTTAGAGCCTTTAGTATAATCTTTCAAATCATTTGTAGAAATTGACTTGATTTCAGCAGATTCTAGGTTATCTATATTTCCAAGTCTAAAATTATAAGTTTTTGTCTCTTCAAATGAAGCATATATATGATTATTCATAAACTCAGGATTATAATAATGCATATTTACTTTTGATTCAATTAAAAATGTATTTTTCTTAAACTGAAGAAAACTAAGTCCATTCCATCCGTCATAATACTCCATTAAATCAATTCCGTAATAATTTCTAAAATACTCCGCATCATCAAAATATAATTTATCATTGCTGAGTCTATTTGTAACATATGTTTTTAAATATTTATTTATTATATTTGTATTAAGTATTTCCGGTACTATATTTACTGCAGCTACATGAGCTGTACCTTCCAATTCAATTGAACTTAAAGAATAATTATTTTCATTAAACAAATCTATATATCCATTATTTTTTGCAATATATCTAGAGAAACCATTGTTATAAGCATCAGCAACTAATTTTTCTGCCCTTAAAGAATCAGGAGCTTCTATTATATAGTCAACTAATTTCATTTTATTACTATAAGCATTATCATCATCATACTTTGATATCATCATAGATATGTTACTGCCGCCTGCTTTTTTCCATTCTGTTAAATACTTTTTTTCTTCTTCAAAATAGTAAAGCGAATCGCAAGCAAAATGAGATAAGAACAAAGCTAAATAAACATCAGCATCTTTTTTATTTAATTTTAATAATTCCTCTCTTGCCTTTTTTAATGCTAAATTCTGCTCTACATATAAATATTCATCAGCATAATAATCTGTCAAATCTTCATTATATCTATCCCAACTTGAGAATGTTTCACTAAACGGATCATAATTAACATTTGATATAAACTCTATAGAATATTTTTTTCTTTCATTATCATTTGCAAATTTCCTATTAAGAAAATCAAAATTTCTTTTTGCATATCCATCATTTTCTCTTATATTTTTAACCTCTTCATCAAATTTAGCTTTATCTACTCTAACACCTTTATAAACATATTTCATATCAAAGAATTCTTTTTTAGTTTCTGTTTTTTGACTATCTGATGAAGCAGTTTTTTGTTCATTAGTATTTTGTGATGTTTGATTTGCTTCTTTATTACCGCCGCAGGAAATTACAGCAATCATTAAACTAAACGCTGTAAGCATTGAAATAATTTTTTTCATATTTTACCTCTATATGTATTATAGTTTTTTATAATAAAAGAAAATTAACAAAATTTCAATTGGAAAATAATAAAATAAAAAGTGATACATATAATGCATGCACTTTTTTATTTTATTATTTTTTATATAGTAAGATAGTATTCTAAATCGTCAGGATTATTTAAATGATGAAGTGCTGCTTTGTCATCTTTTTCTATAACAATATCCATAGCTGTTTTTCCTTCTTTGTTTTTAATGTTATAATCAGCACCCATATTTATAAGTACTCCTAAGATACCATAACTTCCAACAACATTTTCTACGGCAACTATTAATGGAGTATCTCCGTCTTTATTTTTTTTATTTATATCAG
The DNA here is from genome assembly GCF_000325665.1 of Brachyspira pilosicoli P43/6/78. Lineage (NCBI taxonomy): Bacteria > Pseudomonadati > Spirochaetota > Spirochaetia > Brachyspirales > Brachyspiraceae > Brachyspira > Brachyspira pilosicoli. The sequence continues at coordinate 1,068,625 of NC_019908.1, forward strand.
CACCATTTTTTATTAAATAATAACAAACATCTGTTCCAAACCAAACTTCACGCACTAAATATGTTAAAGGAGTATCACCTGTTGCTGAGCATATAGCATTTAAATCAGCTTTCAAATCAACAATATTTTTAGCTAAACCAATATTACGATACTTCATTGCTATTATTAAAGGAGTATATCCGTATCCATCTTCTAAATTTATATCAGCACCATTTTCTACTAAAAATTTAACCATTTCTTTATCATTTCTAGCAGCAGCTAAACCAAGAGGTGTAATCTTACTATATTGTTTATTTAAATCAGTATCATCTTTTATAAGTTTTTCTAATGCCTTCATATCGCCTTTTGATACAGCATTCATTAATTCATCATATCCGTCTATATTGTTGGAATCTTTGCTTGATAATAATTTTTCTAATTCATAATATTTTTGATTCTTTGATAATTCTATAGCTTCTTCTCTAGTTGTATTAGTATTAAGATTAAAAACATCATTATCCACTAATAATTTAGCTATATCATAATTACCAGAATTTATTGCATAATACATATAATCATCAGCTGAGTTTAAATTTGCTCCTTCATCAATTAAAAATTTAGCCATTTCTATATATCCGTTTTCTGCAGCTACTTTCAAAGGAGAATCTACCCAAAATCCGTCATAAAATATTTGAGCATCTATATCTTGTCCTATAGATAATAAATATTTAACCATTTCTATATTATTTTCTTGTACTGCTTTTGGAATTAAAGTTTCTTTTGAATCTCCTTTTTTTACAAGAAGTTTAAGTACATCAAGATTATTGTTGCCAATAGCAATATCTGTCAAATAATAAGAATACTCGTAACCATAATCTCTATTTTTATCAAGCCCTTTATCGATTAAGATTTTAGTCATTTCAGGATTATTATTTTTAACAGCATAATAAAGCATATCAATACCGTCTTCTGTTTCCATATCGCTTGCTCTGGCATTAACATCTGCACCTTCTTTTATAAGCTCTTTTGCCAAATCATTGTATCCGAATTGTACTGCCAAAAACAAAGGTGTAGAATCTTCAAATATGTATTTATCACCAAAATTTGTATATTCAGTAATTTTTCCTTCTAGTCCTTCCTCTGCTATTAGTTTTGATATTTCGTATATTGGTGCTTTATATTTATGCTCATTAAGTATTTCATCTATTTTTTTATATCCTGTAGGTATAGGGTCTAATTCTGTACCTTTAATATATTCATTAGTATATTGAGTTTCATCAAAATTAATATCAATATCTGTATTATTAGTTGTAGGATTAACATATACTTTATTAGTTTCTGTTTGATTAGTTTGAATATTTTGTTGTGTTTCTTTGTCAACATTGCCGCAGGAAATTACAGCAATCATTAAACTAAACGCTGTAAGTATTGAAATAAATTTTTTCATATTTTACCTCTATATGTATTATAGTTTTTTATAATAAAAAAAAATTAACAAAATTTCAATTAGAAAATATTAATAAAAAAGTGCATACATACATAATGCAAGCACTTTTATTGAAACTATTAAAAATTATTGTATATTCAAAATTTTAAGCATTTCAGCTTCTATAGCCTTAATGTCTCCTTTTGCTTCCTGAATAGCTTTTATTTCTGCTCTTCTTTGCTCCAATAATTCTTCCTGACCTTGTTTATCCAAAGTAGCTTTTTTAGTAAAGTACGCATCGCTTATAAGTTTGTCAGCTACTCTTAAAGTTCTGTCTGACACTATTGCTTTGTCTGATGCATTTTCTGCCTTAGACATATCAAAACTGGCATCTGTTTTTAAAGCTCCTTCAGGCACTCCGTCAAGTATACTTCCTTTCCATTCCAATTTTGGCTGATAGGTATATATAATATAGTCAAAAACTTATGCATTCTTTATTTCATTATTATCAATAAATATATCATATGCTTTATTATTAAGAGTATCCAATAAAATCATTTTATTTTTACTATTTTCTGTGTATATTTTTTGAATACATCCCAAATCTTGAAAATCCGAATTATTAATGAGCTGTCCTATTTCTGAATCAAAATCTACTTCCAAATTATCTTTTAAAAGTAAAGTATAATGTGCTATACCGCCTCTTCCTGCCGAACTCGTATATTCTCCTGAAAGCATTAATTCTTCTTTGCCGTCATTATTGATATCACATAAGAAGAAAGATACGCTATGCAAAGGATAATACATGTTGCTAGCTATATGAGATGAATATTGTTTTATATCAAAGTTACCTGAATCTATAAATTTAGAGCCTTTAGTATAATCTTTCAAATCATTTGTAGAAATTGAATTAATTTCAGCATATTCTACTTTATCTATATCTCCAAGTCTAAAATTATAATTTTTTATTTCTTTAAATGAAGCATATAAATTATCTTTTATGAACTCAGGATTGTAATAATGCATATTTACTAATCCTTTCATAGTGCTTTCAATTAAAAATGTATTCTTTTTAAACTCAAGTAAATTAAGATTGTTCCAACCGTCATAACAATAAACGGCATTAATATTGTAATAATTTTGATAATATTCTAAATGGTCTTGTATATCATCATTGCCTAATCTATTATTTATATAAGTTTTTATATATTTGTTCATTATATTTGTATTGCCTATTTCTTCTGCTATTTCTACTGAAGATAAACGGGCTGTACCTTCCAATTCAATTGAAGTTAAAGAATAATTATTTTCATTGAATAAATCTATATATCCATTATCTTTTACAATGTATCTATAGAAATTATCTTTATAAGCATCAGCAACTAATTTTTCTGCTCTTAAAGAATCGGGAGCTTCTATTATATAATCAACTAATTTCATTTTATTGCTGTAATCATTATCATCATCATACTTTGATAGCATCATAGCAATATTACTTCCACCTGCTTTTTTCCATTCTGTTAAATATTTTTTCTCTTCTTCAAAATAGTAAAGCGAATCGCAAGCAAAATGCGATAAGAATAAAGCTAAATAAACATCAGCATCTTTTTTATTTAATTTTAATAATTCCTCTCTTGCTTTTTTTAATGCTAAATTTTGATCAACATATAGATATCCAACAGCATAATAATCTTCAACTTCACTATATATGCCCCAGTTACCCCAGCTTATTAAGAATTCTAGATCTAATGTAGCATAATTAACATTTGATATAAACTCTATAGAATATTTTTTTCTTTCATCATCATTTGAAAATTTCCTATTAAGAAAATCAAAATTCCTTTTTGCATATTCATTATTTTCTCTTAATTTTTTAAGCTTCTCATTAAATTTAGCTTTATCTGCTCTAATACCTTTATAAACATATTTCATATCAAAGAATTCTTTTTGATTATCTGTTTGTTTGCTTTGATTAGCTGAAGTATTTGTTTGAATATTTTGAGATTGTGTATTGTTGTTTTGTGATGTTTGATACGTTTCTTTGTTTCCGCCTCCGCATGAAATTACAGCAATCATTAAAATGAATGCTGCAAATATAGAAATAATATTTTTCATATAGACCCCATGTACGTATTGTTATTTTTGAATAATAAATTCAAATCAACAAAATTTCAATTATAAAATATTTTAATAAAAATTATTATATCATTTTATATAAAATTCTAATAAATAACTTTATCATTATTACAAATAATAATATTATATATAAAATTTTCATAATACTATTGATGAATAGATAATTTAATAGTATAATATGTCTAATTTTAATATAATTGCTTTTTCTTTTATTTTAATCTAATAAAATAAATAATACTTTTTTATTTTAAAACCGGCAAATTATGTTATTTATTTCAACTATATAATTATAAATATTTAATTTTATAGTTATTTTATTTATAAAGTTTTATAACAGGAGTATTATTATGAATACTAAAGACATGAAAAAGTCAAATAAGTTTGAAAGTTTTTTAAATGTCATTGAGACAGTAGGAAACAAACTTCCAGACATCACTATTTTATTTTTAATAGCATTTTTTATAATGCTTATAGTGTCATGGATATTGTCTCATTTTACATTTAATTACTTTCACCCTACCACAGGAGAGCAAATAAAAATTATTAATATGCTTGCTCCAGCAGAAATAACAAAGTTTATAACAAAGATGACATACAACTTTATAAACTTCCCTCCTTTAGGTATCACAATTGTAGCTACACTCGGCATAGGAGCAGCTGAAGGAAGCGGATTTATTAGAATGATTCTTATAAAATTACTAGCTATTATACCAAAAAAAGCAATAGCACCAGCAATTATATTTATTTCTGTTGTAAGCCATATAACTTCAGATTCTTCTTATGTAATACTAATGCCTATAGCTTCTATAATGTTTTTTGCAGTAGGAAGACACCCATTAGCAGGAATAGCAGCTTCATTTGCAGGGCTTGCCGGAGGTTTTTCTGCAAGTTACACTCCTTCTACAATAGACCCTATAATGCAAGGCTTTACTCAAGGAGCAGCAAGACTCATAGACCCTACTTATACAGTAAATGTTTTATGTAATTATTTTTTAAGCATATCATCAACTTTTGCTGTAATTTTAGTATGTTGGTTTATAACAGATAAAATAGTAGAGCCTTTCTTATGGAAAACTATGCCTATTGATGAAGGCATTAAACCAGAAGATACAAGTATTTCTTCAATAACAAAAGAAGAAAATAGAGCCTTTAAAATAGCATTTTCTGTTTTAATATTAATGATTGTGCTTTTAGTAGTTTTACTTATTCCAGAGAACTCTTTATTAAGATCTCCAAACGGCGAATTAACTACTCCAGATGCTCCTGTAATGCAAGCAATAGTACCTATACTATTTTTATTCTTAGTAATACCTGGATATATATATGGAAAGCTTACTAACAAATTTAGAACTACAAAAGAGTTTAGTTTAGCTATGGCTGGAAGTGTTAAAAATTTAGCTTCATTTTTAACTTTTTCATTTTTCTGTGCTCAGTTTTTGTATGTATTTGGAAACTCTAATGTTGGAACATTGATAGCTATATCTGGTGCTGAGTTTTTAAAATCTTTAAATATGGCACCGCAAATAACAGTAGCAGGCATCACTTTACTTACAGCAATACTAAATTTATTAATAACTTCAGCTTCATCAAAATGGGCAATATTAGCACCAATATTTGTACCTATGCTTATGGCTGTAGGGATATCTCCAGAATTAACTCAAGCAGCATTTAGAGTAAGCGATTCTGCTATAAACGTTGTAACTCCAATGTTTGCATTCTATCCGTTAATAATTTCTTATTGTCAGAAATACTGTAATAAAACAGGTGTGGGAACATTATCTTCTATGATGCTTCCTTATAGTATAGGTTTATTAATTGTTCTTATGATAATGCTTTATATATTCTGGGGATTAAATATACCTATAGGATTTAATAGCGGCTATGTTTATCCGCCAGTTCATTAAATAATTAACTTAAAAGAGGTAAAATAATATGTTAAACGATGATATTAAAAAATTTCAAATTGACAGTTTTTTTAAATATTCTTCTATACCAAGTCAAAGCAATGCATCTTCAAAAACACTTCCAAGCTCTGAAGGACAGATGAAGTTAGCAAAAGTTTTAGCAGAAGATTTGAAAGCTTTAGGTTTAATAAATGTTGTTGTAAATGATAATTCTATTGTTACAGCATTGCTTCCAAAAAATAAAGATAATATACATTCTATTGGATTTGTAGCACATCTTGATACTGTTGATATTGGACTTACAGGAGATGTTCATGCTCAGATACTTAAATTTGAAGGCAATGATTTATGCTTAAACAAAGAAAAAAATATAATGTTTAAAGTATCAGAACACCCTGAAATAAAAAATTATATAAACAATGATATTATATTTTCTGATGGAACAAGTGTATTAGGTGCTGATAACAAAGCAGCAATATCAACAATAATGTCTGCATTAAAATATATCAAAGATAATAATATAGAGCATGGCGATATATATATAGCTTTTGTCCCAGATGAAGAGATAGGACTTCTTGGTTCTAAGCAATTAGATTTGAATGTATTTAAGCCGGATTTTGCATACACTATAGATTCATGCGAAATAGGAGAAGTAGTATATGAAACATTCAATGCTGGAAGTGCTTCTATAGAGATAGAAGGAGTAACTGCTCACCCTATGAGTGCTAAAGGTGTATTGGTGAACCCTATACTTATAGCAATAGATATAGCTAATGAATTCGATAGAAAGCAAACTCCTGAATGTACAGAAAAAAAAGAAGGATACATTTGGGTGCAAGGTATTAGCGGAAATCAGAGAAATGCTTCTTTAAAATTAAATATTAGAGACCATAACAAAAAACTCTATGAAGAGAAAAAAGCTAAGATTAGAGAGGCTGTTGAAAAACATCAAAAATTAGAACCTAGAGCAAAAATAGAACTAACTATTGAAGATGTATACGGCAATATAGCTGACTCTGTTAAAGAAGATAAGTTTCCTATAGATGTTATTTATGAGGCAATGAAAAACTTAAATATAGAAGCAAAAACTTTATCAATGAGAGGCGGTACAGACGGCTCAGCATTATCTGTAAAAGGCCTACTAACACCAAACTATTTTACAGGTGCACATAATTTCCACTCTATATATGAGTTTTTGCCTATACCATCATTTCATAAAAGTTTAGAAACTACTCTTGAAATAATAAGAATTATATCTTCAAAATAATTATAGTTTTATTAATAAAGCAATTGATTATAAATAATCTTTTGCTTTATTAGTAAATTATTTTTTATCTTGTAAGAAGTTTTATAATCTCTTCATTTTTTCCGTATTCTCTTGCATAATACAAGGCATCATAATTACCTCTTTTTATACTTTTATCAGCACCAGCATCTAAAAGCATTTTTGTCATTTCTAAATTTCCTCTATGACAAGCCCACATCAATGCTGTCATACCATACTTATTTTGAACATTAACATCGGCATTATTTTTAAGAAGTATTTTTACAGCATTAATATTGTTATAAGAAGCAGCTTCTATCAATGCAGTTTTGTTATCATAAGTTTTATAATCTACATCAGCACTATTATCAATTAACTTCTGTAAAAAAACTTCATTAGTAGAATAATTTACTGCAGTTATCAATGGAACACTATAACTAAGCAAAGTTTCTTGATTAAGATCACAAACTTTCAAACTTCTATCCAAAGAATCAGAACCATTTTGAAGTAAAATATCTGCTATATCATCATGTCCATACATATAAGCATAAATCAAAGCATTTGCATTATTTCTGTTTCTTTTATTTATATCAGCTTTATTTTCAATTAATATTTTTACAGTTTCTTTATAGCCTTTCATAGCAGCATACATTAAAGGTGTTTCTTCGTTTTCATCATCTCCGTCATAAGCTATATTAACATCGGCTTTATTTTTTATTAAGAGTTTTACCATTTCAATATTTTCTTTTCTATTATGTTCTAAAGCAGAAAATAATGCAGTTCTTCCTCTAAAGCCCTGATAATTAATATCAGCACCATAACTTAAAAGAAGTTTAACCATTTCCATATTATTATTATCAATTGCAAGTATTAATACACTATCTGTAAGATATACTGTCTCATTAACATCTGCTTTATATTTCAAAAGAAGCTTAGCCATTTCTATATTATTATCCATAACGGCAAGAGATAACAATGTAAATCCCTCATAATTACGATTATTTACATAATCATTATATTTTTTAAGAATATTTTCAGCTTCTTTAATATTGCCTTCATTAACATAATCTATTAATTTTTCAGAAACTTTGCTTTTATTATTATTTTGACCGTATAAGCACAGACTAAATAAAAATAAAATAAATATTAACTTTTTCATAATTCATAAACCTCTTTAAATTATTAAACTTTTATTTATTTTTTAGAAATATCATTACAATAGGAGCTATAAAAGAAAAAATAAATGAGTAAATTCCATAAACATAAATAAAACTATATATTTTATTATTTCCAATTATTGCTTCATTTATATTCACATTGTTTTTTAAAGTTGTTATTATAGATTTTATATTTTGTACTATTATGTATGTTAAATTAACAGCTATTATAGTATTAAGAACTGTAATAGAAACTTCATTTATTTTCACTTCAGAAATAATCACTCTGTATATGCTTGCACCTAATACTAATATATTAAATAAAAATGCTAGTATTGGAAATATTATATAAATTGCTTTTGTTATTATTCCAGCCTTATAATCAGCCCTCACAAAATATAAAGTAAATACAAATAAATATAATAATATATTATAAACTATAAAAGACTTCATATTTTCAAAAGGTCTTATAGGTTCATATAATAATGCAAAAAACAAAATAAATATTAAAAATGAATATATAAATAATAAGACTCTAGAAATATATATTGACAAAACAGTTTTAAATCTCTTTTGAATAAAGAAAAATATAAAAGGTATTATAGAAAGAACAAATATAATAGACATAAAAATGAGCTTTTCAATTAACGGTTCTAAATCACTTGCTATATTAGTTCTAAAAATAAATCTGTCATATAAAAAAACAATAAATATACAAAATACAAATGCAATAATTGCAGCTATTGCAGAAAAGAAAATTATATCTCCTAATTTAGTAAAACTATTAGATATATTATTTTTAAAATTGTTATCTGCCAAAACTATTATAATAAAAAATATTATATATGATAGTATGCTTTTATTAATCATTATATTAGACATAAAAAAATCGAGCATATTAGGTATTTCATCTTTTAACGGAGCTGAAGTAAATATACCAAGTAAAAGCACAAGTAAAAATGATAAAAAATGTTATTAATACAGTTCTTTTATTAACATTTTCAAAATTACTGTTTATACTAAATAAAAATGAATAACAAAAAAAGTAAAATACTTGAAAATAAAAACTATTAAAAATTATATTATAAATTAATTTTTCAGAATCATATGTAGTATCAAACAATAATATTTGTATATCCATAGGAATAGAAGAAAACATCATAAGAGTAAATACTAATAAAAAATATAATATCTTTTTAGTACTGTTATTAATTAATTTATTTTCAGACATATTGAGATAGCCTCTGTAGGTATATTAATGTTTGAAAGTGAATTATAAATGATAATAGAAAATTGTAAAGCATTTATGGATTATGATTATATTTTATAATTTTTTTATTGTTCTTTTTCCCGCCGCTCGCGGTGCGGACTTCGTCAAAAGAACCAAAAAGTGCAAGTGTTTTAATTTTATATGATTGAATATTTATAAAATGTAAGATTACACATATATTTTGATTCACCTAAAGGTATACTTTATTAAAATGCAGTTCTTTTGGTTCTTTTATATCAATAAAAGAACTGGGGGTGTGGTGGCTAGTCCCCACAAATTACAAGACTAAAAAATTAAAAATTGCCAAATTTAAAAATTATTACAATATAACAAAAAATTGACTATTGTTCATTTTATTGTAAAATAAAAATATAGGTTTATGGAAAACTGCTTATGGAAAAAATAATTAGAAGAATATCATTAGCTATAATATATATTTTATTAATTTCTGTTTTAGTATTATCAGTAATATTTATTCCAAAGGGATATGATTTTTATAAGTTTTGTAAGGATTATATAAATATACCATTTACAAAAGATGAATTAAATTTAGACGAAGAGAGAGTATTAAAAATATATGACAGAAACAATATTTTAATATCAACACTCTTTCCAAAACAAGGCGGTTTTTATAGTGAAGTAAAATACAACGACATATCAACAAACCTCATAAATGCAGTCATAAGTGCTGAAGACAAAAACTTTTTTAAGCATAATGCAATAGATTATAAAGCAATAATGAGAGCCTTTTTAGCTAATATAATAAGCGGCAGAGTGGTATCTGGAGGAAGCACTATTACTCAGCAGCTAGCAAAAAGCATAATACCAAGAGAGAGAACATATATTAATAAATTCTATGAAGCATTAGACGCCATAAGATTAGAAAGAAACCTATCAAAAGAAGAAATTATTACAGAATATTTAAATAGAGTTTTTTTAGGCAATAACTGCTATGGAGTGGGAGCTGCCTCTCAAGTTTATTTCAAAAAAGAGCCAAAAGATTTAAATGTAAATGAATCAGCAATACTAGCTTCAATTATAAAATCAGGCACAAAGTTTAATCCATACAAATATGAAGAGAGGTTAAATGACAGAAGAATATATGTTATAAACGAAATGAAAAATAACGGCTATATAGATGATGCAGAATATCAAAAAAATATTAATGAAAAGATAGATGTATACAACAATAAAGATGAATATACTTTCAAAGCACCGCACTTTACAATGTATGCAAAAGAATCATTAGCACAATTAAAATACAACAACATAACAGAAATAAAAACCACTCTAGACTATAAACTTCAACAAGAAGCAATAACAGTAATAAGCAATGCAAGTCAATCACTTCACACATTCAATGTAAGAAATATTTCATGCGTTATATTAAATGCTAAAACAGGTGAAATATTATCTATGATAGGCTCTATGGATTATTTTGATAAAGAAGTTGATGGGGCTGTTAATGGAGCTACTTCTTTAAGGCAAGCTGGAAGCACCTTAAAACCTTTTTTGTATGGATATTTATTTGATAAAGGTGAAACTCCTGCCTCTGTTATAGCCGATGTTAAAACTTATATAAACTCACCTGGAGGGGATTATATACCAGAGAACTTTAATCATAAATATCATGGTCCTGTTACAATAAGAGATGCACTTGCTAATTCTCTAAATATACCAGCTGTAAAATGGCTTGCAAGATACAGTATAAGAGATTTTCAAAATATATTATTAAAATCTGGTTTAAGCTCTATAAACAAAAATCCAGATTATTATGGTTATTCTCTCGTGCTTGGAAGTGCTGAGGTGAGATTAGTTGATTTGGTTTCAGCCTACACCATATTTCCAAATGAAGGCAAATTTATAAATCATTATTCTATAAAATCATTAAAAAAAGAAAATGGAGAAATAATAAATATACCCAAAAAAAGCACAAGGCAGGTAATATCAAAAGAAAGTGCCTACCTTATAACAAGCATATTATCAGACAGAAATGCAAGAATGGGTTCTTTTAGAAGCTATAGAGGAATTGTTTATCCTTTTTCTGTTGCCATAAAAACAGGTACATCAAAAGGCTCGAGAGATGCTTGGGGTATTGGATACACTAAAGACTATATAGTTGGTATTTGGCTTGGAGATTTTAAGGGAAGCGAGATGATAAATATTACAGGCGGAAACGGAGCTGTTCCTATAATATATGATTTATTTATCATGCTTAATAAAAGTCAAAAAGAAACAAAATGGAATAAGCCAGAAAATATAGTAAATAGAGATATATGTTTAATAAGCGGAAAACTAAGAGGAGAGTTTTGTAAAGAATATAGAAATGAAGAGTTTTCTAAAGAACATGTACCAACAGAAGAATGCGATGTTCATAATTTGTATATAAAAAATAATGAAGATGGAAGCATAAGCAAAAAAGTATTTGTAAACCTTCCTTCAGAATATAATGGCTGGATAAAAGAACAGCAAATAGAAACTCCAACAAGAGATTGGATAAAAGCTGATAATATTTATAATAGAACATTAACTTACAGAGAAAAAAGTGAATACTCAAAAAATATAATGATTACATCACCTACAGATAACTCCGTATATAAAATAGATTCTACCCTTCCAAAAGAATATCAAAACATATTTATAAAAACATATATACCAGAAAATATTGTCTCAGCAAATCTATACTGTGATGATAAAATTATAGCAAGCATAGAAGAATTAAAAAGCGGAAATATTAGATGGAAATTAGAAGAAGGAGAGCATAGTTTTTATATAAAAGCACTAAATAAAGAAAATCAAAACTTAAACAGTATAAAAGTAAATATATTTGTACAATAAAAAATATTATGTATATATAAAAAATATTTCCGATAATATACCAAAATGTATTATGGAGTTTTACAAATGTATAAAAAAATAATTGCTATAATATTTGTATGTGCTTTTGCTTTAAATGCCCAATATAATGCTAATTATATGGAAGTAGTATCAGTTCAAGGTGAAGTAAAAATTACATCAAAAGATATAATAGCTAAACCTGCTAATATTGGCGATTTATTATTTAGTAATGATAGATTAACATTGCAGGGAAATTCTTACTTAACTTATTATATACAAAATAATTCTTTATTTAAACTAAAACAAAATACTTCTCTAAATATAGATGAGTCATTAGATAGAAATAATAATATAAAATTCACATTATCTTCCGGAGAAATTATAGCAATTACAAAACTTGATTCAATCAATATAATTACTCCAAATGCTAATATTTCTATGAGAGGTACTGCTATAATAGCCAACAATAATGGTATAACTACTGTTAAAGTATTATCTGGTTCTGCTAAAATTAATAATAATACAGAACTTAGTACTTTTATGCAGGCTAATATATCAAATACAGAAATAACTACAGGCAATATAGTTTTGAATGCAAATATTAAAAGTTATTTAAATGAAATAATTAATATGCCTTATGCTAATAATGTTACTCAAGTAAATTTTTATAGAAGTATAGTAACTTTACCTGATAATACAGTAATCAATGTTAATCAATCTACTATAGAAAAATAAATTAAAAACTTTATATAATATTGCTATCTTCATATAACTTTTGACAAATAAAAAATATTATATATAATTATAGAAGAAAGTTATATGAAGGATACAAATGAATCCAAGAGAACAAATTGTTAATGCTGGAAAAAAGCTATTCAAAAAATATGGATTTAAAAAAACATCTATGAGTGATATTGCTTTAATGGTTCACAAATCTAAAAGCAGTATCTATCATTATTTTAAAAGTAAAGAAGAAATTTTTTTTGCCATAGCTGAAAATGAAGCATCAGATTTAAAAAGGTCTATATACGAGGCAATAAAAAAAGAAGATACCGCCGAAGCCAAAATAAGAGCATATATACTTACAAGGCAAAAGGGATATATTAAATTAGCTAATCTTTATGAGGCACTTCATAGTGAAATATTTGAAGATTTTACATTAATAGAACATATGAGAGCTAAATATCATAAAGAAGAATATGATACTATCAAAATGATATTAAGAAGCGGTGTAAAAAAGGGTTTATTTAATATAGATTTAAGACTTGCCACAGAATCAATACTAGCAATCATTAAGGGTTTTGAAATGGAGTGGGCAAAAAATAAAAATATAGAAAATAATGAAAAAGATTTAGATATCATAATTAATATTATCTTCTATGGAATAGTAAAAAGATAATTATTAATGATGAAAATACCCTATCCTATTACATATATACTTTATATTACAACAAGCTTTGCTTTTGGTATATCTATTGCATTAAAGTTTAACAGCAATTATTTTTTTTATATATCATTAATAATATCTTTTATTCTAATAGTAATATCAATAATTCTTGCTGTATGCAACAAAAATAGCTTTTTTATTTTAATAATTTCAGTATTTTTTTTGGGTTATAGTTATACAATTTCTAGATATTACAATATATTTTTATCGCCATTAAAAGAATTTAACAAAGAAATTAAAGGATATAATTGCAAAATAATAGATTATGATGGAGTGATTAATTTTAGAGACAGATATATTGCCTATGTTGATAAAGTTTATGACGGAGAGAATTGGTATAATTATGCTGGAAAAATTAGACTATATCATAACTCAGCAAAACCAATATATATAAATGATACTATTACAGTATACACAAAAATTAATCTATATAAAAATTTACTTACAAATAACATCAATATAGTAAAAGCATTAGAAAATCAAATGCTCTATGGTGTAAGCAGTATTTATCCATATATTAATTTTACTGTACAAAAAGAAGCTTTTTCAATATTAAACTTTCTAAATAGAATCGGTCTATATTTTAGAAATACAATAAAAAAATCTTTAGCTGAACATATAGAACCAATAAGCTATTCAGTTGCTCAATGCATAATTACAGGAGATAAGAATATTATACCGGCAGATATTAATCAATACTTTATAAACTCTGGAATATCTCATATATTATCAATATCTGGTCTTCATATATCTATGATACTTTTTATATTATTTACAGCATTATCTTTTTTTCCAATAAACTTTTATAACAAAATATTCATCTCTACAATCATAACTATAATAATATACCCAACTGTAAGCATATTCTCTGTTTCAATAGTTCGTTCAAGTATAATGGCTCTTTGTATATTAATATCCTACTACTTTGACAGAAACAGAAACAATGTAAACTCTCTATTTTTGGCAGCATTAATAATATTACTGATAGAACCAAACTCTATAAAAGAAATAAGTTTTCAATTTTCATTTTTAGCAACATTAGGCATAATATTATACTACCCTATTTATAATTTTTATATAATATCAAAAATTAAAAACTTGAAAATAAATACTTTTTTAAAAAATATATTTATAACCATATTAGGATTTTTGGCAATTAATATAATATCACTTATATCAATACTTCCATTAAATATATACCATTTTAAAATTTTAAATCTTAACTCAATAATAGCAAATATATTCGCTGTACCATTATCTTTTATTATACTCTCATCATCATTAATAACTATATTCACATATCAAATATTTAATAGTCTATCAATATACCCAGCAAAAACAACAGAGTTTGCTGCAAATCTTTTAATAGAATTATCTAAAGGAATTTCTGATTTTCAATACTTAAGATATAATTTTGAATTAAATATGTATATAGCAATATTTATTACTTTTGTCATTATGCTAATAGGATTATTATTAAATATAAAAATAAATAAAAGTATATAAAAAAAGTGTATTCATATTTGAATACACTTTCTAATACAATTTTTCACCTATTTTTAAGATTATTTTGCTGGAGTTAATTTAGTTAAAGCATCTTCAACAAGAGCTTTCCAAGTAGCACCAGTAACACCATCAACATAAATGTTGTTAGCTTTAATCATTTGGTCATAAGCTGCTTTAGCTCTAGCAGGACCGCTTGAATGAGCACATTTAGTCATTACAACTTTAGTTAATTTACCACCTTGAACTGTTACTTTAGCTTGGTAGTCACCTTGTTTAGTTTTGTAAGTAGCTTTGTAATTGCCCAAATAAGTACCATCAGGTATCTTAGCCAAATCAATTTGAGTTTGAGCAAAAGCTATCATACCAAATAATAATGCAATTGAACCTACAAATGCAATCAATTTAGTAGACTTCATACTTTTCTCCTATTGTATATATTTTTATTCTTATAAAAACTCATATTTAATTTAAAAGTAAAATAAAAACAAAAAAATTTACACTATTTTGTTATTTTTTTACCTTTTCTTAAATTATCTAATAAATTATCATATTCTATAGAAACCATTATATTATAGTATCTATTATCTACATAATTTGCATATTCTACTTTCACATTATTAGATATAAAACTTTTTAAATCATCATAATATTTATAATTTTGAGGCAATTCTTTTGAAAAAGCATTCTCAATTTTAACAATAGAAAGAGATAAAGCAGCATTATAAGCACTATTTTTATTTTCTTCTAATGTGGCATTATTATCACTATTTGGATAGCCTATAGAATTAATGCTAAATTTATTTTCATTAATCCAACCATTATTAAGAGTTTTAGAATTAGTATTTACAGAGCTGCAAGAATAAATAAAAAGCAATATTATAATAAAATATCTCATAACAACCTCAAGTATTTTATATAAAAAATAATCGTAAAAATTTAGTTTTTTTAATAAGATAATTTTGTATATTATTAATTTTAGTTTATAATATTACCGAGTATATAAATAATTTTCTTTATAAAAACAATTGGAATTTACTATGAAAAAATACATACCTATTTATTTTATATTAATAAGCAATTTACTATTCCCTCAAATATACACATTACAAAACAATGAAACTCTAAAGAATGCTCATATATTAAATGATACAAACTATGCTATAATCATAGAGAAAAATAACGCTAATAACCAAACATATGATATACTCTATAAAAACAGCAGATTAGAAGGATACAAAGATTCTGGTATAATAAAAGTATTACCAAATGGCACATTAGTTGCTACTATGCTAAAACCTTCTATTGGTAAAGATATGTGGGTTGTTATATACGGCAATAAAGAACAGGAATTTGATTCTATAGAAGCTTCTGCTTTTGCTGAGAACAATTCTATAATATTTGCAAGACTTATGGATTATGGTATTGCAGTTATTAATGGAGAAGCAGCAACTCAATACTCTGAATTATATGAATATGTTATAAATAATAATAACTATGCATTTTCTTATTCTAGAGACGGAGAATATTTTGTTAATATCAATGGAGAAGAAAAATCCGTTTCGGGAAAAGCAGAAAAGATGAAATATGGTATTGACGGAAGAACTTTAATGTATGTTATAAACAGTGAAGGAAGTGCTGTTATATATAATGGAAATAATGATACAGAGAGTTTTATATCTGTTGATGATTTAGCTTCATACAGCTTACAAAATCAAGCCTTTGCTGTAAAATTAATGCCTCAAATAGACACTAATTTAATAACAACAAATGATAATATGATGTCTACAAATATTAACACAAACGATACTATTCTTACAAATATATCTACTGTTACAAATTATAATCTATCTAATATAAGTGTTTATACAAATGAAGAAGGAATAACTGTAAAAGGTCAATCAAACACTATAGCATTAATGATGGTTACAAATATTATTACAAACATAGTAGAAAACACATTGAATTTCGGAGATACAAATATTATTACAAACGAATTTATAAACACAAGCATATTAATAAACAATAGAAATATAGGAGAGTTTAATTTAATTACAAATATGAGTTTTTCTCCAGACGGTCAAAGTTTAGTATTTATTAATATAGACACAAACAATATGATGCAATTATATGTTAAAGGAAATATGCTAGGTAGCTATGATAATATATATACTTATCAATATTCCAAAGACTCAAAAAACTTTGCCTATGGAGTAAGCAGCAATAATATATCTTTTATAATTTTTAATAACAAAAAAATTAATGAAGAATACAATAAAATAAATAATATATACTTCTCTGACAATAATGAATTAGTATACAACGCTTCAAAAAATGACAGAGAATATATTATATCCGACAACTTTGAAAGCCCTTCATACAACACTGTAACTTCATTTAAGTTTTATGGAGATTCTTTTGCTTTTACAGCAGAGAGACTTGGAAGAAAGTATTATTTTATATGGAATAAAGAAACAGCTACAAGAAAAGAGTTAGGCGGCTATGATTATATATCAGAAATAGATGCCTACAGCAGCGAAGCTATATCAATAGCCTCAGACGGCAAGAATGTATTTATAATAAAGAACGGTTTTATATACTGAAATAAATATATTTTGCAGTAGATTTTTTATTTTATTCAACTTTTTCCCGCAGCAAAAAGTTTTTTGTCCTTCGGACACGCTTTGCGAAAATGCAAATTGAATATTTTTATATAAAGTAAATATATAAATAATACCATATATTTTTAGCTATATTTCATAAAAATGCAGTCTTTTTGGTTCTTTGTGCCAACAAAAGAACTGGGGTGCGGGGCAAAGCCCTGCAAATAATTAAAATAAAAATATATTTTTTAACGAACTTAAAAATTTTCACTATATGCTAACAATAAAATCTTTTAAGTCTTTTGGTATTTTTGCCTTTACTTTTATACGTTCATTGGTAATTGGGTGATTAAACTCTAACATATAAGAATGAAGTGCCTGCCTATAAAAAAATCCTTCTGGTATAATACTTTTTTCTATAAAAGAATTAAAAACTTTAGGACCGTATTTACCATATATTTTATCTCCAACCATATAGAGATTCTTTGAATGAAGATGCACCCTTATTTGATGCATTCGTCCTGTGTAGAGCCTTATTTTTAGTATGGCATAATCGCCTATTTTTTTTACAGTTTTAAACTTTGTCTTTGAATATTTTGAATCTTCAACATTTTCTTTATGAAGTATTTGATATCTTCTATAAAGTTTATCGCCTACCTCTTGCATATATCCTTCAACGGTAAAAGAATCTTCTATATCTTTAGCATTCTCCACTATGGCAATATAAGTTTTTTTTATATTATTATTATTTTTATTTGCAAGCATAGCACAAAACTTTGAAGCAACTAAAGAACCGCGAGAAAGTATTACACACCCGCTCGTCTCTCTGTCTATTCTGTTAATCATATTTAAATGACATCTTAATCTCTCTTGCATAATAGTATGCAAAGTATTGTAATAATATTTTCCAGAAGGAATAACAGGCAAATTAGCAGGCTTATTCACTATAATTAAATCGCCATCATCATAAATTATCTCTATATCTTTATTTACTTCAGGCTCTTTCATATCTTTAAAATAGTATGATATCTCATCGCCTTTTGAAATAGTTCTAGTATATTTTATCTTCTCTCCGTTTACTAATACAAGCCCCTCACCTATCAAATCCTGCCACTTGTTTCTGGAATAATAAGAAAATCTGTTTCCCATATATTTATCTAATCGCATAGATTCAATATCTTCTTCGATACGGCACTTCCTTATAACAGCACCTTCATATAATTCTTTATTAGTAGAATTGAGTTTATTTTTAGATTTTTTCATAATTTGATTTTATTGATAATTATTTAAAATCTTTGTAAAGCATGCTAGGCTGAACATCAGTGTTGTTTTGATATTTACTGCTTGCATACTCTTCATATTCACCATCTATAGTGTGATAATAAAGCTGAGCAATTTCTACTTCCGGATATATTATTATAGGCTTAATGCAAAATATCTCTAATGTCCAATAACCCGCAAAACCAACATCTCCAAATCCAGCAGTAATATGTATAAATATGCCAAGCCTTCCTATAGATGACCTACCCTCTATCATAGGCACATATTTTTTTGTTTTGGTATATTCTAAAGTTCTTCCCAAATAAAGCTGATTAGGCTCTAACTGATATCCTGTTTCTGGTATAATTATTTCTTTAGTTTCATTAGGCTTCTTCATATCTAGTACATTATCTTTATATACTAAAAGTTTATTATGCAGCCTTACATTATAACTATTTGAGTTTAATTGTTTTCTGTTAAAAGGCTCTATTATAATATTTTTATTTAAATTCTTTTCTATTTCAAGTCCAGACAAAATCATTTTATTTGTACCTTATTTTTTTATATTTATTTTCTTTATTTTTCGGTATTATTATTGTATAATTTATGTATTATAAAACTATAATATGAGGTGTAAAAAATGCTATCTATAAATTATAAAAATGTATTGAGTTTTTTGCAAGAGCATGAATTAGAATATTTAGCAAGCTCAGCACAGTATGCTAATGAGCTTTTAGAAAATAAAAAAGGTGCCGGCAATGATTTTTTAGGTTGGGTTAATCTTCCAACTGAAGCTATGAAGATGGCAAAAGATATAGAAACTTTAGCAAAAGAAATAAGAGAAAATGCTGAGATTTTAGTATCTGTTGGTATTGGAGGTTCATATCTTGGAGGAAAGGCTGTTATAGAATCTTTCTTAAATCCTTTTGCTCAAGCTAAAAAAGGTAATACTCAAGTTGTATATGCTGGTCATAATATGAATGGTGAGTATTTTAAACATTTATTAGACTATTTAAAAAATAAAGATTTTTATATTAATGTTATATCAAAAAGCGGCACTACAACAGAACCTGCTATAGCTTTTAGAATATTAAAAGAATATGCTGAAAAAAGATATGGCAAAGAAGAAGCTGCAAAAAGAATAATAGCTACTACAGATAAATCAAAAGGTGCATTAAAAACATTATCTACAGAAAATAAATACAGAACTTTTGTTATACCAGATGATGTTGGAGGAAGATATTCTGTGCTTACTCCTGTTGGACTTATACCTATAGCTGTTGCTGGAATAGATATTAAAGAGTTTATAAAAGGCTTTGATTCTATGGCTAAGGCTACAAAAAAATCAGACTACAAGAAAAACCCTTCTATGCTTTATGCTATGCTAAGAAACGCACTTTACAGTAAAGGTTTTAATACAGAAATAATGGTAAACTATATACCAAGAATGCATTATATATCTGAATGGTGGAAACAATTATACGGAGAAAGTGAAGGTAAAGATAAAAAAGGAATATTCCCTGCTTCTGTAGATTTCTCTACTGATTTACACTCTCTAGGTCAATTTATACAAGATGGAAGAAGAGGATTATTTGAAACTGTTATAAGAGTAAACGAAGAAGAGATAGATTTGAAAATAAAAAAAGAAGAATCTGATTTAGACGGACTTAACTATTTAAAAGGAAAATCTTTACATCAAATAAATAAATCTGCATTAGAGGCTACTGTTTTAGCCCATGTTGATGGAGGAGTTCCTAATATTATAGTTGATATAGACAAGATTACTCCATTTACTATTGGAGAGCTTATGTATTTCTTTGAGAAAGCTTGCGGTATATCTGGGCATATGCTTGGAGTTAATCCATTTGACCAGCCTGGTGTTGAGGCTTATAAGAAAAATATGTTTGCTATGCTTGGTAAAAAAGGCTATGAGAAAATGGGAAAAGAATTAAAGGCAAGATTAAATAAATAATCTTTTGTATCAAAAAAATAAATAAAGAGGCGTTGTAATTTACAATTGCCTCTTTTTTATTAGTATAAAAATTTATAAAGCGAATTTAGTATATACCGAAAATATAATATCATAAATAAATGGAGTAATAAATTATGTTACGTTCTTTATGGACTGCTGCAAGCGGTATGAATGGTATGCAATTTAAAACAGATACAATAGCAAATAACCTTGCTAATGTTAACACTATTGGATATAAAAAAGTAAGAGCAGATTTTGAAGATTTAATATATCAAAACTTAAAAATACAGGGCACTCCTGCAACAGAAGATACTGTAACACCTGTTGGACTTCAAACTGGTTTGGGTGTAAAAAGTGCTGCTACACAAAAGATGTTTGACCAAGGTTCATTGCAGGCTACTGGAAATAAGTTAGATTTAGCATTAGAAGGAGAAGGATTCTTTCAAGTACTTATGCCAGATGGAAGCGTATCATATACTAGAGATGGTTCTTTTAAAGTAGATGCTAATGGTCAGCTTGTAACTTCTAATGGATACAAATTAGTACCAGAAATTATTTTTCCAGAAAACTTCCTTGTAGAAAAAATTAATATATCAAGAGAGGGAGTTGTTTCTGTTACAATAGGAGATGAAAATGAACCTGTTGAATTAGGAAACATAACATTACATAGATTCATAAACCAAGCCGGACTACTTTCTATAGGTGATAACTTATATAAAGAAACTATAGCAAGCGGCCCTGCTTTTGAAGGTGAAGCTGGTTCTAAAGGTTTCCCTAGAATACATCAAGGTTTTGTTGAGATGTCTAATGTTAAAGTAGTAGATGAAATGGTAGATATGATAGTTGCACAGAGAGCTTATGAAATGAACTCTAAAGCTGTACAAACTAGCGATAATCTATTAGCTACTGTTGTAAATTTAAAAAGATAATTTAATTCTATAACAAAAAATAAAGAGAGTTTTTAAATTTTTAAAAGCTCTCTTTTTTATATATATCACCATATACATCTTTTTTATTAACATAAAGAGATGTAAGCATATCATACTCTTCTTTAATATCTTCAGAATAAGAAAGCCTTGTTTCATCATAATTGCTTCCGGCATTATAATATCTAAGAGTCTGTATTATATTTCCATTAAATCTGTCTAAAAGTTTAGCTATAAATCTAGTGCCAAGTATGATATTTTCTCTATGATTATATCTATTAAGAGTAGGGTCAACATCTTCATTAGCTATAGGCGTAATTTGACAATAACCATAGGCATTTTTCTTAGACAATGCAGTCGGTATAAAATCACTTTCTATTTTTATTAATGCTACCATGAGCAGCGGGTCTATATCATAGCTTTGAGATATGTCGAAAATATCTTTAATAAACCAAAAATCTTGATTGTAATGATTAGAAATGTCTTGTATTAAATTAACCCAATTATTTGTAACAAAAGAATAATTATTGATATTGAAACTATGTGTTTCCAAATTGGCAGCACACAGTATTATACTAAAAATGATAACAATCCTTTTCATAATTCTCCCCTATAAATAAAAGTTTTTTTCGCTCCTTTAACTATTTTTTAAAAATAGTAGCCATAAATCAAAAAGTCATAAAATTATATATTATTTTTCATATAAATCAATACCCTATTATATATTTAATACATATAAAAAATATTTTTAGTTGACATAATATACATATATACTATACAATATAATATATTATTATTTTATAATTTTTGAGGTTTTACGCATGCAAAACTCTATGGATAATATTTTAAATCATATATCCTATAATATAAAAAATGAAGATTATGAAGGTACTTTAGAAGCATTAGATAATATTCTAAAAAAAGTACCAAAAAATTATAGAGCCAATTTATACAAAGGACAATTATGTGTTGAGATAAAAAAATTTGATGATGCTATTAAATATTTTGAAGAAGCGAAAAGAGTAGATATTAACACATTTAAATCATACAACTTACTTGGCATAAGCTATCATGCAATAGGCAACTATGATAAGGCAATAGAATGCTTTTATGAAACATTAAAAATAATTCCAAAATCTTATACCGCATACAATTTACTTGGTATAAGTTATTACAAAAAAAACGAACATGATAAAGCTATAGAATGTTTTAATAAAGCAATAGAAATTAATCCTAAATATGATAAAGCTTACAACAACTTAGCATTATACCACTATAGAAGCAAAAATTATGAAGCAGCAATAAATTTCTTTGAAAACTCAAAAAGTATGGACGAAATGCTTTTTAAAGCTTATGATATGCTTGGAATGTGTTATTATAATATTGGAAATTATGATAAAGCAATAGAATGTTTAAACAGATATTTACAAAGCAATAGCCGCTCTTATAAAATATCAAATACATTAGGAGCAATATATTCTTATCTAAAAAATTATGATAAAGCAATAGAGTATTTTAATAAAGCAATAGAAATTAACCCTAAATACGCCAACGCTTATAATAATCTAGCATTAATATTTTTTAAACAAAAAAATTTCGACAAAGCAGCATTATATTTTGATAAAGCAAGAAAGTTTGATTTGGATTCTTTTACAGATTATTATAAATTGGCAATTAGCTATTATTCAAAAAAATATTATTATGAAGCAATAGAGTATTTTAAAAAAGTTATAGAAAGAAACTCTAATTCATATAAGGCTTATAATTTTATCGGGCTTTGCTACTTATCAAATGAAGAATATGACAAATCTATAGAATATTTTAAAAAGGCTATAGAAATAAATGATATGTATTATAAGGCTTACAATAATTTAGCTAATGCATATTTAAATTTAAAAGATTATGATGAAGCTATAAAATATTTTAAATCTTCCATAGATATTAATGATAGCGATGAGGCTTATTATGGAATAGCTATTTGTTATTATAGTAAAGGCGAAAAAGAGACTTCTGCATATTATTTAAATAAAAACATTGATAATATAAATGAAAATTATATAGATATGCTTTTTAATATTTATATAGATTTAGAAGATTATGATAAGGCAATTGTATGCGTTAGAAAAAATAATAAATATTATGATAAGCTTATAAATATTTTGTATGATAAAAAAGAATATTCAAAAATAATAACTTTATTTGAAGAAAACAATAATAATCTAGTTAATAATGAGATTATAGCTAATTCATACTTCTACACAAAAAATTATGATAAAGCCATAGAATACTATAAAAAACTTTTAGAAACAAACAAAGATAATTTTATTTATTATAATAATATTGCTATTTTGTTTTTCTTAAAAAATGACTACCCTTCTATTGTAGAAACTTATTTAAAATATTTAGAGAATAATAGTTTAGCAAGTTATAGTATATTTTTGCTTTCATATAGTTTACTTGCAAACAAAAAAATTAGCTATAATGATTTTTTAAAACTAGCAGATAAATGTTTAGAGAAAAGTATCACATATACAAATTATATAAAAACAATATATCAAACTTTCAAATATGATACAAACACTTTAAAAACCATATTCGAAAACAGAATACAATTTGAAGATATCAATACTATATTAAAAGACAACTTTACAGAAAATCATTTAAGGGCATTAAAACCTATATTAGAAAAAACAAATATAATTTCGTTTTATAAAAATATAGATGATATTAATAATTGGAATACTGATACTATATGCGTAGAATATGAATTATTAAACCATAATATATGCATTGCTCATAAAAACGATAACACTAACATATACGGTAAAAAGGCTAAATTTTTATCATCTAATGAAAATATAGAATACGGCAATTTACTTTCTATTTTTTATAAAGATAGAGATAAAATAATATCATATAAAAAAGAGTTACAATTAAAAGTAAAAGCGGTATATTTATCATATAGCTTTGATGATTCTGATATAAACCTCATGAAATGCATACTAAAAAATGAAAACATAAAACTATATAAAATGAATAATGATAATTCATATAATGAGATTTAAAATATTTATTGTAATATAAAGTTTCTTGTTTCTATATAAGGCGTTTCATCGGCAATATAGGACTCTATTACAACAATATAATTTCCTTTTGGAAGAGCCATTAATTCCTCTTTTGCTATAGTGAGCTTAAACACATCATCTTCTAAAACTGCATTATACTCTCTTTCTCCTCCATTTTGTAATTGAAGAAGCACTTTTACTTTTGTATTAGGGTCTGGCATCTCTAAAGCATTATTAGGATAATTATATGATGAAACATAAATATCTATACTCATATCATTGTTTTTATTTACTATTGCAGGCATTTCAATATCTTCTATTCTGCTCATTTTTGTTGATAATTTTTCTATCCAATATTCAGCAGTGTAAGCATAATCCTTAAAAGCAGTTAATTCTATATAATTAGCCTTTGAATCTATTCTTGAAATAAAGAAAGGTCCGTTTGATATATAAGCATGTCCATATTTATCTATAAAGTCAATAGCAGCCTGATATCTTTTAACAGCCTCTTCTTTTGTAATAAAATCTTCTATTCCAAGAGGTATATATTCGCTGTCTCTCATCTCAATTAATTTTTCTTTTATATCAGACACGCATATAGGATTTTTTACATCTATAGCAGTCAATGATTGGTCTTGTGAAATAGTATAAACATTACCAGATTTAGAACCCTCAAGAACCATTTTCATTATAGCTTCATTTATCTCAAAAGGAATGACTGTGTTTCTATTAGGGTTACCTATTTTTGGTCCAACGGCAGCAATAGCAATTTGCCTATTCATATCCATTGGCCAATAATAGTTACCATAAAGTGTAAAACTTCCATCTTCATTTATTACACTTCCAACGGCATTATCCATAGCAGAAGTATATCTTCCAGCCATAGCAGAATCATAATACTTATCATTTTCATTTGTCTTTGTTATTATATTTGCAATAAACACGCTTCCATACATCAAATCAACTAAAGACGAATCTATGCCATGATGCCATTTAAAACTTTTAGGCTTAAAATCACATTTTACATAAGCAGTAAGATTATCAGCTTTTTTATAAATTATCTCACCATTTTCAACTTTTGTAGTTAAACCTTCTTCCCATTTTTGAGTATAAGGGTTATACATTTTAGCATTATTAGGAACTTTTACAGTGCCTACTGGTATGCCATTATCTCCTGCAGTTACACCTATCTCCAAACTATTAGTATCAGCCTCGCCAAGTATAAACTCTGTCTTTGCGGTGGAAGGCGATTCAAATGTAGCACCCGCATCAGAACAAGGGCCTATCATTATAGCAGAATATGCATCAGAAAATCCTCCTACACCTACAGGGTCCCATGGGCTTATAAATAATGAACCTTGTGCAGAATGCTGAAGGACTCTTAATACTTTTTCACCGTTTCTATTTGGCTTTATGTCGGCACTTCTTATAGACCAATCATTAACACCATCGCCAACACCGTAAAGCATTCTTCTGTTAAATCTTTCTTTGTTTGCTACAAAAAACTGTGTTTGAGAGTTTAAATATATTCGCACAGCATCTTCAAGCCCAATCTCTTGCAAACGCATATTACCATTCCAATATTCATCAGCAGTTAAAAACCAGCCGTTTGAATTTTTATCGCTTATTTTAGAAGCTTCTTTGTTGTCATAATTCCAAAACTCTGCAATGTTTCCGCCAGGCATATAGTTTCCTTCTCTTACATACATTTGCCTAAGCGTAACGTCCCACCAAGCTCTTGTTGCTCCTGCCCCCCAAGCTTCGGTTATAATATTCCATTCATAATCTTTTGGGTTTGAACCATACACAACTTGGGTGGATTTGTTTCTGTCGTATAATAGTTTTTCTACTTTTATGCCTGTCTTTTCTATTAAATCAGATATTGCATTGCCTGCAGGAAGTCTTCCTGTTGGGTCATCTACTCTTATAACAAATTTAATAGTTACTACTTCACCATTATATTTCCACCAGCCATTTTCTTTTTTTAGCTTTCCTCTGTTTTCTGGAAGATTAGCAGCTTTTTCCATAGCTTTATTTATATCATTAATTGCTTTTTCTTCATTGCCGTTTGCTGTCATACCCATTTTTGAAGGAATGAGATTATATCTATAAGTGCCTGGCTGACCTGGTGTTGCCTGAGTAAATGAAGGCTCCCCTGCCCCTCTTAAAATTTCATCAACAAGCTTTTTTCTGTCTATCAAAAAATTCATTGCAAATCTTACTTCTTTTATAGCTAAAGGATTAAAATGAGTTTTGCCGTCTCTTGTAGTAACAGTATAAGGAGCTTTATTTGGAACAGGATTAAAAAGCAAAGACCAAGAACCAGAAGGCACAGCATAAGTATCAAGTTTCTCCAAATCACTTTCACTTAATGATAAATATGTGCTTCCATCTATTCCGCTAGCCATTAAATCAGCACGTCCATCTGCCACATCTTTAATAGCTATTGTCATATCGGTTCTCACTTCATATATTATCTTATCTATTAATGCCCCGCCTCTATCTATCTCGCTTATTTCTTCTTGATTATTATTAGAACATGAAATTAATATAGTGAATATTATTAAAAAAAAGAATTTATTATTATATTTCATTTTAATCCCCAATTAGATGCAATAATACAACTTAACATAATATATAACATAAGAAATAAATGTCAATAAAATAATAAATTTATATATAAAGAAAAAATTTTTAAATCAAATTTAAATTCTATCTATAATAGCTTTTTGAATTTCAGGATTAAACTCTTCATAAAAACTATTATTAACTACATTATGCTTACCTTGAGGATTTTTTATTGTAAAAGTTTTCTTATTAAGCCATTTAATATTTCTTCCAATTCCTATTTTATGTTCTCCAATAGAGAATTTTTTAACAATTTTATCATCAATTATTATTCCAATAGCTTTGATTGTAATCATCTGACTTTTTGGAGCAAATGATTTTATATAAATAATATCACCAACTTTTAAAGACTGTATAAATTGATATAAATCAGGAGCATATTTTTCACCCCAACCTATTCCAGCAATATTATTATCGATAAAGTCTTTACTTACATCTTCAGTATTATTAAAAGTAGCACCTACTCCAAAAATCCCCATTTTATACTCCAATATTTTTATAATAATAAAAATTATAGTATAAAAATATCAATTGTCAATAAAAATAGGCATACAGATAAAAAATCTATATGCCTGCTTTTATATTCTATTATTTAATCTTTTATATTTTTATTTATTTTTATTCCAGTGTATAGACTTGATATAAAGCGATGAAAGATTAGTTAAATCCTTATCATCTTCTGCCTGTGTTGACAATATATAATAAATATCATCTACTCTCCATAATGTAAACTTTTCATTATTTGAAGTGGTATTATATTCTACAACAATGTTATTTTCTTCTTCTGTAAAGTTTTTTCCGCTATTAATATAATCACCATAAAAAGAAAGTAAATTATTAGTATTTTTTGAAGCTCTGTAAGTATAATTATTATTCATATAGTCAAAATTAACTTCGGCAACATCTTTATTAGCTATAAAATATTTAGCATTTTGTCCGTGTTCTGGAGGAGCTACTGTAATTCCTATGCCTAAAGGAATAAAAGAGTTTGGAGAATCCACTTGAACATAATCAGCAACAACTTCTGAAACAGCATTATCTTCTTCTTTCTTGTTTGAAGCTGTACAAGAAGCTAAAAACAAAACTGTAACTAAACTAATAAACAATCTCATCATAACTAACACCTCTTAAAAATAATTATTTTTTATTTTTAATATATAACAAAAAATATTAAAATTAATAAAAAATTTACCTTGATTTTATGTTTTTTTAATGATATTGTTTATAATCAAAATTATTAAAGGAATAACAGAGGAAACTATGGATACTAAATACATATTTGTAACAGGCGGAGTTGTATCTGGACTTGGTAAAGGTATAACAGCTGCTTCACTTGGAAGACTATTAAAGGCTCGCGGTTTAAGTGTAACTATACAAAAATTAGACCCTTATATCAATCTTGACCCGGGTACTATGAGTCCTTTTCAGCATGGTGAAGTTTTTGTTACTGATGACGGAGCTGAAACAGATTTGGATATTGGGCATTATGAAAGATTTATTGATGAAAATTTAAATAAATACAGCAATGTTACTACTGGTAAAATATATCAGCATGTTATAAATATGGAAAGAGAAGGTAAATATCTTGGAGAAACTGTTCAGGTTATACCTCATATTACAAATGAAATAAAAAGAAGAATATACAGAGAAAATGATACTAAAAAAACTGATATAGTAATCACAGAAATAGGCGGAACTATTGGAGATATAGAATCATTGCCGTATATTGAAGCTATAAGACAAGTAAAAACAGAATTAGGACAGGATAATGTTTTATATATACATGTTACGTTAATACCTTTTATAAGTTCATCTGAAGAGATAAAAACAAAACCAACTCAGCATAGTGTAAAAGAACTTATGCAAAGCGGTATTATACCTGATATATTAGTATGCAGAACAAATAAACATTTAGAAGAATCTCATAAATCTAAAATAGCATTATTCTGTAATTTGCCTAAACAAAATGTATTTGAGAATTTTGATGAACCTAATATATATGCAGTACCACTAATGCTTGAGGCACAAGGACTTTCTGATGTGGTATGCAAACATTTCAAATTGGAAACAGCTAAAATAGATTTATCTCATTGGACAGAATTGGTAGCTAAACAAAAAAATATAGCTATACAAAATGAAAAAGTTACTATTGCTGTTGTTGGAAAATACATATCTATGAAAGATGCTTATATATCATTAATAGAGGCATTAAATCATGGCGGAATATATAATGATATTAATGTTGATATAAAATGGATAAATGCTGAAGAATTAGAACACAAAGATGATATATCTGAATATTTCAAAGATGTTAATGGACTTATTATACCTGGCGGATTTGGTGAGAGAGGACTTGAAGGTAAAATGAAGGCAATAAAATATGCTAGAGAAAATAAAATGCCTTATTTTGGAATATGTTTGGGTATGCAGCTTATGAGTATAGAATATGCAAGAAATGTATTAAAGCTTGAAGATGCAAATACTATAGAAGTGAATGAAAATTGCAAAAATCCAATAATCACTATGATGGAAGAACAAAAAAAGATTATGCTTAAAGGCGGTACTATGAGACTTGGTGCTTTTGAGTGTAATATAAAAGAAGGTTCTTTAGCTCATAAACTTTATAATTCTACAACAATAAGTGAAAGACATAGACATAGATATGAGTTTAATAATAAATATATAGATAAAATGGAAAAAGCAGGATTTATGATTACAGGTAAAACAAAAGATGCTGATTTAGTTGAAATAGCGGAAGTAAAAGACCATCCATTTATGATAGGAGTTCAGTTTCACCCAGAATTAAAATCAAGAATAACAAATCCACACCCTATATTTGTTGGCTTTATTGACGCTGCTAAAAAATTTAAAAATAAGTGATTTTTGATTTGAATTATAAATACTAACAATTTTTAAGTTTGTTTAAATTTAGTTTTTATATTATTAATGTTTTCAGATACTAGTCCTAGAAAATAATAAAATATAAAAATTCTAAAATTAACAAGCTTAAAAATTTTCAATGTATAAAAAAATTATTTGCTTTTAAAATTATTCCATTTCTCTTTTATGCTATTAGAACTTAGCATTAATTCTCTAAGTTTTTCTCTGTCTTTACTTTGCAATGCATTTTGAAAATCTTCTAATCTTTTTATATATTCACCTAAAGATAAAGATAAATACTCTGAATTTCTTGCAAAAAGTTCACTCCACATATTAGCATCTATTGTACCTACTCTTGTATGATCCCCCAAACTATTTCCTTCAAAACCAAGTGAAGCTAAAAAATCTTTATGATTAACTATAGAACAAGCTATTATATGCATAAGCTGACTAGTGAATGCTATCATTTTATCATGTTCTTTTTCTGTTGATACAATTATATTTTTACAGCCTATATTTAAAGCCAAATCTTCTATTTTTTTTATGTCTTCTTTATTAGCATTGTCATTAGCTATTATTATTGCATTAGAGTTTTTAAATAATGATTCGCTTGAGTTGTTATAGCCGCCTTTCTCTTTACCCGCCATAGTGTGAAGTGATACATACTTTTTTGTTTTTGCAGCATTAAATATATCAGTCTTAACCCCGCAGAAATCTGATAGTATTTTATCATCTGTTATAAATGAAGAATATTTGTTTATTATATCCAAAGCTATAGAAGGCAAAGTACATATCATAATAATATGAGCCCAAGAAAACATCTCTTCTATATTTGAATAATCATAACTTCCTTTTTGTATATATTTATCTTTCAAAGCATTATCTACTGCTTCTTTATTAGTATCCAAAGCCCATACATTATAACCATTTAAAGCCTTAACTAAAGAGCCCCCCATTAAACCCAAACCAATAACAGCAATATTAATCATAAACAAATCTCCTAATATATATTATAACTTCATTGATAATAAACATCTCAATAATATCTAATCTAAACTTCTAAAAAAATAGTGAAGCTTTTCAATATCATCTATACTAAAATAATCTCTATCTACTTTTATATCTATATCATTTTCTATTAAATACTTAAATAACTTTTTATTCTTTTTAAATTAAAGTCTTTTCTTATAGCACTCTCTCCCTCGCTCTAATTTAAAATCCATATTTACTTTATTGCATATATCAGATATAGAAAATTTCTTATTTTCTGTATTATTATAAACTTCAATAACCCTGTTATAAAAAAACTTTAAATACTCTAAACTATATTCATCTAATTGATTAGTTTTATCATTTTCTTTAGCTTTATATTTCTCTATCTTAAAAATCTTATTAGAAACATTTTGAAAAATATCTCTATTAGCATTAGTAATAGTTGTAACTATAGCAGCTATAGCACCATGCCTTTTTAATCTCTCCATCACAATAGTATAATCAACATCTCTGCTTACAAATACTATTATATCTATGTTCTTATTAAAAACAAAATCTTCAAAAGCATCTATAGAAGAAATCATATCAGACATATTTTTTGCTTTATTTATATGCACAGAATGAATTATATCTATATGCAAATCTCTAAGTTCTTTTTCGTATAGCTTTATAGATTTATTATCTCCATAGGCTTTTTTTATTGAATAGTAAATATCTTTATCTTTTAAATTGCTTCTATAAAACTTTATTATATCTTCAAGAATCAATTTAAAATTAACATTAAATTTTAAATGAGCAATATTTTCTAAATCTATATAAATACCTATTCTTTTCATAAATTATCCATAGCAGTATAATTTTATTATATTTTATAAATTAATTTCAAAAAAAACAATACTATAAATAGAATAATTAATATAACATAACTTGAGTTTTTTTATTGTTTTGATAATATATATTTATGATTAGTGTAATTATACCAGTATACAATGTAGAAAAATATTTGAGAGATTGTTTGAATAGTGTAATAGGTCAAACATATAAAGATTTAGAAATAATATGTATTAATGATGGTTCTACAGATAACTCACTTTCTATACTTGAAGAATATGCAAAAATAGATAAAAGGATAACAATAATAAATAAAAAAAATAGCTGGAGTTTCCGCTGCTAGAAATGACGGAATAGAAAAATCAGCTGGTGAATACTTATTTTGTTTAGATAGCGATGATTATATAGATAAAGATTTTTTGGAAGTATTTTATAATAATGCCAAACAAAACAACAGTGATTTGGTTATACTAAGTAATTTTTGGGGACTTGATAAAAGAGCTACAAACAAATATCATTCAGCTCTTCCTACTTGTTCTATGTTTATAAAAACAAGTATTCTTAAAAATAATAATAATTTAAGATATCCTCTAAATGTTCAGCCTGGAGAAGACGGTATATTCTCTCATAAACTTTTAATGTATGCAAAAAATATAAGTTATGAATATAATACTCATTATCATTATATTAAAAGAGAAGGACAAGATTCATCAAAAGCAGTAAAAGAACCAAAAATATTATTAAACGCTATAAAGCAGTGGTTTGATATCTTAGATGAATTTTATACTAAGTATAATTTTTGGCAAACTAAATCATTATCTTTTGCTAAGTTTGTAGAGCAAGAGGCTTTCTTGGCATTTAGAACAAAAAACTTTACTCAAGATGATGAGAGAAAAGTTTTTGATATGATGAAAAATATATTAAAAAAAATAATGATTAATATTAATAAAGATGATTATCAATATTTTTCTAAAGAGTTTATATGTTTAATAGAATCAAATACAATTAAAGAATACTACTCTATTATCAAATACAAATACAACTACATAAGATTTAGATTTTTCAAGCAAAATGTTTCAATTAGGTATAAAGAAAACAGATATAAATTATACAAAAATGATAATATTTAACATAATATAATATTGATATAATAAATTAATATTGTATAATTAATAATAATTATTACTAATAAGGAGTAAAAGCTATGAATACATTTGCATTAACAAAACTATCTTATGGAATGTATATTTTAACTACAATGGACGGTGATAAGCCAGTAGGCTGTACTATAAACACCTCTACACAAATAACATCAACTCCAACTACAATTATGATTAGTGTAAACAAAAATAATTATACCAATGAATGCATTAAAAAAAGCGGTAAATTTGCTTTATCAGTTCTTTCAGAAAAAAGCGACCCTGCTTTAATAGGCGGATTTGGTTTTAGAAGTTCAAGAGATGCTAATAAATTTGAAAATGTTAATTATGAGATGAAAGAAGGTTTGCCTGTTATAAAAGATACTAATGCTTATTTTGTATGTAAAGTTGTAAATAGTTTCGATGTATTTACTCATACTTTATTTATAGGTGAATTGGTAGATGCTGACATATTTGATAATAATACTAACTCTATGACTTATTCTTATTATCATACAGTAATAAAAGGAAAAACTCCTCCTAACGCTTCTACTGCAAATGCATACGAAAACAAAGAAGAAAAAAAAGAAGAAGCAGAAAAACCTAAAGCAGTTTATAGATGTAAAACTTGCGGATTTGAATATAAAGGAAGTGTTCCATTTGAAGAGCTTCCTAGCGATTGGAAATGCCCTATATGCGGAGAGCCTAAAAGCAATTTTGAAAAGGTAGAATAATTGTTATAGTATTAAAACATTGAAATTTATTTTTATAGTATTATAATATCCAAACATTATAATACTATAAGGATAAATACAGATGAAAAATGTTTTTTATTTATTACTAATATTACTTTCTTTAATCTCTTGTAACAATAATAATAATCAAAACACAACTGACAAACTTCAAGTATATGCAAGTATATATCCTATTTATGATTTCGCTAAAAAAATTGGCGGAGAGAAAATAGATATTTATAATATAACTTCAGCAGGTTCAGAGCCTCATGACTTTGAGCTTACATCAAAAGATATGGCTAATTTAAGCAAGGCTAATCTATTTATATATAATGGTGCTTCAATGGAGCATTGGGCAGACACTGTTAAAGATACAATAAAAGATTTAAAATATTTAGAGGCTTCTTCAAATATCAATAACGAAGAATTAGACCCTCATTTTTGGCTTTCACCTAAAAAAGCAAAAGTTCAAATGGAAAATATAAAAAATGTACTTGCAGAATTAGACAGTAAAAACGCTGATTATTATAATTCTAATTACAATTTATATGCTGCTAAATTAGATGAGCTTGATAAGAGTTTTAGAGATAATTTACAAAACATAAAAAATACTAATTTGGTTGTAACTCACCCTGCATTCGGACACTTTTGTAAAGAATATAATCTTAATCAAGTTGCAATAGCAAGAGATGAAGCTGACGCTAAAGCCATGGCTCAAACAATTAATTTCATAAAAAACAATAATATTAAAACTATATTTTATGAAGACTTCTCAAGTTCTAAGCTTGTAGATTCTATTGCAAAAGAAACAGGAGTAAAAGTGAGTGCATTAAACCCTATAGAGTCTTTAAGTGAAGAATATATTAAATCTGGAGAAGACTATTTCTCTATAATGCAGAAGAATCTAGAAGCTATAACAAATGGTCTTAATAATTAAATAATTAAGGTTCTATAATGGAAAATATAATAAGTTTTAAGAATGTGCATTTCGGATACACTCAAGAGGATATATTAAAGTGCATAAGTTTTGATATAAATAAAGGAGACTTTGTTTCTATTATAGGTTCTAATGGAGCAGGAAAAAGCACTATATTAAAACTTATTTTAGGTGAAATTAATCAATACAGAGGCGAAATAAAACTATACGGTGAAGATATTAAGAAATTTAAGAATTGGCAGCAGATTGGATATTTAGAACAGAATGCATACTACAAAATATTAAATTTCCCTGCAACTGTTTATGAGATAGTAATGTCTAATATGTTTGCAGATATTGGTTTATTTAAGTTTCCAAATAAAAAGCATAAAGAAAAAGTATTTGAAGCATTAAAACTTTTAGGTATGTATGATTATAAAGATAGACTTATATCAAAACTTTCAGGCGGACAGATACAGAGAGTTTTTTTGGCAAGAACTTTAGTACAAAACCCTAATATATTAATATTAGATGAGCCCACTAATGGTGTTGATATTGAAACTATTAATTTTTTATATGATTTGCTTCAAACTCTAAATAAAAATAAAAAAATAACTATTGTAATGGTTACACATGATATTGAGAGAATGTCAAAAATCTCAAATAGAGTGTTCTGTTTTGAAAACGGCACATTAGTAGAACTTGATAAAAATCAAATAAACATGGAATTATCACATAAGCACAAGCATCCAGATGGAAGCAGTTGTTCTTGTTAATATATATAAAGGGTTGTTTATAAATGGAAATATTTCAATATGAGTTTATGCGTAGGGCTTTTTCGGTGGGAGTACTTTTAGCTATTATAATACCTTCTATTGGGGTTGTAGTTGTATTAAAAAGGCTTTCTATGATAGGAGATGCTATATCACATACTTCTCTTGCGGGAGTAACTTTTGGGCTTGTGTTTAATATTAATCCAATACTTGCTTCTATGATATTTTGTGTTTTATCTGCTTTATCTATAGAGTTTATAAGAAAAAAAATTGCAAGATATGGTGAGATGTCTATAGCGATAATTATGTCTTTTGCTATTGGTCTTGCTGGGTTGTTATCTGGTTTCGTTTCTAATAATGCTAATTTTAATAGTTTTTTATTTGGAAGCATTGTAGCTATTAGTGATTTTGAATTAAAGCTAGTCGTAATTATAAGTATTATTTCTATATTGATATTTATATTTTTATACAAAGAGATTTTTTATATAACATTCAATGAAAGGCTTGCAAAACTCTCTGGTGTTCCTGTAAACAGGATAAACTTTATTTTTACAATACTTACAGCAATAGTAGTTTCTATATCTGCGAGGGCTGTTGGTGCTTTGATTGTATCATCTATGATGGTAGTTCCTGTTGCTTGTTCTATGCAGCTTGCTAATAGCTATAAAAAAACTATTATTTATGCTGTGTTATTTAATTTAATTTTTACTATTTTAGGAATATTTATTTCATATTATCAAGGATTAAAACCGGGCTCTACTATAGTTTTAATAAGTGTGATAAGTTTTGTATTAATTGCGATAATAAAATTTTTCTTAAACAAAAAATAAAAATTATTTATATTTAAATAATACTTGTATCCCGCACGCAGAGTAAAATTTAAAATATAAACAATATTTTAATTATAATCTAAACAATAAATAAGAATATGTTTACCGTGCGGTTAAAAAATTAAATAAATTTATTTGTTATTATCATCAGTTTTAAGTACGCTAATAAATGCATCCTGCGGAATCTCTACACTTCCAATAGCTTTCATTCTCTTTTTACCTTCTTTTTGTTTCTCTAATAATTTTCTTTTCCTTGTGATGTCTCCGCCGTAACATTTAGCTGTAACATTTTTTCTTAATGCACTTATATTTTCTCTTGCTATTATGCGTCCTGCAATTGCTGCTTGCAAAGGAATCTGGAACATATGCTTTGGTATAAGATGTTTTAATTTTTCTATAATTTGTCTTCCTCTGCTTTCTGCATTGCTTCTATGAGCCATAAATGATAAGGCATCCACTACTTCGCCATGAACAAGTATGTCTATTTTTTCTATTTGGCTTTCTCTAAAATCTGAAAAATCATAATCGAAAGAAGCATAGCCTCTTGATATAGATTTTAATTTATCATAAAAGTCATACACTACTTCTATTAAAGGCAAGTCAAATTTTATTTCTGCTCTTTTATCATCTAAATAAGTAAGAGAAGTTTGAGTGCCTCTTCTGTCTATACAAAGAGATATAATATTTCCTAAATAATCAGTAGGCACTATTATAAGAGCATTAATAAAAGGCTCATAACATTTTTCTATATATTGTGCAGAAGGAAAATCTGCAGGGTTATCAATTAGTTTTTCTTCTCCATTTGTGAGTTTTAATTTAACTTCTACAGAAGGGCTAGTTATTACAAGGTTAAGATTAAACTCTCTTTCAAGGCGTTCTTGTACAATCTCTAAATGTAAGAGTCCTAAGAAACCACATCTGTATCCAAATCCTAAAGCTATAGAACGCTCTGGCTCATAAACCAAAGAAGCATCATTAAGTTTTAATTTTTCTAATGCCTTTTGTAGATTTGTATAATCTTCATCTTCTGCAGGGAAAATACCAGCAAATACCATTGGTAAAACTTCTTTATATCCTATCAAAGGTTCATCAGAAGGATTTTCTTCAAGTGTGATAGTATCTCCTATTTTTATGTCAGATATATTTTTAATACCTGCAATAATATATCCTACTTCACCGCTTTTAAGTTCATTAGCAGATTTAAGCCCAAGCAAAAGTGTGCCGCATTCTTCAACTTCATACTCTGCTTTAGTCTCCATTAAAAGAAGTTTATCATCTTTCTTTATAGAGCCGTCAAATATTCTCACTATCATAACAGCACCGCGAAAAGGGTCATAATAAGAATCAAATATCAAAGCCCTTGTTTTTTTATTAGTATTATCCTTAGGAGCTGGTATCATCTTAACAACCGCTTCAAGTATCTCATCTATTCCAATATCATTTTTTGCACTTGCTAAAACTATATCATCTTTATTAACACCAAACTCTTTTTCCATCTGCTCTTTACAAAGTTCAATATTAGCAGCAGGTAAATCTATTTTGTTTATAACAGGTACAATCTCCAAATTATTTTCAAAAGCAAGATAAAAATTAGAAATAGTTTGAGCCTCAACCCCTTGAGCAGCATCAACAACAAGTATAGCACCCTCACAAGCAGCAAGCGAACGAGAAACCTCATAGTTAAAGTCAACGTGTCCTGGTGTATCAATCAAATTGAGAGTATACACTTCTCCGTCTTTTGCCTG
The DNA here is from genome assembly GCF_000325665.1 of Brachyspira pilosicoli P43/6/78. Taxonomy (NCBI): domain Bacteria; kingdom Pseudomonadati; phylum Spirochaetota; class Spirochaetia; order Brachyspirales; family Brachyspiraceae; genus Brachyspira; species Brachyspira pilosicoli. The sequence continues at coordinate 1,106,844 of NC_019908.1, forward strand.
ATAAGAAAGTTTTACAGCTTGGCTTTTTATTGTTATTCCTCTCTCTCTTTCTATATCCATAGAGTCCAAAATTTGTGCTTTCATCTCTCTGCTTGATACTGCTTTAGTATGTTCTATAATTCTATCGGCTAAAGTGCTTTTTCCATGGTCAACATGTGCTATAATACAAAAATTCCTAATTTTCTCTGCGTATGACATTTATTAAAATATATCCTTATATTATTAAAATATTTTTGATAATAAAATTATATTTAGATGATATATTATAATATAGCAAAGGGCTTTTTGCAAATAGTTTTGTATAGTAAAATATCTATTTAAAATTTCTGTCTATATCTAGATTTCTTAATGTTTCTATCATCTGTATTTGCATCTGTATTCTAAAATTATCATTAACAGCACTATTTACAGAATTATTATTTGGAGATTTCTGATATATTTCTGATAGTATTTTAGAATTATTTAGTCTCATTCTATCTTCAAGCATTCTAATTCTTGGAGAATATCTGCCGTCTATTGCTTTTAGTTTTTCTCTCTCCTGATAAGTCATATATCCGTTTCCAAATTTATAGAATCTTCCATTTTTATAATATGTTTTTGTGTATCCATAATTTTTATATCTTTGATTATACAAATCATAACGAGGCTGATACATTGGTATTCTCTGATTAGGTATTAATGGTTTTACATTGCCTACTCTTGGTGTTGGAGAATAATAATATTGTGAAAATAAATTAATTGATAGTATAAAAAATATACAAAATAATTTCTTCATTGTTTTACCTCCGTATATATTAATTATACAAATAGTAAAAATAAATTCAATAACTCCGCATAATGAAAAACATTACACGGAGTTTCTGAGTAAATTATGAGTAATTATTCTTAAGTTGTGTATTATATTAGACGATTGATATTACAAAAAAAGTTCCCGAAAAATTATTTTTTTTATATTTTTTTATGTTTTTTAATACTTTGACAAATGAAGCATTTTATTATATTCTTTATGAGATTATAATAAATATAATTACATAAAGGATTAATATGAAATTCAAAATAGAAGAAAAAGTATTTAACACTCTAGACAATTTATGCATAGCATTTGTTGTAGCTAAAAATATAGACAACAGAGAAAATGATAAGTATGTTATGGATTTGCTTGATAATAACTTATCAAAAGCTCAAAAAGAATTAGAAAATATAAAGATAAAAGAATACAGCGAAATATTATGTTATAGAAATGCTTTTGAAAAATTATCTATTAACCCTAATAAGTTTTTATCTTCAATAGAGGCTATACTTACAAGAGTTTCAAAAGGTAAAGGTTTCCCTCATATAAATAAAATAGTAGATTTAGTTAATGCTTTATCTATAAAATACAGGCTTCCTATGGGTTCGCATGATATTGATTCTATGAATGATGATTTTTGTGTGAGATATTCTGTTAAGGGTGATAAGTTTTTACCTTTTGGGGAGACTGAAATAGAATTATTAGAAGATAATGAACTTGTATACACATCTGGTAACGATATAAGAACAAGAAGATGGATATGGAGACAAAGCGAATACGGAAAGATTGTAGAGACTACAACTAATATTATTTTTCCAATAGATGGCTTTGTTGGGGTTAACGATAAAAAAGTAATAGAGGCTAGAGATGAGCTTGAAAGTATTTTAAAAGAATTATTTAATTGCACCACTACAAAAGGTTTTTTAAGCAAAGAAAATAATGAATCTGAAGAGTTTTAATTAAAGGGTATTTATGAATAATAATTTAAACAGCAGCATGAGAGAAGAGATATTAAATCTTGTAAAAAGCGAGGACATAGTAAAACCTACCAGATATTTAGGCGGTGAGATAAACGCTATAATAAAACCTAATATGCCTTTTAAATTTGTTATGTGTTTTGCGGATATGTATGAAGTAGCCATTAGCAATTTGGGGCTTTCTATACTTTATGAGGTTATTAACTCTATTGAATATGCTTCTTGCGAGAGAGTGTATGCTGTTGCAGAAGATTTTGAAAAACTTTTAAGAGAAAAAAATATACCGCTTTATACTTTGGAGACTTTCAGCAAAGTAAAAGATGCTGATGTTTTGGGATTTACTTTGCAGTATGAGCTTATATATACGAATATACTTCAAGTTTTGGAATTAAGTCAGATACCTATACATAGAGATGAAAGAGGAGAAGATGTATCTATAATAGCTGCAGGCGGACCAAGCGTATTTAATCCTTTTCCTTTGGTTGACTTTATTGATGTATTTTTATTTGGTGAATTTGATTTTGAGATGAAAAACTTTGTGGATATAATTTATAATCTCAAAAAAAACGGAGCTAAAAGAGATGATATATTAAAAGAGCTTTCAAAACTTGAATATGCTTATGTACCAAAATATCCAAGAGAGCATGTAAAGAGAATATTTGTTGAAAACATTAATGAAATGCCTTATGTGAAGAAACCTTTAGTTCCTCTTGTTGAAGGTATACAAAACAGAATATCTGTTGAAATAGCTAGAGGCTGTACTCATAGCTGCAGATTCTGTTTGGCAGGAATTACTTATAGACCTGTAAGAAACCGCACTATAGAAAAAATTGTTGATATAGCAATGGAGTCATTAGAAGCCACTGGTGCAAACACTTTAAATTTATTCTCTCTTTCTGCTGATGATTATCCGCATATTGGTGAATTAATAGAATATTTGCAAACACTTGGAGAGCATAAAGGTTTTTCTCTATCTCTTCCTTCATTAAGAATTGATTCATTTGATAAAGAAACTGCCGAGAGAATAGCACAGTTTAGAAAAACAGGTTTAACATTTGCATTAGAAGTTGGAAGCCATGAACTTAGAGAAAAGATAAACAAATCAATGGACGAAGATGCAATTTATAATATACTTGCAGATGTTCAAAAAATGGGCTGGAAGATAGTAAAGATTTATTTTATGATAGGTTTTACTGATAACCCAGAAAAAGAGGCCGATGAAATAATAGAAGCATTAGAAAAAATGCTTGAAGTATACAAAAAAGAAAGTAAAAATAAATGCTGCTATTAATGTGTTTATACCAAAGCCTCATACACCTTTAGAAAATAATAATCAGCTTACAGATGAAGAAGCTATTTACTATATAGGAAAGGTAAGAGACCATTTTAGAGGAAGTAAGGTAGCTATAAAATATCACCCTCCAAGAATGGCAGAAATTGAAGGAATAATATCAAGAGGCGATGAAAAAATAGGAGAGATTATTTATAAGGCATATAAAAAAGGTGCAAGATTTGATGCTTGGGTTGAACATTTCAAATATGATGTTTGGAAGGAAGTGATAGAAGAGAGCGGATACACCATAAAAGAACTATTAAGCAAAAAAATAAATATGCCTTGGAAATGCATTGACACTCTTGTAAGTCAGCAATTCTTTGACAAGGAATACGAAAGATTTCAAAACGGAAAGTTTACAGACTACTGCTTTACAGGAAACTGCCAAAACTGCGGTATAGATTATAAACAATATTGCCATAAATACAAAAAAGAAGTTTTAAATACAAACTTTACTCAAATGGTTGAAGAATTAAAAACTCTAAAGAAAAGAGATATATTTGCTGTAAACTATAAAGTATTTATGAAGTTTAAAAAAGAAGGCATATCATCTCTTTTGGGTATGCATGATTTATCACGTGTTATGGTTTGTGCTTTTAAAATCGCAGGGGCTAGTATATCTTTAAGCAGAGGCTTTCACCCTCTTGAAAAAATAGTGTTTACTCCCCCTACTCCTTTTGCCTGCGAAAGTGATGCTGAATATATGGAAGTAAGTTTAACAGATAATATAGACATAGATTTATTAAAAAATAAAATTAATAATTTACTTTCTCATATAGGAATAGAAATATTAGAAGCTAATTTTATAGCTACGAACTTAAAAAAAATACAAACTCTTCCAAAAAATATTTTATATAAAATGAATACGAATGATAATGATAAAGCATTTAATTTACTTTCAAATAAAGAAACACTAAAAGAAAGTGAAGAGCGTTTGGGAGATTATATATTAAACAAAAAAGATAATGAAATATTTATAACTATACTTCAAAATGATAATAAACCTATAAGAATCAGAGATATTAAGAGCTATCTTTTAAAGAATACTATTAATATAAAAAATATTAGAAAGCTGAAGTTAGTATAATCATTGTTTTTATTGGGGTATTAATTTTTTATTAATATTTCACTGTATAATAAAAAATAATATGTGCTTTTGCAACTTTTGCCACGGGAAAAGTTGATATAAAATTACATACCTAAACAACTACATTTTGTCAAAAATAAATTTATATTCTTGTTTTTATATCTGGGGCTTTGCCCCAGACCCTAGTTCTTTTATTGGTATAAAAGAACCAAAAAAACTGCATTTTTAGTATAAATTTAGGTCATATCCTACATTTAATACATATATTTTTAATATAAAATTCTAGTAATTGAGTTTTTCGCAAAGCGTACCCATAGGGTAAAAACTTTTTTGTGTGGCAAAAAAGTTGATAATTCTATTAAAGTGCATCAATTAAGAAACTTAAAAATTTTTACTATAAATAGATTTAATTTAATAATCTATAAACACAGAAAAATCGTTTTGTAAATATTTATCTTCTATGTGTATTTTATAACTTAAATTAAGCTTTTTTAATATATCTTGAGTAAGCAGAAGTATATCATCTTTTTTATAATAATAATATTTATCTCCGTATTTTTCTTTGCAAGATATATCAAGTAAATTAAAGCAAACTCCCTTTCTTGCTGCCAACAAAAATGCTTCTATAGCCTCTTTTAAAAACTCTTCATTGTTTCCCAAGTTTAAATTAAATATTCCAGAAGTGTATATATAATCAACATCATCTTTTATATCAGTCTTTTTAAAGAAATCCATAGTCATAAACTGCGGGCTAATATTTTTATAAGTTTTTGATTTAGCTCTCTCAACCATCTCTGGCATAATATCTATACCTATGTAGTATAAGTTGATATTGTTTTTATCTATATATTCAGCCAAACTTCCAACTCCGCACCCAACATCAAGCAAAACATTGCCACTCATATTAAAATGCTCTATTAATGCCTTAAATCTTAAATTCTGTGCTTCTTCAGACTCCCAATCAACTACTTTATAATCTGGTATATTTAAATCATTTACTCTATTTATATAATGATCAACTATTATAGATTTTCTGCTTTCTTCCATAAAATATAATCTCTCTTTATTTATAAATTTATGTAATTATTTATTTAAACTTAATTTATATATAGTTCTCTCTTTATAATCCTTATCAGGAGAATATATTATACTAGGAAAATGTAAAAAATTCAAAGCACCAGGTAAATACTCACTCTCAAAACAAAAAGCCATATGTTTATTTAATACAGTGTTTCTCACTTCTCTATTATTAAGCATGTTTCCAGAATAAAAATGCATAGCAGGTTGTGTTGTGTAAAACTCTAAACTTATACCCGTTTTTTCACTATAAGCCTTGGCCTTTAATTTGTTTATATCATTATTAGCAAATATAAAACAATTATCATATCCTCCGCATTTTTCTATATCTAGCCCTACTTTTTTATTTTTTGTAAAGTCAAAAGGAGTGTTCTCTGTTTTTAAAATCTCTCCAGTAGATACGCATTCATCTGTTACAGGAAGGTAATATTTTGAATCTATAAATAACTCATGCTCATATATAGTGCCGTCTCCATTTAGATTCCAATAAGCATGATTAGTAAAGTTCAAAGGAGTTTTTTTATCTGTATTTGCAAAATAATCTATTATTATTTCGTTATCATCTGTAAGAGTATAAGTAATATTAATATTTACGTTTCCTGGGTAGCCCTCTTCACCGTCTTTTGAAAAATAAGAAAATAATACGCTTTTATCATTAATGCATTTAGAATCAAATTTCTTAAATGATATACCCTCAACACCACCATGAAGATGATGTTTATTGTTATCATTTTTAGCTAATTTATATGTTACACCGTCTAATGTAAACTCTGCATCTATAGTTCTATTTGCAACTCTACCAACAGAAGCACCTATATAATCATGAGGTTGAAGATAAAAATTAATATCATCGCTTCCAAAAGAAACCTGAACATCATTATTATTTTTATCCTTTACAAACACACCAACTATTGAAGCTCCAATATCTGTGAGTTTTAATACCATATCATTTTTATTTTTTAATTCATAAAGTAAATAGCCATTGTTAAAGTTTTTTACTTGCATCTTTTATATTCTCCAATTTATTATAAAGAAAATTATATAAAAAAAATCACTAGTTTTCAAGATAATTTTAATTTATATTTGTGATAAAAAATATTGTTTTTTTTACATAGTGAATATAAAATATAGAACATAATTATTTTTAAGGATTATAGAAGTGAAAGATTTACTTATTGAAATATTAGTTGAAGAGATACCTGCAGATTTTGCTTATCCTGCAAGTATGAGTTTTAAGAAAATTATGGAAGATACTCTAAAAAATAATGGTATAAGTTTCAAATCCATAATAGCCTACACAACACCAAGAAGATTATCAGTTCTTGTTGAAGAAGTAGAAGAAAAGTCAAAAGATGAAATTGTAGAGTCAAGAGGACCTTTACTAGAAAGTGCTATAAAAGACGGCTCTTTAACAAAAGCAGGAGAAGGATTTTTAAAATCTCATAATATTGACAACATTAAAAACATAGACGAAAAAGAAGATTTTAATAAAGCATATATAAAAGAAGTTGGCGGAAAGAAATATTTATTTGTAAAGAAAGAAAAAAAAGGCGTAGATACTAAAAAATTATTTGAAGAAGTATTGGAAGATATTGTATCTAAAATAGACTTTAAAAAGAAGATGAGATGGGGAAATAAGGACTTTGCATTTGTACGCCCTATTAGAAATGTGTTAGCTTTATTTGGAAATGAAGTGATAAAAACAACTGTTGCTGGAATAGAAACTAACAATAAAGTAACAGGGCACAGATTACTCTCTCCAGACTTTAAAGAAATTAATAACCCTAAAGATTATGAAAAAACTTTAGCTGAAAAACATGTTATTGTTTCAAGAGAGAAAAGATTAGAAAATATAGTAAGTCAATTAGAAAAAATAGAAAATGAACTTGGATTTGAAGCTGTATCAAAGAAAAAAGTTTCTGAAATAGTTGTGGATTTGGTAGAAGAGCCTTATTTGCTTACTGCTGAGTTTGATTCTAAATTTTTGGAAGTGCCTAAAGAAGTTTTAACAAGTGAAATGATTGAGCACCAGAAATACTTCCCATTATGTAAAAAAGACGGCTCTTTAACTAATATATTTGTAATAACTGCTAATCAGCCTAAAACTCCTCAAATAATAGCAGGAAACATAAGAGTATTAACAGCAAGACTTTCTGACGGAAGATTCCTTTATCAAGAAGATATTAGAAAAGGAATGGATGAGATGAATGAAAGACTTGAAATGCTTATGTTTAGAAAAGAGCTTGGAAGTGTTGCTGATAAAGTAAAAAGACTTGAGAAAAACTCTGAACTTTTAATTAAGCTTTTAGGCTATGAGAAGAATAAAGAAAATATACTTAAAGCTATAAAATATATGAAATCTGATTTGGTAAGTAATATGGTTTACAACTTCCCAGAGCTTCAAGGTATAATGGGAGGATATTTTGCTAAGTCTATGAATCTTAATGATGATGTGGCTTTAGCTATTAATGAACAGTATAGACCTTTGTTTGCAACAGACAATATACCTTCAAATGATACTGGTAAGGCTATAGCTATACTTGATAAGATGGATAATATTGTAGCTGGTTTTTATGTTGCTGATATACCTACTGGCTCTCAAGACCCTAATGCTTTAAGAAGACAGGCTCTTGGTATTGTAAACATTCTTATAAAATCTAAAAAGCATGTTAATCTTAAAAAATTAATAGAAGATTCTATTAACTCTATGCCTAAAGATGCTAGAGTAAACAAAAGTAATGATTTACTAAATGATATATTTGAGTTCTTTAAATCTCGTTTTGAAAATGATATTGACTTTGCAAAAGATTCTGTTGCGGGTGTTCTTTCTACTGGTATAGATGATATGTATGATGCTTACTTAAAGATAGAAGCTATTGATGCATTTAGAAAGAAAAATGAAGAACTATTCTCTAATCTTTTATTAGTGTTTAAGAGAGTAAAAAATATGATTAAATCTGCTAAAGAAGTTAATTTAGATGAATCATTATTAAAAGAGGAAGCAGAAAAATCTTTATACAATATTTATAAAGAGAAATTAAATGAAGTTAATAAGCTTATGGAAAAGAGAGAATACGAAAAAACATTTGCTTTATTAGCTAGTCTTTATGAGCCATTAGACAAGTTCTTCAAAGATATTATGGTAAATGTAGATGATGAGAAAATAAAAAATAACCGTATAGCTTTACTTTCATCAGTAGATAAGATTTTCAAGAATATGCTTGACTTCTCTAGTTTGGTAAAATAATAATAAATAAGATTATAAATTAAAAGGGGCTTTATTAATAACAATAGAGCTCCTTTTTTATATAAAAAATAATTGATTAGGATAAATGGAATTATATTAAAATATTTTACGATAACAAATACTTCTCTTCTAAGGCTTTTAAAGGCTTACTAAATTGCTTAGCCAATAAACCTACAAACACAGCACCCGCAATAGTACCTTCTCTTACTCCTTCTAAATGTCCTAAAAATGATAATACTGTAACAATTGATACTGCAACTAAAAATATATCAAATGCCATTTTTGTATTGCCAAATTTGAAAGGAAATATTTTACAAATAGCTAAAACAACTCCCTCTCCAGGTGTAGTAACCAACTTCGCCATTACTTCTATGCTTACGCCCAAACCAACTAATATTATACCTAATATACATAAAGCCCATTGCTGAAAATAATTTGTATATGTTATATCTTTTATTAGATAAGCAGAAAAATCAATCATAAGTCCAAATAAAATAAGTGCCGGTATTTGAAATAGCTGAAATAAATCATACTTTTTTCTAAGAAGTAATATTTGTATCAATATAAAAACAAGATTGATAATAATAGTTGTTGCTCCTACTGATAAACCAGATATTGTACTTGCAACATACGGCACACTAGAAATTGGAGAAGTGCCAAGTGCAGCTTTAATAGAAAAAGCTATACCTAAGGACATAATATAAAGCCCTATTAATAATATTATACATCTTTCAATAAAATGATTTTTAAAAATTTCTCTCTTCATAATTAAACTCCCCTAAGCGACTGACACATTTTCATTAACAGTTCTTTTAATTTTTCCTCATCTTCTTTTGATATTTCATTAACAGCAATACTTTCTATATCTTCAAAAACTTTATCCATATAGTTTGAAGCTTCTACTCCTTTTTCTGTTAGAGAAACATAAAGAGAACGCCTATTACCATTATGCTGTTTCCTTACAATAAGCCCAGCATTTTCCATACCTAGTAATATGCTTCCTACAGTTGTCTGCTCTATTTCCAAATAATTGGCTATAGTTTTCTGGTCTGCTTCTTTGAATTTAGATAAAAAGTATAATACTTTAGGCTGACCAGATGTAAGCCCTATTTTGTTTGCTTCCAGCATTACTCTTTTTGCAAACATAGAATTAGCTTTCATTAGTAAATAGTGTAGATTCTCCAATGTGAGTATCCTTATAATAAGTATTGTTATAATGAGATAGCTTATTATATACCTACTAAAAAAAATGTCAAATGAATTATTATTACCTATAAGCATTATAAAAAACAGGATATTTTGATTTTGGATAGTAAAAAATTACATACAAACAAAAAAGACTACAAATATTTTGTAAAAATAATTTACTTTTTTACAAAAAACTGTAAAAAAACTTGACAAAAAATTAATAATATACTATACTATTATTATACTTAAATATAACCGTTAAGGAGAATAAAATGAAAAAACAAGTAAAACAAATTATTCTAATTGCTTCTATTATGATGCTCTCTATAGCTACAGTATTTGCTGCAGATATGCCTATACAGGCTAATCAGCTTCCAAAAAAAGCACAAGATTTTGTATCAGCTAATTTCGCAAACGACCAAATAGTTTATGCTGAACAAGACAGAAACAGCTTTAAAGTGGAATTAGCTAGCGGAGTTGAAATAGACTTCGATAGAAATGGAGATTGGACTGATGTATCTGCTAAAATGCCTTTGCCTACAAAATTCATACCAACAACTGTAATGAAAGCAGTAGAAACTAAATATCCTCAAGTTCCTGTTTTAGAAATAAGCAAAGAATATAATAGCTACAAATTAAAACTAGGAAACAATAGAGAAGTTTATGTAGATAATAGCGGTAAAATTGTAGGAGACAAATTAGATTAATAGAAAATAGAAATTAAACATTAAAAAGAGAGAGGTTTTTATGCTTCTCTCTTTTTTTATTAAAATTTCAAAAATATTTTATTTTTTTTGTATATAATATATAATAAATCAAAAATACATATAAGGATAATATTCATGAAACATTTAATAATTTTAGCACTCTCTATTTTTATTATATCATGCGGAGGCAATACAGAAACAAATAATAAAACAGAGCCTGCAACACTTACTATAGACTTTAAGGCTATATTTGGTGATAAAGCAAATGATGATAATACTATAATGGAAAACTCATATTTAAAAGTTACAGGAAGTTATGGGGATATTGATGCTAAAGTAGATGCTGTTACAGGAGCTTCAACACCTACAGGAGCTACAAAATCTTGGGATTCATATAGATATCAAAATAAACAATTTGCTAACAATAAAATTGAAAGAGGATTAGGTTTCTTTGTATTATATGGGGTATCACCATCTAAAACATATAACTTTGACGGTATGACAGGAACTGGTATATCACAAAAAACTTTAGACGGCACTAATGGACCAAAAGTTACAGGAACAGGCGTTACAAAAGATGAAACTGGTGTTATCACTATCAGATATGCACATGCAGGAGGTCCTACTGTTTATCCTTGGGCTTATGAATTAAAATCAGACACTAATGGAATATTTAAAATTGGTTATGGTTTAGAAAACAACAAAATGAGTAAATTACAAATTTCTAATGATATTGATTTTGCAAATATAGAAATGGTTACAGATAAAGCAAAAGATGGAGTTGCTTATTGGCAAGGAGATTTACAAGGTACTTTTGAAAATGATACTCTTACATTAAAAGGTACTTTAAAAGAAGTTAAATAAATAAAATATTTAATAGGGGATTTTTATCCCCTTTTTTATAATATATATATAAATATTTTTATCTCAAAATATTTTTCAATTTAATACCTACTAACCGCACGCTAAACTAAACAAGAAATATAAATTAATTTGAAATGCATTTCAATTATATTTATTAGTTTATTTAACGTGCGGTATTATAATATAACAAGCTAATAAAATCTTGGGTGGGAATGCTTTTTTTTATTAGGCATTATCAAATATTAAAACAAATTTTTTTTATTAACGCAAAAAGGTTAAATAGGGCGGGGATTTAAAATATGTAAAAAACCTAGATGAATATAAAAAATAATATTTTGTGTCTACTAAATACATTATATATTTTTTATTTTACTTGATATATTGATAAAAGTTTTATATAATGTTTTCATTAAAAATATTTATTTTAAGAAAAGTAAGATGAAAAAAGATAATAATATAGAAAAGAAGTTAATAGGTATTATAATAAATAAAAGCAGAAATAATACTGATAGCATAGTAAAAAAATTAAAAAATATTATAAATAAATATAATGCAGAGGCAATATCTATAGATTATGATATATCATCTTATAATAATATAAATAAAGCAATAAAAACTTTAAAAAATGTGTCAATGCTTATATCCATAGGAGGCGACGGCACATTATTATCAGCATTAAAAATAGCTATTAAATATAATATATCTGTTTTACCCATATATAACGGCACATTAGGTTTTATATCAGAAATTCCGCCAGAAGAAGCATATCTTATTATAGAAGAATATTTTAATAATAAAAAAACATTATACGAAATAGAGCCTAGAATACTTTTAGATATAGAAATAAAAACATCAAAAACTACAAAAAAATATTTAGCAATAAATGAACTTGCATTATGCAAACTAGACGGAAGAACTTTATATATGGATATAAACATATCTGGAAAGAAAGTATCATCTATAATAGGAGACGGTGTTGTTGTAGCTACTCCTACAGGTTCTACTGCTTATGCTTTGAGTGCAGGAGGTCCGATAATTGTTCCTACAATAGATGCTATGTCATTCGTACCAATAGCACCTCATTCTCTCACATTTAGACCGCTTGTTATACCTAAAGGAGACAGCGTAGAAATAAAGCTTTCTCAAAAATCAAAAAAGGGTATGGTAACAATAGACGGTTATGATATATATAAATTCGGAAAAACTGATACAGTAAAAGCTAGTATAAGCGATAAGAATTGCTATATATTTCAAAGTGCAAATAGACTATTTTATGATATACTTAGAAACAAACTTAACTGGGGCATATAATAATGCTTAAATATTTGGATATTAGAAATTTTGTATTAATAGATAAAGTAAAAATCAATTTTGAAAATGGATTTAATGTTTTAACAGGTGAAACAGGTGCTGGAAAAAGTATTATAATAAGTGCATTGGAATTAATTACGGGAGAGAAAGGCTCTACAAGAATGGTTGGCTTAAATGGAGACAGGTTAACTGTAATAGGCACTTTCTTTTTGCAATCATCATTAAATATAGTAAAAAATAAATTAAAAGAATGGAACATAGAAATAACAGGAAATGAGCTTAATATAAAAAGAGAAATTACAAAAGACGGTAAAAGCCGCTCTTTTATAAACAATATTGGTGTGCGTGTGGCAGAGTTAAAAGAGTTAGGAGATTTAATTGTAGATATACACGGACAGCATGAACATCAATCGCTTTTTAATGCGGCAAATCATATTAATTTTTATGATGCTTATTTAAATATTGAAGATAAGCTGCAAGTTTATAGAGAGCATTATAATAAACTTACAAAACTAATAAAACAATATAATGAAATATCACAAAATAAAAATACAATATTAAAAGAAAAATCTTTTTTAGAATATGCTATAGAAGAAATAGAAAAAGCAAACTTAAAATATAATGAAGATGAAGAGATAAAAAATGATATAGCAATGATGTCTAATGCAGAAAACATAGCATCTGCCCTATCTATTATAAATAAAGATATATTTGGAAGCGAATCTGGTGCTTATTTAAAACTTACAAGAAGCATTAATACATTACAATCGATTTCTCAATATGATGATAGACTTTCAGATTTGGCATCACAGATAGAAGCTATATCATTAAACCTTGAAGATATAAAAACAGTATTTACTGAGATAAGAGCAAAAGCCAAATTCGACCCAGAAGAATTACAAGCTCTAAATGAAAGACTTTTCTTTATAAACACATTAAAAAAGAAATATGGAAACAATATAAAAGAAATTATTAATTATGCAAAAGAGGCTAAAGAAAAATTAGACTCTCTTAATTTCTCTGAAGAAGATGTATTAAAATTAAAAGAAGAAATAGAAAACATAAGAACAAAAACATCAATATTAGCAAAAGAGATTTCTGATATAAGAAAGTCCAAAAAAGATGTTTTTATAAATGCTATAGAAAAAGAAATGTGCGACTTGGGAATGACTTCTACAAAATTTGATGTTGAGATTACATACGATGAAGATGATGAAGACGGCATACTCAATATAGACGGCACAAACTTAAAAGCAAACTCTAATGGCATAGACAATATAGAGTTTATAATAGCACCAAATAAGCAGGCTATGTTTCAGCCTTTAAGAAAAATCGCTTCTGGAGGCGAAATATCAAGAATTATGCTTTCATTAAAAAGCGTGCTTTCTAGCGGAGATTACTGCGAGACTTGCGTGTTTGACGAAATAGATGTTGGGGTTGGCGGAAGGATTGCAGAAGTTATAGGAGAGAAAATTGCTGCATTATCCAAACAAAAACAAATATTAAGCATTACTCATTTAGCACAAATTGCAATATATGCCAATAATCATTTTAAAGTAATAAAAAATGAAAAAGATGATGTAGTTACTTCAACAATAGAAGAGTTAAATGATTCTAATAAAGTAAATGAAATAGCAAGAATGATAACAGGCAAAGAAATAACAGATGCGAGCATAAAGCATGCCGAAGAATTGTTGGAACATGCCAAAAAATCATCAGACTTATTTTAATATACAGTGAAAATTTTTATATTTTAATTATTTGATGGGGCTAGTCTTCTCAAATACTAAAAAACTTATTAATTTTATTGTTCTTTTTCCCGCATTACGCGGTGCGGACTTCGTCAAAAGAACCAAAAAATGCAAATGTTTTAACTTCGTATGATTAGAACATATATTATAAATGCAGTGCCAATCCTGAATTTAAGTTAAAAATACAGTACTTTTACTTCTTTGGGTCACGCCTTACCTAAAGGTACTTCCTACGGTCGCCGGCACTCCCTACGGTAGCAAAAGAAGTAGGGGTGCTACCCTACGGGCACGCTTCGCAGGGGGCAAAGCCCTGCAAATAATAAAAATAAATAAAGTTAAAAATTTTTAGTATATACCTAAATAAGACTTATACAAAATTAATAAGCCTCATAATGAATTTTGTTTGGTTCAAATCTATCAGGCATAGCAACTTCGCCGTCAGGATAGCCCACAGCAACTATTCCAAGAGGTTTTATATGATCTGGTAAATTAAACAATTTGATAATATCATTCATTCTCTCTTCACGAGGTGCAACACCAAGCCATACACTTCCTAAATCTTTTGCCTTACAAGCAAGCATTAAATTCTCTATTGCCGCAGAACAGTTTTGCTGCCAATAAAGTTGTCCAGATTCTTCAGATAAATCTCCGCATACAATAACAGCTAAAGTTGCAGTATATAGCATTTTAGCATAAGGGTGAACATCAGCTATTTTATCTAATGTCTCTCTTTTCTCTACAACTATAAACTCCCAGTTTCTTTTATTGTTTGCAGAAGGAGCATACATAGCAGCCTTTAATATATATTCTATCTTTTCTTTTTCAACTGCCTTGTCTTTAATATATTTTCTTATACTTCTTCTTGTAAATAAAATATCTTCTTGCATGAAAAATCCCCCCATATAAATAATAAAAAAATAATTTATTAAAATATTATAATACCCAACAACATAAATAATAATTTTAAAACTATTAATACAAATAAAGCAATTATAGCTCCCATAATGAGTATTTTATTAGATGCCACTATATAGCTAGAATCAAGTTTATTAATAGCATCTCCAACTAAAATTCTATCATAAATTTCAGAATCCTTAAAATATTCTCCTCCAAGCTCTATATCCAAAGCACCCGCAACAGCACATTCAAGCCTAGCCTTATTATCATTTCCATCTCTTTTAAAAACTCTAAAAGCCTTTTTTATATCATACCCCAAAAGAAAACTTCCTACAGCATATGATAAAAAGGCAAATATAGAAGGTATCATATTAATATAATAAGCAAAATTAATATTAAACATACCATATTTATCTTTCACTCTATTTTCATCAATAGCAATATTATTATCTGATGATATATCAGAAAGCATACACAAAACTTTATACATAAAACAAAGAGGCAATCCTCCTAAAAGAAAGAAAATAGAAGTATATATATAATCCTCTCCCACACTAATAGAAGAATATTCTATAGTCTTTTTAATAATATTTTCTCTATTAATATCATTAACATCTATATTAGTGTTTTCTTTTAGGGTTTCTTTTGCAGCATTTAAGTTTGTATATTTTATAGAAGAATATATTGAAGAACTAACTTCAAAAGGTTTTCTTATTCCTATTATAATATATGCCGCTATAAGCTCTATTATAATTCCTAATAAAAAATGAATTTTATATAAAAAATAAAATAAAAAATAAGGCACAATAAAAGATATAGATAAAATTATTAAAGAAATTACTATACCTAAAATAAGCTCTAATATTTCATTATTTTTATAAACTTTATCTTTCAATAAATATTGCAATTTTTCTATTGGAATTCTTATATACTGAAATATATCAATTTTAAACCTATATACAAAAATATTTAAAAGAAATGATATAGGAAGTATTAATAAAGTTTGCATAAAATCAATTTCCGTTATTTTATAATAGAATTTTATCTATTATTTTTAAATTGTTATTTTCTATAATTTCGGTAAGATATCCGCAACCATTAGGTAAAAGATAATCATAAAAAGGAAGTTTTTCTATGTTATATTTATCTAATATAGTCATAATTATACCGCCATGAGTAACTACTGCTGTATAAGTTAAATTATTTTTTTTCATATCTTCTATTATAGATAAATATGCATTGTATACTCTGTTAAAAAATTTCTCAGATATCTCTCCATTAGGCACTTCACTTCTCCAAGATGTTTTCATAAACTCTTTAAAATAAGGATTATCTTTCAAATCATTATGAGTCATACCCTCAAAATCTCCAAAAGCTCTCTCTCTTAAATCATTCATAATTTCAAAGTTCATATCATCAAAATATATCTTAGCCGTCTCAATACATCTTTTCATCGGGCTTGAATACAATTTCTCAAAAGGCTTATATTTATCTATATTACTTTTATTTTTTAATAAAGCATTTATTCCCTCTTCCCAAAGAGAAACATCAGTAGAACCAAGCCATTTTTGCTCTGCATTGTTTTTTGTTTGACCATGTCTTATAAATAAAATTTTCATATACTACTCCATCTTTTATTAATCATCTATTTTTAAATCATCTATAGCTCTATACAATTCGCTTTTTAATTTGCTTCTATCATTGCAGCTTTTTATATTATAATCTTTAATTTTACTGCTCATATAATTAATTTCATCTTCCATACTCTTAAACTCAAATACAGCCTTCAATATCTCCATAGTATCAATATATCCTCTCTCTATTCTATACATCGCTCCATCTAAACTAAAATCTAATCCTCCATTAGTAAAAGTTCCTATATCTTCATTAGGCACTATCTCATAAACCTTGCAAGTTTCAGACTTCTCTACTATAGCATCTCTATACAAATTAACAACTATAATCTCATCACACCCATATTCATATAAAGGAGTAAGAGGTAAATTGTTTCCATTTAAAAACTCAACTCCCCCATCAATATAATTAACTCCATTAATTTTCTGCCTTCCAAATATTATCGGTATAGCACTAGTAGCCATCATTATCTCTTTTATCTCTTTTACACTCTTTCCATTGAGCTTAAAATATTCAACATCAATACTATCCAAATTAACTGCCGCAGCATATATTGGATACTCACAATTTGATACAACTTCTATATTCAAATATTTATCTATAATCTCAAGCAACCCCTCTCTAGTAAATATTCCATTTGCTGATATGCTTTTATTTTTGCTGTCTATCTTTTTTTTAGATAATATTTTATCTTCTATTTCATTAGTCCAAATATGCTCAGCTATAGTATAATCATTCTGTGCCATTAAACATGCATTAAGCACTCCAACAGAAGCACCTGATATAGCCTTTATCTGTTTATCAATATTATATTCTCTTAAAGCTTTCCATACACCTATCTCATAGCTTCCAAGTCCTCCTCCCCCTCCTAAAACTAATCCTAATTTATTCATTATATGCTCTCCAAAAAAGTTACATACCTTATTTAATCTTACTTAAATAAAGTCCCCAAAAATCATTCAAAAAATCTAAATACTCTTTTTTATTATTATCTTTAGTTTTATCTATCTGCTTAGATATTTTATCTTGATATTTTTTTATTTTATCATACTGCTCTTTTAATCTATTTTTATATCTATACAATTCCTTATTATTAGAATGTTCTTCAAAATATTTATTTAAATATTTTATAGACTTATCATAATCTCTTTTCATTAAATATATTTTTGCAATCTCTTTATAGTCTTTAGTTTTAGATACTTCTTTTATTAATATCTTATATATAGAATCTAGCTTTATATTTAAAATCTCTTCATTACTATCTTTTATTTTGTTACATTCTAATATAACTTTTAAATATTGTTTTGAAGAATAATACTTCTTTATTAATTCTAAACTATTTTCTAAACTTATAGCTTTAGTTTCTGTTTTTGTTGATATTATTTTTAATTCATTCATTATTAAAACAATAAGCTCATAATTATTAATAGTTGTTTCATAATTGAAATTTGAAATATTCTTTCCATACTCTTTTATTAAATCAAATTTTATATCTGTTATATTAGCTTCTATATTTGAAGAAGTAAGTTTCTCTAATATAGATGATACTACATAACTCTCTTCGCTATTTAATTTTTCTAATTTTTTTACAGCTCCAAGTATAGGAATAAATATTTGCGAAACATCATTATTAATATCAATTAAAGAAAATATTTTATCTATTAAATAAGGTTTCTCCATAAATTTAAGATAAAAATCTTTTAAACATGTACTTCCTTCTAAGTTTATATCAAAATCAAATAATATAGACTTAATCATAAAAATATTATCTTTAAATACTAAATTATCTTTTTTATTATTTGAAGTTATACTATGATACAAGTCATTAGATAAGCATATTAATCTCTCTATGTTATCCATCTCAATATATTTTAATCCATTATACTCCAATATATTTTTAGCCGCTTTAAACTCTAACAATTGAACTTTTTTTTCTATATTATCTATTCTGTTTGATTGCTCATCTATTTTATTTAGTAAAACATTAAATGACTCTCTTACATTTTCGCATACTGCTATTAATTCTTCATCTACATCTTTTTCTATGTTATTGAGTTTATTATTTAAATATATTATTCCCTCATAAGTTATTTTATTTTGCCTTGCTAAAGTTTCTATCATCTTAATAGAAGCATTTTTTACTATAGAATAATTATAATCAATTTCGTATCTTATCTTTCTGTTTTGTCCTGTAATTGTATTTAATATATTTTTTATAAAACCTTGATTAGCAATAAATTGTGTTCTAGATTTAGAAGCACTCAATGATGATACAGCATCCATTGTAAGTTCTGTTAATTTAGCATAATTATTCTTATATTCTTCTACATTATTTTCTATATATTCTTCTATTATTTTTTTATCAGCTTCTTTTATTTTATTTTCATAGGGAATAGTTAGGTTCATGCATACTCCTTAAAGTGCTTTTATTATACTATTTTTGTAGTTTTTTCACAATAAACTATAATATACATAATTTTAATAAATAGCATTACAATACAATATATAATACTTATTCAGATTGCTTTTTTTTACAAAAATGTTAAAATCAAAGTAAACATAATATATGCGGGGTTGTAGTGTATGAAAGAACTACCATATTTAATCAATTTAATTAATGCATTGAAGGGCGAGATTTGTTATTCTTATATTAATAATGTTGTTGCTTTAGACAAAAAATATAAAGAGCTTGAAGAAGTTAAAGGACAAAAAATTATAGATGTATTAAGACATGGCGGATATATGCATTTTCAATTCTCACAAGATGCTATGCTTGTAGACTTGGGTTCTGGAGGCTCTTTTGTACTTACAGAAAACAACACTTATAAAAATGCAATAATCAAATTAGAAACTGATAATGGCAATTTCTTTGTTGTAGATGAGAGTAAAGATAAAGATGATGCTACACATATTATACCTATATGGAAAGATTATACTACAATGCCTCAAGTAGGTTATGACCCTCTCACTAAACAATTTAATTATAATTTATTTTGTCAATTACTTGCAGATAATGCCACAACTGTAGAAAAACTTATTAAAAACCCTCTCATAATAAGCGGTATAGGAGATACTTACGGAGATATGATATTAAAAAGGGCTTCTATTACTAAAAGAACTAAAACTACAGATATAAACAAAGCAAAAGCAAGAGAAATTTTTGACGCTATAAAACAAGTATTGAGAGAGGCCTCTGGAAATAGAGACGAAGAAGAAAGCGAAGATTCTGAAGATTAATATTATTTTTCTAAAAATTAACAAATATAAAAAATAAATTCAGGCATATTTTTTCATAATTTTTGTTTAACTAATATTATAATAAAAATTAGGAGTAAAAATTATGTCTGGAAATGCTAATATTATTGTTGTAGAAGGAAGACTAACAAGAGACCCTTCATATATAAAAACTAAAAACGGTAAATCTTTATGCAAATTCTCTATAGCAAACAATAGATATTATTATGTTAACGGAAGCTTGCAAAAGGAAGTTTACTTTTTTGATTTAATAGCTTGGGGCTTTACTGCAGAAAAAATTGCTATTAACCTTCTTAAAGGAAGACATATATTAGTAAATGGAGAATTAAGACAAAACTCTTATATCGCTAAAGATGGAAGTAGAAAAAACTCTATTTATATACTTGCTTTAGAAGTAAAAAGTTTAGACAAAAAAACTATAGAAAAAAATAATTATTATAACAATGCCAATAATCAAATTGTATCAGATGTTATTGAAGAGGGTTTGGAGCAAGTATTTTAGATTGTTTTAATATTTCAATGAGTTCTTTATTTATATCATCTATAGACTTATCAGCATTTATATGATATATAAAAGGCTCATTAAAACTACTAAATATGCTATCTACTTTTTTTAGATATTCTTCATTTTCAAATCTGTCTATAAAGCCTCTTTTTTCCATAATTCTATTTAAAGATTTTTCTACAGGCAGATGAAAAATAAAAACTATATCTGGAATTAAAATAAAGCTCTCATGCATATTTTTTATTTTTTCTATATCAATACCCTTAGCACCTTGATAGGCAATAGATGAATACATGTATCTATCAAGAACAACTGTTTTACCTTCTTCTAAAGATGGTTTTATCATGAGTCTTATATGCTCTTTTCTATCATCTACAAAAAGCTCTAATTCTCTATCTAAATCCATATCTTTAGAAAGCATAGTGTCTCTTAATTTAGCACCATAATATGCATTAGTAGGCTCAAATGTATATATTGTTTCTATGTTGTTTTTATTTAATGTTTCTGCTAATTTTTTTGCAATTGTAGACTTACCGCTTCCGTCTATTCCTTCTATAACTATTAATTTACCTTTCATAATCTTTCACATACCTACATAAATATATAAATTATCAAAAACATATTATCTTATTTTTAGAGTTGCTATACCAATCAAAGCAGTTATTATACCTATTATATAAAATCTAAAAACAACTTGAGTTTCTTTCCAGCCGGATTTTTCAAAATGATGATGCAAGGGAGCCATTTTAAATACTCTTTTTTTGAATAGTTTATAAGAAAATACCTGCACAACAACACTAAAAGCCTCAGACACATAAACAGCTCCAACTATCACAAGCAAAAGCTCATGCTTGATAAATAAAGCAATAATACCTAAAACCCCACCAAGAGATAAACTTCCAACATCTCCCATAAAAACCTGCGCAGGGTGAGCATTAAACCATAAAAATCCTAAACCAGCCCCAATCAAAGCCCCTACAAACACAGTAACCTCTCCAGCATCAGATATAAAAGGTATTTTTAAATAAGTTGCTATTAGAGAGTTACCAGATACATAAGAAAGCACCGCAAAAGCCATAGACATTATTATCAATAACCCAATAGCTAAACCGTCTAATCCGTCTGTAAGATTAACAGCATTACTCATACTCACAACTACAAATATAGAAAAAGGTATATAAAGCATTTTTAAATCTATATACACATTACTAAAAAATGGTATAAATAAAGTAGATGAAGGAACCTGTGCAACCTTCACAGCCTCTAAAACACTTATGCCCTTCTCCAAATCAAACTTCATTAAAAAAGTGGATTTATCAAAATAATATAAATATATTCCTATTATTAAACCAACTATCACCTGAAACACAATTTTATATTTACCAGGAAGCCCCTTAGAGTTTTTGTATTTAATTTTAAGAAAATCATCTAAAAAGCCTGCTATAGCAAGTATAACTAAAGATATTGTAAGAAGTATAATTTTTATGTTATCCAATTTTCCCCATAATAATATACTTATTAATACGCTGCCTACTATAAATATACCGCCCATTGTAGGTGTACCAGTTTTAACTAAATGAGTCTCTGGACCATCATCTCTTACAACCTGACCAAAATGAAGCCTCTTTAATTTTTCTATTATACTAGGAGCAAATACCAACACCAAAATCAATGCAGTAGCAACAGCCCCTGCAGTTCTAAAAGTAATATATCTAAAAACATTGAAACCAAAAAAACTCTCTCGAAGCGGATAAAAAATCTCATATAGCATAAAGTGATAGCCTTTAAATAAAAATATATTATTATAAATATAACTTTAACAAAAATGTAAAATTAGTTAAAAATAAACTATTAAATAGTATTATAAATTTATTTTTTGTCAATAAAAATAATTATGTTAATATAAAAGTTTTATTATCCTTTTTTCATCATATCCTGATATAAACTATACATAGGAGAAGGAACACCAAAACCTCCAGAAACAGGCATAGTCTCTCCTGTAATGAAAGAAGACATATCACTAGCAAAAAATAATACAGCATTTGCTATATCTTCTGTTGTAGCAGGTCTATTTAATGGCACATTCTTCAAAAAAGATGTTAAAAACTCTTTAGACATATTCTCCATAGCAGCATCGGTTGCAACAAATCCAGGAAGCACAGCATTGCATCTTATATTGTCTCTAGCATATTGTACAGCTATGTTTTTAGTTAAAAAGTTAATAGCACTTTTTGATATACCATAAGCTAAACGAGATATATCTGGAAATAATCCTCCAACAGATGAAATATTAATTATACTTCCTCCACCATTTGCTTTCATATTTTTTACAGCAGCCTTACAAGGCAAATAAACACTTTTTATATTTTCATTTACAATTTTAAAAAATGTATCAGTATCTCCATTAACTAAATCTAAATCTTTACTAACATCAGTAGTGCCGAAATTATTAACGAGTATATCTATTTTGCTTTCTTTTTTTATAACATCTTCTACCATAGAAGTAAAAGTCTCTTCTTTTGTAGCATCAAAATAAACAACATCTGCCTTACCGCCGTTTTTTATAATCTCATCAGCTATTTGTTTACCCGCATCAAGTCTTCTCACTGCCAAATAAACTTTAGCACCATTTTCTGCCAACTTCTTACTGCATTCCAAACCAATACCTCTAGTTGATGAAGTTACTAATGCTATTTTATTTTCTACTAGTTTCATACTATACTCCTTTATTTCAAATCTATCAATTATAATATATACAATATTTTTTATAGGTCAATAACATAAATTAATAATATAATAATATATTGTAAAAAAAGTTTTTTATGTTAAAATAATGCCTTATATAAAGTTTTATACAATATTTTTTATAATAAAGAGGAAGCGATGAAATTTAGATGTTTAAAAAAAGATATAGTAAAATCTATTGGAGTTACAGAAAATGTTGTTGAAGGAAAAGTAATATACAATATAGAAAGTAATGTGCTTTTTCATCTTGCAGGCAATATGCTTACATTAACTGCTACTGACGGTTCTGTTTGGGCAAGAAGCAGAATTATGCTTGATGATTATGAAGGCGAAGGCACTGTTGCTGTATATGCTAAAAAAATAAGCTCTATACTTAAAGAGATGCCTGACGGTATGATTACTATAAATGTTGAAGAAAACGAAAAAATTAATATAGAATCTGAAAACGGTAAAACTAAACACTTAATCATTGGTATGAAAACTGATGATTTCCCTTCTTATCCTGAAAGCAATGGAGATATTAACTATATAATGCTTCCTACAAAAGAATTGGTTACTATGATTAATAAAACAATATCTTCAATAGCTAAAGAGCCTTTTAAGCCTGCTTTAAGGGGTATATGCTTTGAAAAAACTGATTCTAAGTTTTTAGCAGTTGCTACAGACGGAAGAAGAATGGCTATTATAGAAAGAGAGTTTGAAGGCATTGATGCTGGTTCTTTCTCAATAATCATAGAGCCTAAAGTATTAAACGAGATACTAGTTACAGCTAATTATGATGAAGTTGAGCAGGTAAAAATGGGTGTTGATGGTCAGCAGGTATATTTCCAAGTTGGTAAATATGACTTTGTATCTAGCCTTATAGAAGGAAAATATCCTAATTTCAGACAGGTTATACCTAAAGAGTTCGCTTATAGTTTTAGGGTAAACAAAAATGACTTACTCGATGCTATTAGAAGAGTAGTTCCTATGATTAATGATGTTCGCTCTAAGAGAATGATACTTACTGTTTCTGAAGAGTCTTTAAAAGTTAAAGGTATAAACCAAGAAATGGGAGAATCTTTAGAAGAAATAGACATTAAATATACAGGTGAAGAGCATTCTGTTGCTTACAATTATACTTATATTCAAGATGTAATAAAACAAATAGATTCTGAAATAGTTACATTTATGGTTAATAAGGACTCAAGCCCTACTATAGTGAGAGAAATAGAGAGAGAAGATTACTATTTCATCATTATGCCTATGAGCATTGGCGAAGAGTAATTTTTATCATAAATATTTTATTTAATAGTTTTGTAAAAATATATTATAAAACTATTAAATAACAGTAATTGTATATCTTTTATCTATATATAATTTTTTAAAAAGTAGTGATTAAATTAGAAAATAAAAATTTTTTAATGTTACTACAAAACATTTTTTACATTTAAAATAATTTTTTATAATACTTCTAGGTTAAATTTAAGAAAGTTTTTAAAAAAGTCTACAAAAAAATGCTTTTTTTTTAAAAAAAAATCCAATAAATATGAATTTTCTATTTGACTTTTAAAATTTTTATATTAAAATACCATTAATAAAATTACAGATATAGTTATTGGGATAACTACTATGACTACACTACACTACACTACACTACACTACACTACACTACACTACACTCTAATTCTATAACCAAAAACACATCATCATTAAATTTTTTTGACAATTATCTTATTTTTTTCATAAAGATTTACAAACTTTCATTGCACACGCAAAATGCAGCATTACACAAAAAACATGCTGCATTTTGCATTTTAAAAGCTATTCTACTGCTAGATATTATTATAACAATAATATTTAAATAAAGTAAAAAAATCAAGGAGAAAAGAAAAATGAAAAACACTTTATTAGCTCTAATGCTTGTATCATCATTATTCGTTATAAGCTGCGGAGCAGACGCAACAAAACCAACAGACGCTTACAAAAGCCAAAAAACAGAAATATCTTCAGGAACAAAAGAAGTCTACAATGTTAATACTTCTAGCGGTACTGTAGATGTTTCAACTTTTGCGTTACCAGGCGAGAAAGTAACAGAAATACTTGAAGTAAGTGGTGATGCTGGCGTAGATAAAGCAGCAGTTACTACAAAAAACTCAGACGGCGGCATATATCAATTTACTACTACTGCTACTAGTACTACTGGAAGCATTATATATAAATATACTAAAAGTGCAATAGCACCTATAAAAGAAATGACTCTTAATAATATCCAAGTAACTACTGGTAGTGGCGAAAGCACTGCAACTATAAATGATACTACATTCCAATTCTTATTTGAAATAGTATCTGTAACTTATCAAGGAAGCGATATAACTACTGATATTAAAAGTATTAGTGGAAATACAATAACATTTTATAACACAGCTTTAAGTGGAAATATAACAATAAAATATCAATATATGGACGTATATCAAATTTCAGAAAAACCAACTAAAGAAGGTGCTATTGAAGCTGGTAATATAATAACATTAACTCAAAATGATGCTGGTAAAACTTATATATGTAAAGATATAAATATGAATACATATTACTATGGAATAGTACCTGCTGATGGAATAATACAATCAGCATCATTACCAGGTGCAACACAAAATAACAATTATCAATTATGGCTTTATTAATATAAAAACGGAGATTGAAAATGAAAAAATTAATATTAATTCTTACTGCTTTATGCATAACTTTTGCATATTCTTTCGCACAAATTCCTACTGCTAATATGAATACTTTTATAGATAACTTGGATAGTTCTGCTGTAAAAAGAGCTACTGCAGGTGAGTTTTCTACAGACAGCGATAAATTAAACGCTAAAGATGTATTCGACTTAAATAGAACAATATTCTCAGCTGGTTATGTACCTGGTTTTAACTCCAGTGATTCTACTGCTGTACAAGCATTCTTTGGTGTACCTATATTAAACAATGCTATGTATTTTGGTGTTGCTGGTGTTTATTCTATGAATGAAACAAGAGTTGACTATAACCCATATAGTGCTACACCATCTCAAAATGGAATTACTCTTGGTAAAGAAGTTACTACAGGTTCTACTTTTGCTATTAGACCAGTATTCAAAATCAATGATATGGTATCTATTCATTATTTAATAGCAAGAGGAAACAGCAAACAAGTAAATGAAGGATATACAAGTTTTATTGATGATAAAAACTTATCAGCTATTACAAATACTACAGGCAACTCTCAATGGGTACATGAAGTAGCAGTAGGTTTAGTATTTGGTGAAATGAAATTAAAAATACCTGTAAGATTAACTATAAACGATGCTGGAAACTCTTATTCAAAACAATATGGTTTAACAAAAACAGATGTTGCTAATCAATATTCTGAAGAAACACAAACAGGCTCTACAAATACAGGCAATAATACTATGAATCTTTCTATAGCTCCAGAGTTTTCTATGCCTTTAGTAGCTGGTCCTATGACTGGTTTAAACTTTGGTCTTACTTTAGGTTTTGATATATATGGTATGGGTCAAAAATCAGCTTATTACAGTACATACAAAAATACTCCTGTAAATGGTACTACTACAGAAAGAAAACAAAGTGCAGTTACAAATCAAGAAGGCGTATTTAATATGAATGCTGATATTAATGCTTATCCTACTTTAGAATGGAGCTTAGCTGATAACAGAGTAAGATTAATAATGGAACCAAAAGTTGGTTTAGCTATTAATGTTACAAATGCTGGTAATGTAAAAGTTGTAGAAAAAACAGAAATTACAGATCAAACTACATTAGAAACTACTACTACTTCTGGAGCAAAAAGTTCATTAGTACAAATTATTCCTTATATCGAGCTTCCTATTGGTACTGCTTTCAAACCTGTTGATTGGTTTGAGTTTAGAGCTGGTGTTAGCTATAGATTAGGATTTGCTATGACTACTGGTTCATATGAAGCATTAACTGGCGGAAAATATAAAACTTTCAATTATAATAATGGCTTTGAATCTACAATGAACTTATATACTGGTATGGGCTTCATAGTTGGTGAAGATTTCTTTATTGACTTATACTTGGCTGCTCGTGCAGGTAATACTGCTACTACTACTCCATCACCAAGTTTATTGGGTATAGATTCTTGGGGAGCTCAGCTTTCTTATAGACTATAAGACATTATCTTTTTTCAATTTTTCTACTAAATAAATGTATTAAAAGGGATAGGTTTTTTAAAAACTTATCCCCCATTTTTTTAACAAATATGCAATTTTTTCTAATATATTATATAATATACATATAATATTTTTTAGTTTTGTAAATGAAGTTAATAAAGTTTTTAATTGTTATATATTTAATTATTACATCAATAGTGTATGCCCAAACCAATATACAGCCAGGGCTTTATATTAGAGGTGATTTAGATGGATACTTTTTTCCATATTTAGACGGAGGAGGACAGTTATCTCTATACTATAGATTTATTACAGATGTTTTTCCTGGTTATATATGGGAGGGTGTAAGAACAGATATTGGTATAAGCGACCATTTAGATGCTGAGAGAAATAAACTTAAAGTATATATAGACTCTTCTATTTCAAAATATTTTAATATAAATGTAAGTGCTTCTTTAGTTAATTATTATACTGCAGGAAAAAGAGGTTTTGTTAACTTTGACAGTCCAAATATTGCAGTTGATACTAATGCCATAAATAAAGCATTAAAAACAGATAATATATCCTTTGAAGCTGAAGCAACTCCTACTTTTATAGTTCCTTTGTTTAATAATTTATTTGATGGTACAGGTTTAATAATACAAGCAGGTTTGACATTCAAATATGCATATATTAATAATGGAAAATATTATTTAGATTATGAACTTCTTCTTGTACGTGAACAAAATGATATATCTTATAAGCTTGACAGTATGATATTATTTGATTTGTATCCGCTTTCAGTAGGAATTAACTATATGTTAGCTTATATGAATAATACAAAACAGCTTTGGCATTCTATAGGAGCATATGCTCATTTTGAATATGAGTTTTTAAATAGATTTTATACAGAAGTGAACTTAAAAATAGGTCAGTATATATCACACCCTTCATATACAGGCAAGCTTTATCTTAATATGGATGCAGCATTAGTATTTAAAATTATTTAATATTTTATCTTATTTGTCTTATAAGTTTACAAATAAGTTCAGCCTCACTTTTTTGCAATGTTGGATATATTGGGAAAGATATACTTTTTAAATATGCATTTTCAGTATTAGGAAAATCCTCATTAGGTAAGTTCAAATACTGATGCAAAGGCTTAAATACAGGTCTAGCCACTTCAACATTATGACGCTCAAACATCTTTATTACATCATAAATATTCATAGAACCATTAAGCATGCAAACATATCTATAATAAGAAGGACTTTCACTGTCATGTGTAGATAACTTTATTAAATTGCTTTCTAATATAGCACTGTCATAAAAAGAAGCAATATCAGCTCTCACCTCAACCATTCTCTCAAGATGTTTAAGCTCTTCCATACCTATAGAAGCCTGCAAATCTGTAGCACAATAATTGAATCTCTGAATAAAATTATCTTTTTTATCATAATTGATAATATCTCTTATAGCGTCCATACCCTTTTTTTTGGTAAGTATCATTCCGCCAGCACCGCCGGAAGTAATCATTCTAGTAGCAGATAATGAAAAATAAGCATAATCTCCAAAACTTCCAAGCAAAGTATCTCTATATTTGCCTCCCAAACTATGTGAAGCATCTTCTATCACAGGAACTTTAATATCTGCAAGCTCGTCTATTAAAGCACAATTACCAAACATATGTGAAACAATAATAGCCTTAGTTTTTTCATTAATAGCCTCTATAACATTATCCATAGAAATTTGAAAACTGTCTTCATCTATATCTATTAATACAGGAGTAGCTTTAAGATTTGTAACAACCTGAAGAGGAGAACTATTTAAAAATGATGACATAATTACCTCATCACCCTCTCCAACATTTAAATGTCTTAATATTAACTCTAAAGCACTAGTACCGCTATTTACAAATATAGCAGAAAAGCTTTTGCCGAAATAACTAGCAAAAGTTCTTTCGAATTCATATATAATATCTCCAGTAGCAAGATTATCACTAATCATTACTCTTAAAGCAGATTCTAAATCTTTTTTTCTTATAGTAGGTCTAGAATGGCGTATCAATTTTTGTTCCTCATATATATTTTTTATTTGGTATTATAATATATCAATTACAATAATTTTCAATACAGAATATATTATAAATATACAATTTGTTATTTCTAAGGTTGTAAATATTAAAAATTATTATATAATAGAGTTTTATATACAATAAGTCTGTGAGGGGATATATTAATTATGGGAAAACCTATAACTAAAGAAGGATATGACAAAGTAAAAGAAAAGCTATCAGAATTAAAAGCAGAATTTGATACTTTACCTGCTATAATAGCTGAAGCAAGAGAAAAAGGAGACTTGAAAGAAAATGCAGAATATCATGCTGCAAGAGAAAAACAAGGACTTCTTCAAGCACAAATCTCTAAATTAGAAAGTGATTTGGCAGTATGTGAAATAGTAGACCCATCAAAGATGAATAAAGACATTGTAACTTTTGGTAAAAGAGTAAAAGTTAAAGATAAAAACTCTAATGCAGTTTCTGAATATAGAATTGTAGGAGAGCTAGAAGCAGATATGTCTAAAAATGAGATTACTATAGTTACACCTATTGCTAGAGGACTTCTTACAAAAAAAGTTGGAGATGTTGTTACTATAAAAGTGCCTGCTGGAGATAAGGTATTAGAAATATTAGAAATTAGTCTATAATAAATAATTTTTGAATATTTTAATAAAGGCTTGAATATAAATATTATTTTATACTCAAGCCTTTTTAATTATTTTTATATAAATATAAAAACAATCACACTTTTTTTGTTTTTCACTAAACAAATGTATTATTAAAGCATGTAATTATTTCTTTGAAAAGCTATTCTCTTCACCCTTCAATATTCTTTTATAATTTGGTATATGTTTTATTATAATAAACACCGCAAGAAGTATTGTTATTGGAAATAAAGCTATATAATTAACATTAAAAAATATTCTGTATAAAAAATTAGCCTTAAAATATAAAAAACTAAGCACAATAGGAAAAGCCAAAGCACCAAAAGTAGAGCCAATAGCAACTGTTTTTCTTGAAGCAAATAAACCTATAAAGAAAAATATCATAGTGATAAGCAAACTAATAGGAGCAAGCATAAACATAGAACCAGCACTAGTTGCAACTCCCTTGCCGCCTTTAAAGCCTAAAAATATAGAAAATACATGCCCAAGTATAGAAGCTACAGCACAAACAATTAAAATATAGCTATGAGTTAAAATGATATCAGAAAGAATAAAACTAGGTATAATAACAGCAATCATTCCCTTACCTATATCGCAAATATAAGCAGCAATACCAGCCTTTTTACCGCAAACACGAAGCACATTACTTGCCCCTGGGTTACAGCTACCCTCTTTTCTCACATCATGACCATTAACTTTTCCTATTATAAATGAAAACGGTATAGCACCAATTATATATGATACAACTACACTTATTAGAATTTTAATTATCATATTTCTTTCCTCTCTTTCTAAAGTTAAGTATAATAGGTGTTCCTCTAAAATCGAACATCTCTCTAAATCTATTTTCTAAATATCTTTTATAATGCGAATTTAATTTATGCGGGTGATTACAAAATACGGCAAAAGCAGGCGGATTAACACCTGTTTGAGTAACATAGAAAATTTTAAATGGATTACCTCCAGCAGATATAGAATACTCCCTTGTAGCTCTCACCATAGTTTCAGTAAGTGCATGAGTTTCAAATCTCTGAAGTCTTGTTTTTGCCACCCTGATGGCTAAAGATAATAGTTTCTCAGCATCATTTTTTCTCGTAGCACAAACCCTAGCATAAAAAGCATAATTAAGCACAGGAAAAGCAGACTTCATATAAGACTCATAATCATTCCAAGTAGTGCCCTTCTCTCTTATATCCCATTTATTAGCAGCAATTATTATACCCTTTCTTCTCTCTATTATGAGGTTTGCTATAGTTTTATCTTGGTCTGTTAAACCTTCAAAAACATCAAGCATAAGTATGCACACATCAGAAGCTTCTATTGCTTTTATTGCTCTGTTTACACTGTAGTATTCAACATCTGTATTAACATTCTTCTTTTTTCTTATACCAGCAGTATCTACAAGACAAATATCATCACCTTTAAAGTTAAATGTTTCATCTATAGAATCCCTAGTAGTGCCTGCAATATTTGATACAATGCTTCTGTCTTTTCCAATTAATGTATTTAATAAAGTAGATTTCCCAGCATTTGGTTTTCCTACTATAGCTATATTTATAATTTTCTTTTTTGCTATATATTCATCAAGTCTGTATTGCTTTTTGCTTTCTTTACTTGCATCTTCGTCATACTCTTCATCAAAATCATCTTCTTCAAATATCTCTTCATCATTAATAACAACATTATCTTCTTTATTATTTTCTTGAGTAGCCTCCCTCTCAGCTTCTAAATCAATTCCTATTCTTTCAAAAACTTCAAGTATTTTTTCTCTCAAATCATCAATACCATTATTATGTTCAGCACTTATAGCAACAATATCTTTTATACCAAGAGAGTAAAATTCATTAATTAAATTGTTATGAGAATCAGAATCTATCTTATTTATAACAAGTATAATAGGTTTATTTAATTTTCTTATAGTGTTAATAAAATGCCTATCATCTGGGTGAGTTTGATGAGCATCTACTACAAATAAAAGCAAGTGGGCCTCATCTGTAGCAGTATTTAATGCTTTTTCTCTTACCTTTTCATTTAATACATCTTCACTCATATCTAGAAGTCCGCCTGTATCAAACACATTAAAAGCTATATCATCAATATATGTTTTAGCTATGCTGATATCTCTTGTAACTCCAGCTGTAGGATCAACTATTGATTTTCTTCTTCCTGCAAATCTATTAAAAAGAGTGGACTTACCTACATTAGGTCTGCCAAGTATAGCAATATTCTTCATCTGTTTATAACCTTAAATCTTATACTATTTTTATAATAACATAAAATATAATATATTGCTATTATATTTTATTTTAATAAATACATAATCAATAAAATAATAAAAATATTATTATTTAATAATTTATGAATTAGTAGCACCTTTTATTAATTTATAAAACCAAGTATCTTCAGAATTATTTAAAGGAAGAGTATATTTTGTGCCGTCATTATCTATAAAAATAATACTTTTTTTATTATAATTTATAGTCATATTATAATCATCTAAATTTAGATTTTTTACAGAATTAGTATTATTGATATCTTCTATATATTGTGCTTCAGTTATATTTGTTATATTCTGCTCGCCTATTCTATTTTCTATAACTCCGCTAATATATGTAATATTATTAAAACTATTTGTATCATCTCTTTTTACAAGTATAAAATTTACAGTATCATTAGTAATCTCATTTCCATTAGCATCTTCATTAAACATAAGTATACTTACCTTATCGCTAACATATAAATTACAGCCTGTAATAAAAAATATACCAATTAGTAAAATAAACTTTTTCATAAACCATAATCCATAAAAAATATTATAATAATATTAACATATTTTATATTTTTTAGAAATATAAACAATATCCTAAAACCACTAATACTATACTTAAATTAAAAATTAACACATAAGTATATAAGCAGCAATAATAAAAACTTGACAAAAATAAGACATAATAGTAAAATATATATAGTATTGTAAGTTTGACAATTATATATAACTTTTAAGGAGAAATTAAATGGCTGTACCTAAGCATAGAAAATCGAAATCAAAAAAGAGATCAAGACAAGCTGCTAACGATAAAAGATTTTTAGGTTCTTTATCAATCTGTCCTCAATGCGGAGCAGAAAGAATGCCTCACAGAGTTTGCCCTGAATGCGGCTTCTATAAAGATAGAGTAGTAAAAGCTAATAAAAATCAAAATGCTGGTTAATAAATAATTAGGATTATCAATGAATTTATCCATAGATGTTGCTAGCGGCGAAAAACCTCTAGACGAATTAGTTAATGGTGCAATTGGAGCATTGTCTTTAAATAAAGATGTAAATTTAATATTAGTTGGTAATGAAAAAGATATTGTTAAATCTTTATCTTCATTAAAATATGATAAGAACCGCGTAGATATAAAACATAGCGATTCTATTATAGAAATGACAGAAACTCCGGCTGTTGCAGTAAAACATAAAAAAAATGCTTCTGTATTAGTAGCAGCACGTTTGGTATCAGATAAAAAAGCGGAAGGTTTCTTTTCGCCTGGCAATACTGGAGCTACACTAGCTGCTGCACTCACAGAAATAGGTCGTTTAAAAGGTGTTATGCGTCCCCCTTTAGTATCTACACTCCCTAAAATAGGCGGTGAGTTTTGTATGATGGATATGGGGGCAAATGTTGATTGTACTCCAGATTATATGGCTCAATTTGCCGTTATGGGAAGAGTATTCGCTAAAAGATACATGAACATAAATAATCCAAGAGTTGCACTTCTAAATATAGGTGAAGAAGACAGCAAAGGAAATGCTACTGTAAAAAAATACTTTGAAAGATTAAGAAAAAATGAAAAAAGTAAATTTTATTGGTAATGTTGAACCTAACAGTATGCTAAAATCTGATGTTGCTGATGTTGTACTTGCTGATGGATTTGATGGTAATATAGTGTTAAAAAGTATAGAAGGAAGTGCTAGTTTAATAGTAAATATGCTAAAATCTGAAATAAAGAAAAACCCTCTTAATATGATGGGGGCTGTTATGATGAAGTCTGTATTTAAAAACTTAAAAACACAGATGAGTTCTGATTCATATGGCTCTGCTATATTACTTGGATTAAACGGCGGTGCTTTTGTTGGACATGGTACTACTGGCGGCAATGGTGTTAAAAACGCTGTACTTAATATGTATAAATTCTTAGATGCCAAAATAAATGAGAAAATATCTAAAGAACTTTTAGATTCTGGTGTAAAAAGAAGAATTTTTTAAAAGGGTTTTTATATATGGTATATATTAAATCTTGTAAAGCTACTTATAAAAATAAACAAACCTCTATGCCTGCATCTGAATTAGCTATGGAATCTATTAAAGATACCATAAAAGACATAGACCCATTATCCATAGATGCTATTATTTGTGCTACTGTTACTAAAGATTATATTTATCCATCTACTGCTTGTATATTAGCAGGTAAAATTAATGCTTCAAATGCTTTTTGTTTTGATATAGAAAGTGATTTTACTGGTTTTATATCTGCTTTAAGACTTGCTTATGCTTTTGTAAAAAGTAATAGATATAAAAATATTTTAATAGTAGCAACTGAATCTTTTTATATTTGTGATGATACTAATAGATTTGATGACGCTTCTGTTTCTGCTATAGTTTCTAATGAAAAATCAAATATAGAAGTTTCTTTCATAGATTCTGTTACAGACGGCAGTGCTTTAGAAAATTGTTACATTCCTATGGGCGGAACTGCTAAACCATACACTAAAGAAGGTGTTAATAACAAAGAACATTTTATCTCTATAAAAAATAATGAAATATTTGAAGATGAGGCAAAAAAAGCCGCTCTATACATAAAAGAAACTTTATCTAAAAATAACATAGAACCTAATTACTATATACCGTCATATTCTAGCAAAAATGCTTTTGATGCTTTTGTTAATACTTTGAATGTTCCTAAAGACATTGTTTATACAAAAATGGAAAATGCTAACTCTTCATTGAGTGCTTCTTCTGGAGTTGCTCTTTCTATGGCATTAGAAGACGGCAGTATAAAGAAAAATACTAAACTCGCTTTATGCAGTTATGGAAGCGGTTATACTAGAGCTGTTGCGGTATTAAATATTGATTAAATATTATAAATATTAATTTTATATAAAAATGTAAAAAATAAGGACATATATTATGAAGTTAGGTAAATTTCGTTTTGGGGGTGTACATCCTCATGATAGCAAAGATACTGCTCAAATAGCTTCTTCTACTATGACCCAAGCTCCTAAATCAGTTTTAATATCTATGGCACAGCATATCGGTGCACCTGCTAAAATGTTAAAGAACAAAGGAGATAAAGTTCAAAGAGGAGAAATGATTGGAGAGGCTAGCGGATATGTATCTGGAAATGTGTTTTCTTCTGTTAGCGGAACTATTGCTAATATAGAAATTGCTCCGCCGCCTTTAGGAAGAGGGGCTAGTGCTTTTCTAATCAATTTAGATGCTGAAGCTAATAATGTTGATTTTACCCTAAATAATAATTACATGACCTTATCTGCTGAAGAAATGTCTAAAAAAATTCAAAACGCTGGTATAGTTGGTATGGGAGGAGCTACCTTCCCTACTAATGTTAAAGTTGATGGTGCTGCTAAGGGTAACTGCGATACTTTAATTATTAATGGCGTTGAATGTGAGCCTTATATTACTAGCGATTATAGACTTATGATGGAACATACTGAAGATTTATTCAAAGGTATAGAAATCTTAAGAAAAATTATTCCTTCTGTAAAAAGAACTGTTATTGGTATAGAGGCTAATAAACCTTTGGCTATTGAAGAGATGGGCAAAGTTGCTAAAAACTACAATGTTGAAGTAATGCCTTTAAGACTTCGTTATCCTCAGGGTGCTGAAAAAATGCTTATTGATGCTACTACTGGCAGAGTTGTACCTGTTGGTAAGCTTCCTATGGACGTTAATGTTTTGGTTGTAAATGTGGCTACTTTATATGCTATATATGAAGCTGTTGCTAAAGATAAACCATTAATAGAGAGAATTGTTACTGTATCTGGTGATGCTATTAAAGAACATAAAAATATTTGGGTTCCGCTTGGTACTCCTATTTCGCATATAGTTAATGAGTGCGGCGGACTTATTTCTGATGATGTACTTGTTATAGCAGGCGGTCCTATGATGGGAGCTAGTGTTCCTAATTTGGAGCAATGTGTTAATAAAGGTACTAACTCTTTATTATTCTTAGATAAAAATAAATTGCCTAAAGAAGTTGAATATCCTTGTATTAAATGCGGAAGATGTGCTAATGCATGCCCTCTTCATCTTTCTCCTACTGAAATAGCTCATACTGCTAAGGCTAAAATTAAAGACAGATTAAATGCTTTGGATATAGCTACTTGTTTTGAATGCGGATGTTGTTCTTACATATGTCCTTCCAAAATACCTTTGGTACAATGGATTAGATATGGTAAAGATTTGTTAAGGAGATAAGATAATGAAGTTATACACTGAATCTTCTCCTCATATAAAAGATGGAGATACTACACAAAAAATCATGTTAAGAGTAATTATTGCTCTTTTACCTGCTATTATATATAGCGTAGTATTATTTGGTAATAGAGTAATTATATTATATCTCGCTTCTATTATTACTTGTATTTTATCTAATATAATTGTTAGAAAGCTTAGAAAACAGCCTGTACTTCCTGATTATGCTTCTGTGGTTACTGCTTTACTTTTGGTAATGACTTTACCTTCTAGTGCTACTATTACAATGGTTGTTATTGGAGGAGTTGTTGCTATTGTTTTTGCTAAAGAAGTTTTTGGAGGTTTAGGTTCTAATATATTTAACCCTGCTTTGGTAGGTAGGGCTTTCTTACAGGTTGCTTTCCCTGCTCAAATGAGTACTTATAACCCTCCTATTAGGGTTCCTTTCTTGGATTTATTTATTACCGATTGGCATAGAACTATGAATGCTATTACTGGCGGTACTCAGGCAGTGGATATGATGACTGCTCTATCACAGGCTACACCTTTAACTTTTATGAAGTTTACTTATAATAATAGTATTAGTACTTCTTTAATAGAACAAATTCAATTTGAAGCTCACTATTATATTCAAATGCTTTTAGGAAGCACTGGCGGAGCTATAGGTGAAACTTCTGTTATACTTCTTACAATAGGCGGAATATTCTTAATTGCTACTAAAACTATAGATTGGAGAATACCTTTAGGAATGTTTATATCTCTATTTACAGTAAGTTTGGTACTTTGTCTTGCTATGCCTGGTAAATTTGCTTCTCCTATATATCAAATATTTGCTGGCGGATTTGTTTTAGGTGCTTTCTTTATGGCTACTGATATGGTTACTTGCCCTTCTAGTCATTTAGGGGCTTG
This sequence comes from Brachyspira pilosicoli P43/6/78, assembly GCF_000325665.1. NCBI lineage: Bacteria > Pseudomonadati > Spirochaetota > Spirochaetia > Brachyspirales > Brachyspiraceae > Brachyspira > Brachyspira pilosicoli. The sequence goes on from NC_019908.1 coordinate 1,144,468, forward strand.
GATATATGCTCTTTTAATAGGTGCTGTGCTTGCAATACTTAGAGCTTTTGGTTCTTCTCCGGAATATACTATGTATTCTATATTAATAGGAAACATGTTTATGCCTTTAATATCTATGTATACTCGTCCTAAACCTTTTGGTAAGAAAGAGGCTATAAATATAGAAAAACAACAAGGAGCAAAACAATGAAAAAAGAAGTTACTTATAAAGCTGTAATATCTGTTACATTAACTGCTCTAGTTGCTGGATTTTTATTATCATTCGTTTATTCTTCTTTTGAGAAAGATATTTTAGCTAACAATGAAAAAACTGTATTAAATGGAGTTAAGGCTGTTATACCTAATGCTGACAATATAGAAGGTCCTATTAGTGAAAATGCTACTTATCCATATTATATTGGTAAAAAGGCTGATGGTTCTGTAGCTGGTTATGCTATACTTTCTTCTGCAGGCGGATATAATGGTCAAAATAAAATATTAGTTGGTTTTAGTGATGATGCTACTACAATTACAGGAATAGTTGTTACTGAGCAGGCTGAAACTCCTGGACTTGGTGCTAAAATTGTAGAACCTAGCTTTAGAAATCAATTTACTAATAAAAGTTCTATTGTACCTCTTACTGTTGTAAAGGGTATAAAACCAGAAGAGGCACTTGATGCTCAAATAGCTGCTATTAGTGGAGCTACTATATCAAGCACTTCTGTTGTAACAGCTGTTAATAGTGCTAATGAACAGGCTGTTAATTTATTCTTGCAATAAAATATAGTTTTAATAAATTATTAATAAGAGCCTCATTTTTATGAGGCTCTTTTTTTATATATATTATCAAGTTTTTCCTGCAGTTACACTCTATGAACTTAGTCAAAGAACCAAAAAGTGCGAATGTTTTAATTTTACACATTAGTAAATATAAATAAATAAATAAATATAAGATATTTTTATCCATACATAAAAAGTATATTTCATTAAATACAGTTCTTTTGGTTCTTTTATACCAATAAAAGAACTGGGGGAGTGGGGGTAAAGCCCCCACAAATAAAAAACTTAAAAATATTTTTTAATAAATTTAAAAATTTTTAGTACATACATAATAAATATTAATAATTAAAATATATCTGTATATTGACTAAAAAAATATATATCTTATATTATTTATATGAGTAATTTAATTAAATCTTTAACATTAATCACAGTATTGATATTGGCATCAAGCTGTAACAATTCATACAAACCAAATAACAGTGCAAATAATAATACAAACAACAACAATACAAATAATAATAACCCTACTACTAAAACTATGCATCTTAAAGTGAGAGTAAAGGGAGAGTCTAATAATAAGGCTTTCTTAAAATATGATAATATGTATGCTAAAGATATAGATTTTAGTATAAATAACAAAACTTATAGCTATACTGCCGATTTTAATAATGGTTATTATCTTTGCGTAGATAAGGCTGGAGTTTTGAGAGGAAACTATATAGATACTCAAAAATATATATTTGATAACAAAATAGAATTCGATTACAACTCAAAAGATACACAAAAAACATTAAATGGATATATATGGATTGGTTATGATTCGCATTTATTTTTTAGAAATAATATAACTATAAAAATACCTTTAAGCTCATTTGATGAAACAAAGCATACAAATACAGCTTTAATTACTATAGCACCCTATCCTGATAATAGCTCATACACCTACACATTCGATGGGTTTGAATCAATAAATAATTATTGATTGCCGTATTTAGCACCGCCTTTTATTAAATAATCTACTGTGTTGGTATATCCTTTTTCATTTGCTAAATCTAATGGAGTTTTTCCTTCATTATTTTTTGTATTTATACTTAAAAATGTATTATATAAATAAAAGCTTATAGCATTATTATTTCCATAGCTTGCTGCAATATGAAGCACACTGTCGCCATTAGAATTTTTAAAATTATATATAGAAGGGTATTTTTGTAATATTTTATTTATAAGAGCATAATCTCCAAAAGCAGAAGCATAAAATATTCCATTATATCCTTTTGAATCTTCAAGATATATATCAGCATTATTATCCATAAGCATAGAAACTATATTAATATTTCCTTTAAATATAGCATATTCTAAAGGGGTTGTTTTATCAAATACCAATTCTCCGCTAAAATTAATACCTTTTTTAGAATAGTAATTAGTATAATTGTCTAATGTTTTATTTATATCAATTTTATTTGTATAGCTTAAAAGTATATTAAGAGCATTTGTTTTATCATAATGAATAGCATAAAGAAGTGGAGTAAAGCCTTCCGGATTTCTTGTATTAAGATCAACTGTATTAGAGATAGCATTATGTATTAAAGCCGCGTCATCTTTATATATTGCATCAAAAAGAATTTTACTTTCTAATTGATGAGCATATTCATTATTTTCTTCTTCTTTTTTATAATAAGAAGTATCATCATCAGGCATATTATCATACAAAAAATCTTCTACAATATTATTTGCTTGAATGACGTTTAAATTATTATTATTATTATTATTATTATATGAATTCGTATCATAAATATTAGTTTCACCAAAATTACCCATTATATTTTCTATACTATCTCCATATAATAAGTCTGAAGCAGTTTTACCATCATAATTTTTTATAGTATAATCAGCTCCCTTTAATAATAAAAATCTATAAGTATTACTATTATTGTTTTTTACAGCCAAATGCAAAGGAGTATCTCCATCAACATTTTGTATATTTATGTTAATAGGAGTTCTATTCATAAGTGCAATTAAAGCATTAGTGTTTCCAAGTGATGATGCATTATGTAAAGGGGTGTTGCCGTATATATCTACAACCCTATAAGAATTACTGCTATAATTTAAAATTGTATCAATAACTTCTGCACTTGAAAATCTAGCAGCATACATTAAAGCATTATCTCCTAAACTATCTTTTCTGTTTATATCCGCACCATAATATAAAAGTGTGTTTATTATATTAGTGTTATTTTTAAATATGGCATACTGTAAAGGGCTAACATCACCCAAATATACATTTCCAGTAAACTCTACCCTACTTTCATCAAAATAAACTTCATCAGCTGGTATATAAGAAGTTTCTATATTTATAATATTTGTATTATTAACTCTATATTTAAGAAGTTCATTAACCATATCATATTTATCAAGGGCTATAGCATAAGTGAGAGGAGTTTCATAAGACATAATAATAGAGTTCATATTAAAGTTAGAATACATCATTATATCTCTTAATGCATTAGTATCTGAAGTTTGAATAACTCTTGCAATAAACATGTTTTCATTGTAAGTGTTTGTATTATTATCTTCTTTGTTTTCTAAGTCAATAGCAGAACTTCCTCCTGATAATATATATTCTGGAGTAACTCCATAATTATCACCTATATCTTTATTAGCACCAAGTTTAATAAGAAGATTATACGCATCATTTTTTGCATAGTAAGCGGCATAATATAAAGCAGTACATCCGTTTGAATCTCTGTCATTAATATTCATATCAACATTTTTAATTAAGAAATTAATAGTATTCAAATTATTAAAAGCAGCAGCATAATGAAGTCCATTAAGATTACCGTTAGGAGTTTTATCATTAACTAATGTTTTATCTTTTTGAAGAAGCATTCTTATAATATTACCGTCTCCAAAACCGCATGCATATAAAAATGCAGAGTTTCCTTCATTATCTCTAGCTTTAACATTAGCTCCCTTGTCTATAAGCTGTTTAACTATCCTTGAATTGTTTTTAAATATAGCAAACATTAAAGGAGTAGCCCCTCCTATATTAACGCTATCTCCTTCATATTTATTTATATCAGGATAAGCAGCAAAATCATCAGAAAGTCTGTATTCAATATTAACATCACTATATTCAAGAAGCACCCTCAAAGCTCTTTCATTGTTGCATTCAATAGCATATAAAAGCGGTGTTAATCCCATTTCATTTGTAGCAGAAAAATCTACCCTATATTTTAAAATCTCTCTCAAATCCCTTTCATTTTTCTTTTCTTTTATAGCCAAAAATAATTCGCTTTCTTTTTGATTTATAGCATATATATTTAAAGAGAAAACATAAAATATAGCTAATACAATGATTAAACTTCTTTTTATTAAACAAACCATTAAATAAAACCTCTCGAGATTAGTTAATATTATAAACATTTATAATATTATATAGTAATAAATAATTATAACAATATATTATGATAACTAATTATTAAAGAATATATCATCAGGCTTTAAGCCTTCATTATTAGCAATCTCTCTGTCAGCACCAAGCTCTATAAGTAAATTGTAAGCCTCAGCCTTGTTATTAGCAGCAGCATAATAAAGAGCAGTCCAACCATCATTATCCTTAGCATTAATATCAACATGAAGCCTTTTTACTAAATAACTAATTACTTTTATATTATCATAAACAACAGCCATATGTAAAGCAGTAACATTTTTTTTAGTTTTGCTATTAATTAAATTCTCATTTTTATCTACTAAACTATTCATTATACGAACATTGCCAAAAGCAGCCGCATACAAAAAACTATTCCACCCCTCTTCATCATAAGTGTTAATATTAGCATTTTTTTTAATAAGCCTATTTACTATCCTACTGTCTCCATTGCTTTTAAATATTGCATAAAGTAAAGGAGTAGCACCGCCTATATAAACAGCCTCTCTGCTAAAATTATCTAATGCCGTATAATATCCGTTTGGAAGAGTTGCTTCTAAATTAATATTATCGCAGTCAAGTAAAACATCAACCGCTTTTATATTTTTATTTCTTATAGCAAAATGTAAAGCACTAAGTCCATAACCATCTTCAGCATTAATATTAGCACCATTTTCTATACTCTTTTTCAACTTTTTTATATCATTATCTCTTATAGCCTCAAATAATTCCCTATCAATATCACTTAATTCATTATACTTCATCATCACAAGCTCTCTAAGCCTAGTAGAAGGATACATACCATTATTGTCTGTAATCTGACTATTTGCCCCCAATTTTATAAGAAGCCTGTATGATTCAATGCTTTGAGAATTAGCAGCATGATAAAGAGCAGTCCAACCGTCAATGTCTCGAGAATTAATATCAATATTAAAATTAGTGCATATATATTCTATAACCTCATAATTATTATGACTGCTTGCTATATGAAGTATATTAACTCTAAACTCTGTTTCACTATTAACTAAACTTGGAGATTTTTCTGATATCAATTTTAAAGTATCAATATCAGAAAAAGCAGCAGCATACATAATACTATTATAGTTTTTATCATCTTTATCTTTTAAATATGAAGTATCTATATTATCTATAAATAATTTAATAATATCTTTTTTATCATTATAAATAGCATAAAGTAAAGGAGTAGCCCCCTCTAAATTGTTTTCATAATCTTTAGGAAGCCTTGATTTTAAGCTTTGTATATCATTTTCTAATACATATTTTATATAGTTAATATCATTATCTTCAATGGCATTAAATATTTTATTTACATAATTATCATAAGCATGCAAATTAGAAAATATTATAATAATAAATAAAATAAATATTTTTTTAATCATTTTAATACCCGTAAATTAAAAAGTAGTAGTAGTTCTATTATCTCTCAAATCTGTAATAGTAGAGTTAAGGTCATATTCTCTTCTAGGCAAACCAGCACCAGGAAAATCTGTAAGAGTGAATTCAATCCAGAACTCTTTATTCCAATAAGAACCTTTAACAGAACCGCTAGCAATATCTGAAGGAAGAGCAGAAGGCGATATAGAGAAAGTAGCTCTTAATTGCCAGCCGTCTAATTCATGCCATATACTAGTATTGATAGAACTTAATTTAAACAAACTGTCTATCCTTTTTTGAGAATCTCTAAAATTAAATGAATCAACAATATCCCAGAAAGGATTAACCCAAGTCTCATTTTCTCTTTCAGCATAAGACTTTATATATCTATAAGCTCTGTCATTTCTGCTTGTTGTAGAAAAACTAAAAGTAAATTGTTCTAATATTTTTAATTCAAACCCAAGTGAAAAAGCAGCAGAGTTATATTTATAATTAATAAAATCATGTTTATATGTTATATCAAAGAAAAATCTAAAATCATTTTTATAACCATCAAAGAATTTCTTTTTATTATTTCTTACCAATATCCAATCTGTAAGATTATCTATAGGAATAGGTATGTGAATAAGAGTATTAATAGCATTTTGAGTGAAGTTTGTACCGAGTAGGTTTTTAGATAAATCATAAGAAATATATGAAGAATCATAATATAACCTAGTAGAACCGCCTACTTCAGTTGTTAAGAATCTATTAGTGTTATGTATAAGTTCATAATTTTTAGTTTGGGCATTATATGTTGGTATGAGGTCATAACCTGTTCTAACAGTTCCTCTAATATCCCAGTTTAAATTAGGTATAAAAAATATGCTGTAACCTGTACCGCCTACATTCAAACTCGTGTTAATACTATGACTGCTAAAATCACCATTTTGATTTTCATTAGTATATGAAGAGTCTTTTTGTTTAAATCTATATCCAATATTATATGATGTATCCCAGCTTACAGATGGCGAAAAATAATTATCAAGCTTGTATGGAAGTATTGAGTTCGGCAAAAATACAGAGAGATTCATACTGCTTGCTAAACCTAAATATGTATTATCTCTATCATAAATTAAGTCTTCAGATTTAGGATCAATACTTTTTTGATAAGCATAATCAATATTAACATTAGGAGTAAATCTCATAAATAAATTGGTAAAACTTCTAGATAATCCACCGTTTAATTGTAAATTATTTCTTTCAGCTAATTTCTCATTTAATTGTTCATTAAGTTTAGGGTTATTATAGAATGCTATACCTTCAGAAGTTTTATAATCTATTGTGTGAGAATAATTCATGCTAATATTATAATTAATATTGAAATTAGGAAAATAATAAGAAGTCTCATCGCCAAAAATAGAACTATAACTAGCAGACAAAGATGGTAAAACTAATCTGCTTGGTTTAGGCATATAATAGTCAAAATTGGTATTATAATTTACAGATAAGTTTCTCACAGCAGTAAGATTCCATTCTGCACCAGCTCTTAAATTAACACCATATATACTACTATTAACATATATAGAGTTTTCTATATAACTCTCTGGATATGAATCTCCTATATCACTTAAATTTCCAGTAATAGCAGTAAATAATGACAATATATCCAAAGCCCCTCTTTGGTTATAAAAATCAGACTTAAAATATAAATCACTATTTAAATTTAATTTACCAGTAAGATAAGCATTAATATTTTCTCCGCTATATAATTGTATTGTATGGTCATACTGAAACTTGTATCTAGGTATAAATTTACCAGGCTTGCCGCCTGTAAAATAGTTTACATATCTAGTACCAAAACCAATACTAGAAGATATATAAGAATCAAGCAAATAATATTGTCTTCCCAAAGCAAACATAGCATCTAAAGACAAATTATGATACTGGCTGGTATATCTAATTTCATCTCCAATAAGAAAACCTAGCTTTTGATATGCATCAAACCTTATTCTATGGCTAACACCATATAAATCAAAAGTCTTACTGTTTTGCATATAAACACCTTCCCTCAAACTTTGACCGAAAGTGCTTATAATACCAGTACCAACATTGTTTTGAATAAATAAAGGGAAATAGAATACAGGCTGTCTTCCAACCCTATATATACTGTTAAATATTAATATCTTTTTTGTATCCCATAAATAAACTCTTGATGCTAAAAAGTCATGTGCTACTGGGGTGAGCCTAGAAAAACTTACACTGCTGTCATTGGCAAAAAAATCCGGGTCATTAAATTTTATTATATTTCCTTGAAGAGTAAAACTTTGGAATTTTGTGTTACCATTATATAAAATACCCTTCTTATCATCTTTATTGAGCATGAACCATTCGCCATTTAAAACGCTATCTCCAGATTCAACTTTCAAATTACCAGAAGCAAATATTTCACCCGTTTTCAAACTATATACAACCCTATCTGCACTCATAATATTGTTGTATACTTTAAGCTGTACATTTCCGTATAGTGCTATTAATTCTTCCCCAGCTTCTTCTATCTTATATCTTTCAACATAATCAGCACTTTTAAACTCTATCTGTCCGCCGCCTGTATTGATGCTAGCACGTGCTACATTTTTTATATTATCTTCGCCTGTAATTTTTATAACATCTACATTGACTTGCCTTTTGATAATTCTAGCTCTTAAACTAGCCTCATCATCATAAGGATAAATTTCTATGCCATAATTTCTTGCATATTCTGTTAATACATAATATGGAGTAAAATTAACTATATTGATAAAAGAAACAGGATTTCTTTTAGCATCAAATTGATTTATTTGCATTAATACGTTTTCATTTGTTCTAATATTATTATTATCTTGATTATTATCTTGTGCATATAAGTATGCATTAAATATTATTAAAGATAATAGTAATATCAAGACTCGCATTATTGCCTCTTAAAAATCACGTTTATCTTTTTTTAAGAAAATTTTATTTTAAAGAAATTACGTTTTCCTACTTTTAGTATACCCTCTTTATTTATATTAGAGTTTATATCCGTAATCTTTTCATTATCTAAAGTAACACTGCCTTGAGAAATCAATCTTTTCAAATTAGATTTACTTTCATTTTTCATGCATACAGATAAAATATTTAAAATATTATCATCTTTACCAACAACAATCTCTTCTATTTCATCAGGTACACCTTTAGAGCTAAATATTCTCTTAAACTCCTCTTCAGCATTATTAGCATCATCTTCTGTATGATATAATTTTACTATTTCTTTAGCAAGAATAGACTTAATGTTTCTAGGGTTATCGCCTTCTTCCATAGCCTTTTTATAATTTCTTATATCATTCATAGGTATATCTGTAACTAATTCCATATATTTAAGAATTAAACCATCAGGTATACTCATTGCTTTACCATACATATCTTTAGGACTGTCATAAACACCTATATAATTGCCTAAAGATTTACTCATCTTCTCAACACCATCTAAACCTTCAAGCAAAGGCACTGTTAAAACTGCCTGAGGAGATAGACCATATTCTTTCATTAGGGTTCTTCCAACAAGTAAGTTAAACTTCTGGTCATTACCTCCAAGCTCAACATCGCATTCTAAAGAAACAGAATCATAACCCTGTGCTAATGGATATAAAAACTCCATTATACTTATAGGCTGACCATTTTTATATCTTTTAGAAAAATCATCTCTCTCTATCATTTGTGCTACTGTGTATCTTGAAGTAAGCCCAAGCACATCAGCAAAACTCATCTTACCAAGCCATTTAGAGTTAAACTCAACTATAGTTTTTTCAGGGTCCAAAATTTTAAAAACTTGCTGTTTATAAGTTTCAGCATTTCTCAATACATCTTCTTCACTTAATCTAGGACGTGTTTTTGTTTTACCAGATGGGTCTCCTATTCTTCCTGTAAAATCTCCTATAAGAAATATCACTTTATGTCCAAGTAATTGAAAATGTCTCATCTTCCTTAAAAGTACAGTGTGTCCTAAGTGTATATCTGGAGCTGTTGGGTCAAAACCTGCTTTTACTGTTAATTTTTTTCCGCTTTTTAGTTTTTCTTTTATCTCTTCCAAGCCTATTATTTCGCTTGCTCCTCTTGTAATTAATTCTATAGATTCTTCTAAAGTGTATTGTTTCTCTTCCATACTTATATCAACCCTTATAAAATTTAAAATATATGAATCTATAATAATGTAAATTTTAATTAAAGTCAATTATTTAAAAAAATCTAAAATATATTATAATAATAATAAATCAAAAAAACATGAGGATAAGATAAATGGAAAATCAAGTTAATAGCGTAAATGTAGAAACTGCAGTTCAATTAATAAAAACAAATAAAGACTTACAACTATTAGATATTAGAGGTCCATATGAGGTAAAAGCTACTGGATTTATAGAAGGAAGCATGCTTTTAGACCCTAGCGACCGCCAAATTATAGAGACAATTGAAAACTTAGACAGAGACAAAGAATATTTATTATATTGCGCAAGCGGAGGACGTTCTTTTGCTGTATCGCAATATATGCTAAAAAAAGGATTCAAGCATTTAAATAACCTTATGAATGCTGGATATATGGAACTATCTATTGCTTTAGAAAATAGTAAATAATTTAATTTACACTATTGCAATAAACTTTAACTTATAATATAATAATTCAGATAGTTTAGAATAATTTAATTTTTTGGAGATAAATCAATGAAAAAAAATATACATCCAGAATACTATGAAACTGATGTAAATTGTGCTTGCGGTGCTAATTTTAAAATACATTCAGTTCAAAAAAACTTTACACGTTGACATTTGTCATAATTGTCACCCTTTCTTTACTGGTAAACAAAAAATATTAGATACTGCTGGTAGAGTTGATAAATTCAAAAAACGTTATGGCTTAAAAAAAATAATATTTAATCAATAAATATAAAAAATATTTAAGTCTATAAAGTATTATATCTGTATTATATACTTTGTAGACTTTATTTATTGATAAAGGCAGTTTATGGACAGCGACGGCGTTTACAAAAGAGTAAATATCAACAAAGTAATATCTCAAATATTAAAAACCAACCCTAACATAACAGAAGCCAAAGCAAACGAATTAGCATACAAAATGATAAAAGAACTTAACAAAGAAAGTTTCTTCTATGGTAGCTGATTTTGAAAACGGCGAAGGCGACTTTATGGCTTGTTATTTCGAATCTATAGAAAAGCAATAAATCCATTAAGATATAATAAAATAAAAAGTATAAATATTTCAGTGTTATTCAGAATATATATTGTATTTTTGATTATAATTAAATACTATCTCACTCAAATGCAGTCTTTTTGCTTCTTTTGGTCACAAAAAGAACTGGGGGTGTGGTGGGCAAAGCCACCACAAATAATAAATTTTAAAATTTAATTTTAGCATGTATTTAAACAGCTATATTTTGTAATGTAAGTTTTTATTTTATTCAACTTTTTCCCGCCTTCGCGGTGCGGACTTCGTCAAAGTTGCAAAAAGTGCAAGTTAAGAGAATAATACTAACTATATTTTACATGAGTAATATTAAACTAAAAACAATATAAATATTCATTAATTCGCTTTTAAAATATATATAATAACTGAATCATCTAAAGTAATTTTTTATCGAGATAATCTTTTGAAAGTCTTAAAACAAATGGTCTTCCATGCGGGCAATTAGTTAATATATTTTCTTCTTCAAGCAAATCAAGTAATGTTTGCATATCATTAAGAGAAAGTTTATCCCCTGCCTTTGGTGAATATTTACAAGATATTGTGCTGCATGTATGTTTTATTAATTTTTCTAAACTATTATTACTCTCTTTGGAAATATATATATCCAAAATATCTTTAATAATTTTATCTATCTTTTGATTCTTTGGTATATATATTGGAACTTCATCTATTATAATACTATTTTTTGAATTAGATTCAAACTTTATACCTATAGATTCTATTTGTTCTTTTGAAGAATTTAATATATCTATTTCATAATCTCTATATTCTATTTCACAAGGTATAAGCAGTTTCTCATATTCTAATTTACCGCTCATTAAAGTCTTGTATATTCTCTCGTAATTAAGCCTCTCATATGCTGCATGTTGGTCTATAATATACATTTCATTTCCTCTTTCGGCTATGATATATGAAGAGAAAACCTGCCCTACTGCTTTTACATACTCACCAAACTCTATATTATTTTTTTGAGGCTCTAAGTTATTATTATTTATATCATCTCTATTAAGCACATTATCATAAGAAACATTAGAAACTAATTCATTATTATTAAATACAGTATGAGAATAATTATTTTCTGTGTGATTAAAATTATTAGCAGAATTACTAGCAGTGATATTATTACTTTGTATTGGAAATGTTGGAGTGATGTCTTTATCAATATCTACTTCAATATTAACAGAAGAGAAATTATTTACGCTATTAATATTATTGTATATGGCATTATAAATTATACCAGAAATATCTCTTTCATTTTTTATTCTAACTTCCTTTTTACTTGGATGCACATTAACATCAACTTTATTTGTATCCACATTAATATATAAAAAGAAAAACGGATATCTCTCTTTTGGTATTGAGTTAGAATAGGCATTTTTTATAGCATAGGCAATAACTCTATTTTCTATTGGTCTATTATTTAAAAATATAAAATTATTCTTCCTCATAGACTGACTTATTTTAGAATTGGAAAAAAGCCCATATATATTTATATCATTTTTCTCTATATTTAATTCTATTAAATTTGAAAAAATGTTACTGTCATTCAAATAATTTTCAATTCTATCTTTTAAATTATCAACTTTCAAATAACTATTTACAAGCTTACCGTTATTATATAGCTTCATAGTGATATTAGGCTGAACCAAAGCCTCCATATCAAATACTTCTTTAACTAAATAAAACTCTCTTGATATATGCTTTAAAAACTTGTATCTTGCAGGTATATTAAAAAAAAGATTTTTAGCAGTAATCTTAGTACCATTAACAGAAGCATAAGGCTTATGTTCTAATATTTTTCCAGCCTCAACAACAATTTTTCCGCCAGTTTTTTCATCAATACTCTTTGAAACTATTTCTAAATTGGTAACATCTCCTATAGAAGCCAATGCCTCCCCTCTAAAACCTAGAGTGTATATATTATCCAAATCTTCTATAGAATAAATTTTACTAGTAGCATGATGAGTAATAGCTAATGGAAGCTCCTCAAAAGCTATACCACTTCCATTATCTTCTACTATCATAGTTTTTATTCCAGCCTCTTCAACACTCACTTCTATATTATCAGCTCCGCTATCAACAGCATTTTCAAGAAGCTCTTTAAGCATTGATGCAGGTCTCTCTATTATCTCTCCGGCAGCTATACGATTTGCTACAGATTTTGGAAGCTTCATTATACTTTTTTTCATTGTTGCATTATATTATATTTCTAATAAAAAATAAAATTTTTTAATTATTATAATACTAATAATTGAATATTTTTTTAATATATATTATGATAAAAAAATATCATTGGTTTAATTTATGAAAAAACTTTTATTTATAGCAATATTATCTATTATAGTTATCTTCTCTCAAGAAGAATGTAAAGGCCCAGATGGAGACTCCAAGCCTACACCATTTAGACATGACAAAAGTTTTATAAAATACAGCTATAATATTACAATAGAAGATTTTCTTTTTTGTTCATTAGTATTTTTTTCTATAGTTATTCCATCTTTTATTATCATAAATAAAAAATAATTATAGTTTTATTATAATAATACATTAATTTTGTATAATACATATTCCGATAATATAGAAGTATGTTAAATAATATTTAGTAATATTAGGAGTTTTTATGTATAAAAAAATATTATTATTACTAACTCTAATATTATTTAGTTTTATTGTTTCTTGCAATGACAAAGATAATAAAGAAGCCAATATAAACAACAGATTGCAAGACGATGAATATATAACTAAAATAGTAGAAAGCAATTCAAAATAAGTTTTTTATATAAACTTTGTATTAAAAAAGCCCGCCTACCAACTGTAAACGAGCCTTAAAATTTTATTATCTGTCATCTAATGTAATTAGCACTTCTCTTGGCTTAGAGCCGTTTTCAGGCCCTACAATACCCTGACGCTCCATAATCTCTACTATTCTAGCAGCACGGTTATAACCTATTTTTAAACGTCTTTGTAAGAATGATGCACTAGCCTTGCCTGTTCTAGCAACAAGTTCAACAGCATCTTCCCAAAGCTCTTCGTCTAATATATCCTCTTCATCAGTGTTTTTGTCATCATCGCTTCCCTCTAATGCCGCAATCAAGCTCTCATCAAACATAGGAGACATCTCTCCAGATAAATAATCAACCACCTTCTTAACTTCATTATCAGAAACAAAAGCACCCTGAACCCTCTCAGGCATCTGGCTTCCAGAAGAACAGAATAAAGCATCTCCCTTACCCAATAACTGCTCGGCACCAGACATATCTATTATAATACGTGAGTTTGTTTTGTTAGGTACTTGGAATGCAATTCTAGTAGGTAAATTAGCCTTTATAACACCAGTAACAACATCTGCAGAAGGTCTTTGTGTGGCAATTATTAAGTGTATACCAACAGCCCTACTCATACCAGCCAAACGTGATATTAAATCCTCAACCTCTTTTGATGCAACAACCATCAAATTGTGAAGCTCATCTATCACTAAAACTATATATGGGAACAACTCTAAAGGCTCTCCGTTAAACTCTGTCTCTCCCTCTTTAAGAAGCTGTTTTACTTTTTCGTTGTAAGTCTTAACATTTCTAACGAAGAATCTCTCCATTCTTTCGTATCTTTTCTCCATTATGTCTACAATATATCTCAACACTATAGTAGCCTTCTTCTCATCAGAAACAACAGGAGACATTAAATGCGGTATGCCGTTATATATAGAAAGCTCAACTCTCTTTTTATCTACAAATATAAACTTAAGCTCATCAGGTCTAAACTTGTAATAAAAGCGAAAGTATTATTGTAGATAAACAAACACTTTTACCAGAACCAGTAGTACCAGCAACAAGCAAGTGAGGAGCTTCAGACATATCTGATACAACATTGTTTCCATATATTCCTTTTCCAAGTACAAATGGTATATCAAGCTTTGATTGTCTGAAATCGCTGCTTTCTAATACATCTCTTAAAAATACAGCATTTCTCACTTTGTTTGGTATCTCTATACCTATAACAGAGCGACCTGGTATTGGTGCTATTATTCTCACACTCTCTGAAGCAAGTGCTAAAGCAATATTGTCCGTTAAGTTTGATATTTTTGACACTCTAGTACCTGCCGCTAATTCAAGCTCATATCTTGTAATAACAGGTCCTCTTGATACTCCTGTAACTTTAGCTTCTATATTAAAATCAAGCAATGTATTTTCTAATTGTATTGCTGTTTGTTTTATAGATTCAAGCATTGCATTATCATTTACAGGAATTGATCTATTAAGCAAATCAAATGGAGGAGCTTTATAATGTTTATCTACATACTTGCTGTCAAAGTTTGATTGTATTAAGTCAAAATCATTTTTATGATTTTTATATAGTATTGGCTTTTGAGGCTCCTTTAATGTGTTTACTTTTTTTTCTGATTCTATATTTATAAAACCGCTATTAGTTTCATTATCATTTTTTATATCTTCTATAGAGTTTAATTTTTCAGCATATTTCTGAAGTTCTTTTTCAACATCATATTCTTCTTCATTATTGCTTGTATTATCATAATATTTAGAATCATTTGAAAAATTATGAAGCTCTCTCAAATCATCTTTTATTTTTACATCTTCTATATCATTATAAGATTTATCAACATTGTAAAGCTCTTCTTCGTCCAAATCAAAACAATTTAATATACTATCATCATCAATAATATTATTGTTATTGTAATTTGGTATATGGTCTTCTCTTCTATAAGCTCTCTTTGAAGCATAACCCATAGGAAACTCAAAGTGACTGCTCTTATTAGTTGTTGTTTCTGAATAATTTAACTGTTCTTTGTTATTGCTTCCTCTTTTTATTTTGCCATGCTCTCTGTCATACATTTCTTTTAATTGTTTATTTTCATTAGCAACTCTTCTTAGTTTATCTAATATATTTTCTTTATTATCAGTTTTAAAAGAGCTATTAGTTTTATATAAGGCATCAGTATCATTAAAATCATCAATAGGCTGATTTATAGTATTTTCTTTTTTTAGAGTTTTTTCTTTATACTCTTTATATAATTTATCTAAATCTTCAATATATTCTATTTTGTTATTTTCTATTTTCTCATCATTATTATTTAACTCTTTAAACTTTCTCTCTCTGTTTTTATATATATTTTCAAGTATCACACTCTCATCATAATCGCTATTTATACTATTTTTAGCTCTCAAAAAATTTTCTGTTGTATCATAATAATTAATATTACCTTCGTAAGCAGCCTTTTTAAAATCTGACTTTTTGGCTCTATTAATGCTAAAATCCCAATCAATATTTTCTATTGCCTCATGAACATTTTTATTATATTCATCATCATATTGTTTTAATTCATTATATTGATTGAAAGCATCTTCTTTTTTTTTTATATCAGTTTTTATATTATTTCCAAATGCAGCCTCAAATAAAGAATTGCCCATATCCTCTTCTCTATCTTCTATTGCATTAACATTAATCCTTCCATAATTATCTCTTTTCAAATTATTTAAACTCTCAACCATATAATCTAATTCTTTATTCTTAGCATCATCAAAATCATTTCTCTTATTAAAAAAGTCGTCCATTAGATTATCATTTATATTTTCATTTTTATTATATTTTCTCTCAGATGAATTATAATGATTGAAAGATATTTTTTCTATAAATGGAGTATTGCTAAACTCAAAATCAGATACTTCTTTTTTACTAAATATAGGCAAGTAATCCATAGAAGAACTTTTTTTATTATTTTCTTTTTTATAATTTTTTTCATTTCCTTCTTCTTTCATTTCATCTCTTTTCATTTCTTCTTTTTTAGTTTTTATAGTATCAGATATTTTTCTCTCAACATCTTTTAAATCTATTTTTTTTACCATATCTTTGCAATAATTAACTAAATCAAGCAGTGAAACTTTAGCAAATACTATTATAGTAATAAGAAGTATAGCAGAAGTTATTATTACAGCACCAATATTTCCAAATAATGAAGCAAGAGAGCCTCCTATAACCTCTCCCATCATTCCGCCTTTATAATAAAAAGCCTTATCTCCAAGTAATATATCAAGAAGTATGCTAGACAACATCATCACAAATGATAAAAGAAGAGCAAACATCAAAATATTTTTAACAGAATTTTTTAATATAATATTTACTCCAGCATATATAAAAAATGCAGGTATTACAAAAGAAGAAACACCAAAAGCAGAAAATGAATACTCAGCAATATAAGCACCAAACTTACCAAGTAAATTATTTGTTGCAAGAGAAGTATTCATCTCTCCTATATTAGCACTCAAATATGATAAAATTAATATACCAGCAAAAAGTATGCATAAAAAACCAATAATATCATATATAGGGTTTCTATTTTTATCATCATATGATTGATAAACATTTTTACTCTCAGCTCTTTTTTGTATGTTTAATTTTCTTTTAGTAAACATTATAAAAACTCCAGCTATTTTTAAGCATTAATAAAATATATATACACAGCTAAACCAACTATTATGCAGTAAAAACTAAAGTAATAAAGCTTTCCTTTTTTGAGAAAAGACATTAAAAACTTTAAAGCAATAACTCCAAATATAAAAGAAGTAAGAAGACCAACTATCACATAAGTAACATTAAAGTCTGTTAAATCCTTTAAAGAAAGAAGCAAAGCACCAAATATAGCAGGCAAAGATATTAAAAAAGAAAATCTTCCTGCAAAATCTCTATTAAGCCCCAAAAATAAAGCAGCACTTATAGTCATACCAGACCTTGATATTCCAGGGAAAACTGCTATAGCCTGAGCAAAACCAATCAATAAAGCATTATAATATGTTGTTGTAAGAGCATCTTTATTAATTCCTCTATCAGCTTTTTTTGTAAGAAGAAGTATAGAACCAGTTATAATAAGATTAAGCCCTACTCTCTTTGTATCAATATTGCTTAAATATTCCTCTAAAAACAAACCCACTATAGCAACAGGTATTGAAGCTATAATTACCATAAGCCCAACCCTGAAACCTTCGCTATTTTTGCTTGAATATTTAATATCTTTTAATCCAGAAAAGAAACCAACTATTGCATTAATAATATCCTTACGAAATACCAAACAAGTGGCTAAAAATGTACCAAAATGAAGTGCTATTTCAAAAGATAATATGTTTTCTGTATTAAACTGAAGGAAATATTCTGCTATTCTCAAATGACCTGAACTAGATACTGGCAAAAATTCAGTAACTGCTTGAATAAATCCTAATATAATTGCTTTTACCATTAAAAAACTACCCCTATTCTTTATAAATTGTTTACATAATACTGTTATAATTCTCGGATAGTTTAAAAAAAACAACACAAAAAAATTATGTAAACTCTAATTAATATTTTTATAGAGCAACTTTTTAATATGAATCTACTACATTTCAAACAAAAAAATAGGTATTTTCATGCAATATACAACTTATATATTGTTTTTTTAAAGATTAAAAATTCATATAATATAAAATATTCTATTATAAAAGGACTTTATATATGGAAAATGAAATCTTATTATATAATTTAGGTTACAACATAAGATTACTTAGAAAAAGCAAAAAAATGACTATAGACGCCCTAGCAGAACATGCAGGGGTATCAAGTAAATATTTGCAAGGCATAGAAGTTGGTAATAGAAATATATCAGTAAAAAGATTAAATAAAATAGCAAGAGCCTTAGAAACAACTCCAGAAAGTCTATTAACTATAAAAAGCAGCAACCTAGAAAATAGAGATGATAAACTTCTAAACACTTATGAAAAATTAAAAAAAGTTGAATCAAATAAATTAGATATCATATCCAATTTAATAGACGATATAAATAAATTATCAAGTTCAGAAAACAATAAAAAAAGACCTTAAACAAAAATTAATTTGCTCAAGGTCTTTTATTTATTAAAAGTTATTAACTTAATTAATAGCTAATAATGTTTCTTGTAAAGCAGCCATATAATCTTTAGCTCTTGAAACATTTGGATTATCTGGATAAGTATTAACAAATGTATCTAAAGCTTTATAAGAATCAGAATATCTTCCAACTTTGAAGTATGATAATCCAATATAAAGCAAAGCTTCAGCATCAAGAGTATAAACATTATTTAATCTTACTCTATTAAAATAATCTACAGCACTATTATAATTTTTCTCATTATAATAAGACTCACCAATTTTAAATAAAGCCTCTTCCTGATATTTTGTTCTAGGGAAAAGAGTAGCTATTTTATTATAATACATTCTAGCTTTAACATAATTCTTTTGAACATACATTCTATGAGCTATAGCAGGTACTTGAATAAGATAAGTTCTTGAAACCTCATTATAATAAATGCTAGTATTATAATATTTTAAGAAATCTTCATATATTTCAAAAGCTCTGTCATATTCATTCATAGCAAAATAAACTCTAGCTCTTCCCAAAACTGCTAACTCACCATCTGACCTTAAAAAATAACTTAAAGCTTCACCATATTTTTTCTCAAAGAACAACTGATATCCATATTGCATATTTATAGTAGAAGCTAAAGATTTATCAGCAGGTTTTAAATTATTTTGTAATTTAGCAATGATATATTGGTCAGCACTGTTTTGTAATCTTGCTATATCTGCATAAGCTATTATAGCATCAAGCTGATAAGCTTCAAAACCCACACCGTCTATTATTTCAGATAAACGATTTTTAGCTAAATTATAATTTTTCATTTTCTTTAATGAATCAGCTACAATAAAATAAGATTCTGCTACATTGCTTACAGGTTTTGACCTGCTGTCTATAGACAAATATTCATTTAAATTATTGATAGCTTCATTATAATTTTCTAATTCATAATATCTTTTTCCTTTCTGGAAATATCTTTCAGGAGAAGACAAGGTAGAAACTTTAGTAATAAAAACACCTATCAATATAGCTACAACTGTAATAACAGAAGCTAAAACTGCTGCATAAGTTTTCATAATCTCTCCTTTTATTATAAATCACTTAAAACTTGATTAATCCAGAAATTAACTTCATTAGGATTAATAGATTTTATTTTTTTCAATGTATCTAAAGCATTCTTTTTTCTTCCAGCACTCTTATAGGATTTACCAAGAAGTAAATTAATATCATAATATAAAGCACTATCAACTTTTTTTCTTGATATAGGCTCTAAAATTTTAATTGCTCCGGCATAATTATTAGCCTTAAACTGAGCCAAAGCCCTCTGATATTCAGAACTATATCTTTGATATTCAGTTGGAGTCTTTTTAGTGTTATCTTTTTTTATCTCAACATTAACAATATTCTCATTCTTATCATTTGTAAAACTAGTAACCTTTAATTCATTTGTAACGTTTTCAACCATACGGCTTTGATTTGTAAAGTCATTAGTAACAAAATCATTAGTATTAATTTCATTAGTCAATGAATCATTAGTAGGATTAATTATATATATTTTAGTAGTGTTATAGTAATTAGTATAATTATTAGTCAAGTTATAATAATTAGTATAATTGTAATAATTTGTACTGAAAACTATTCCTCTATTTGAGTCTATTCTATTAGTAGTGTAATAGAGATCAACATAATTTGTAGGAGGCAATATAGTATAATTTGTATCAAATAAATTAGTATTCGGATAATAACTTAAAAAATCATTACTACTTACTATGTTTGTAAGCATATCATTTGTAAAGTAAGTATTATTAGTATTAAGGTCATTAGTTATAATATCATTTGTAATAATATTATTAGTAATGATTTCATTAGTATTTATTTCATTATTGATATTAGTCATATCATTTTTAAATGGGTCATAATATTCAAACTGCATCAAATCCATATTTTCTGTAGCAGTGTAGAAATTAATATTATCTATATATGATATTACAGCATAATAATATTTATCATATTTAGGTAAATTATCATAGATAGTATATGTAGTAGAAGCGTTAGTTGCTTTTGTTGAAGCTACCACTTTTGCATTAGTAAGCACTGTTTTACTTAAAATAGGGTCTTCACTTCTATAAACATAATACATCAAATTCGGATGATAAATACCAACCCAACTTACTTCCACTTTATTTTCTTCTATATGTTTAATATTAAGTTTAGTTACAAGTCTTCTAGAGTTAGGCAAATCATTATAATTTTCTATACTAATTCTATCAGAAGAGGTCTGAGCAATCAAACTAGTGTATAAGTATGCAAAAGCTACTAATACTAAAGTTAATAATAGATATAATTTATTGTTTTTTAATCTTTTCATCTTATTATCCTCTTTGTACTATTATAATAGTCGGATGCATATATTATAAATTTTACACTATGCTATAAAAAAATAAATAAAAACTTTATATTTTTTCCATAATCATAGCAATTAAAAAGCCAAAACACATAGATAAAACTGTTGCAGTAAGCATTCCCAAACTTAAAGTAGTAATATTAGGCCATAAACTTAAAAAAGATACAACTATTATACCAAGTACAAAACCAAATAATATAGATTTATGTTTTTGTATAACAATAGTAACAAGTTTAGATATAGTAAAAATTCCTATAGCAACCCCAAGACCTAAAAACATTAATGGATATACATTAGCAAAATTTTTAGTAAGAGTAGATACAAGATTAGATACATTCTCATACTCACCCAATATTAATAAAAGCAAAGAACCAGATATACCAGGTATCACCATAGCAACAGCCGCAGCTATACCGCAGAAAAATAATTTAATTCCATAAAATATAGAAAAATCTCCAGTATAAGTAGTCTCTCCAGCAGGCTTATTAATATCGAAGTAAACAAATATTGCCATTATAAAAGCACCTATAAAAAAAGATATAAATACTTTAAAATCAAATTTATCTATAGTCTTAGTAACAAACGGAAAAGAACCAAGTATAAGCCCTACAAAAAATATTTTAGTAGGTATAGGGTAATATTGAAATAAATAATTAATAATATTTAAAAAAAGTACTATAGAAACTCCAGCACCCAAAAAAACAGGTACTAATATTTTTAAGCTCTCCCCTACCTCTTTCCATTTTAATTTAATAATAGCAGTAGGCAAAGTAGATATAGCATAAGTAAGATTTTCGTATATTCCAAGTACAAACGCTATAGTACCGCCAGAAACACCAGGTATAGCATTTGCCACACCTATAGCCATACCCTTAATAAGGTAAGATATATAATTTCTTATGTTCATTTTATTCTCTTTGTTTAGATTTTTTTATGATTTATTTTTTATTAAAGTGCTTAAATAAAATAAGCCATGCATCAAAACACATGGCTTTAATAGTCAAAATCACTCTACAACAGCTATAATTTCAACTTCTACTAAAGCATCTTTAGGTAAAGCTTTAACAGCTACTGTACTTCTTGCAGGAGGGTTTTCTGTGAAATATTTAGCATATACTTCATTGAAAGCAGCAAAATTAGCCATATCGCTTAAGAAACAAGTAGTTTTAATAACATTAGCAAAAGTTAAGTTTTCAGATTCTAATAAACCTTTAATATTTTCCATTACTCTTTCTGTCTGTGCTTGAATATTGTTTTCAGCCATAGCACCGCTAACAGGGTCTAGAGGTATCTGACCTGAAGCAAATATAAAATTTCCGCTTTTAACAGCTTGAGAATAAGGACCTATAGCTTGTGGTGCTTTGTGAGTTTTTATTATTTTTTTCTCCATAAAAGATTCTCCTTTTTTATATTATTTAATTTAATCACCATTTTATTGAAAGAATTATAATAATTTTTTACAAAATATCAAGCAAATAATATAAAACTTTATACTATTTTATATAATAAAATATAAAATATATTTATTAATTAACAATAAAGCCTCTTGACAATTTTTTATTATGTAGTATAATTCGGTACTCATAAGCTTTTAGAAATAAAAAAATCAATACTGGGGTGTCGTCAAGCGGTAAGACAAGTGGTTTTGGTCCATTTATTCGGGGGTTCGAATCCTCCCACCCCAACTTTTCTTTAATGTGGTTGTAATTATGGGTATAGAAGAAGAAATATTAGTTTTAAGCGGTACAGCTAACCCTCAGCTTGCTAAAGATGTTGTTGATAATTTAGGCATTAAATTGGGCAATATGCAAATACGCAAATTCGCTGATGGTGAAACCTTCGTACAAATAGAAGAAACTGCTAGAAATAAAGATACATACATAATTCAGCCTACAGGAAGACCTTCCAGCAATGAAAGTTGGATGGAATTATTCTGTGTAATAGATGCTTTAAAAAGAGCTAGTGCTAAAAGAATTACTGCTGTTATACCATATTACGGATATTCTAGACAAGATAGAAAAAATGAACCTAGAGTGCCTATAACTGCTAAATTAGTAGCTAACCTCTTGCAAGCTTCTGGCGTTCACAGAGTTTTAGCTCTTGATTTGCACGCAGCTCAAATACAAGGCTTTTTTGATATACCTGTTGATCATATGCTTTCTAAAAATGTTTTCTTAGAAAAAATAAGAAAGGATATAGATATATCAAATGCTATGGTTGTTTCACCTGATATAGGCGGTGTAGGAAGAGCTAGATTTATAGCAAAAACTCTTAATCTCGATATTGCTATTATAGATAAAAGAAGAGACAGAGCAAATGAATGCGAGGTTATGAATGTTATTGGTAATGTAGAAGGTAAAGATGCTATCATTATAGATGATATTATTGATACCGGCGGAACATTACTTAAAGGTATTGCAGCTCTTAAAAAAGCAGGTATGAGAAAAATATATATATTTATAACTCATGCAGTATGTTCTGGTGATGCTTACGAGAGAATCAATGCTAGTGAAGTAGAAAAACTTTATATTACTGATAGCTTAAAAGTAATGACTGACAGATTAGGCAGTAAAATAGAAGTGCTCTCTGTTGCTCCTGTTATTGCTAATGCTATTAAATATATACATTTAGAACGTTCTATAAGCGTTTTATTTGATCAGTAAAACATTATTTTTTGAAGGAAACTAAAATGAGTGAAAATTACACTATTAAAGCTTTACAAAGAGATACTACTAAAAAAAGCGTTGGTCATAAACTAATTAATGACGGATATGCTTTAGCTACTCTTTACGGAAGAGGCAAAGAATATGCTATTGCTGTAGAATTAAAAGAATTCGTAAAAATATTCTCTTTAGCTGGACAGCATGATATTATTACTTTAGATATACAAAACGATCAAAAAAGAGAAGTTCTAGTTAAAGACTATCAATTAGATGGTATCAAAAGAACTATCAGACATATAGATTTCTATGAAATAGATAGAAACAAAAAAATCAAAACTTTCGTACCTATTCGTATTGAAGGAATACCTGAAGGTGTTCGTTTGGGCGGCGGTACATTAGAACAAGTTGAATATGAATTACCTATAAAAGCTTTCCCTGGTTCTATACCTAGAGAAATTACTGTTGATGTTACAGAACTTAAAGTTGGAAGCAGCTTACACATAAGTGATATTAAATTCCCAGAAGGTGTAGACCCTGTAGGTGACGGTTCTAAAGCTGTTGTTACTGTTGTTACTACACAAGATGAAGATACTCCTAACAAAGGTGCTGCTGCTGAAGCATAATAATAAAATTACAGGATAATCTTATTTTATGATGAAATTAGTTATGGGACTTGGCAATCCTGGTAATGAATATCAAAATCATAGACATAATGTCGGTTATATGATACTCGATAAGGTTGCCAAGAAACTTAATGTAGAATTAGATATTAAAAAAAAGAAAACTGTATTTGGTAAGGCTAAATATGGTAAAATTGAATATCTTCTCCTCAAACCGCAAACTTTTATGAATCTTTCTGGTGAGGCTGCTTTATATATGGCTAGCTTCATGAAAATCGCAGTTGATGATATTATTGTTATATATGATGATATGAATATTCCTGTAGGCGAGTTCAAACTTGTAATCGCTAAAAATGATGCTGATGATAATGACAATGAAGAAAAAGAAGGTCCTATAAAACATAATGGTATCAAAAGCATAGAAGAGTCATTAAAAAGCAATAATTTTACTAGAGTTGGTATTGGTATAGGTGCACCTGCTGAAGGTCAAGAAATAGCTGATTTCGTCTTATCCCCTTTCACAAAAGATGAAAGAAAAAAAATAAAAGATATAACTGATGATGTAGTTGATGCTATATGTAAGGTTTTATTTGAATCTAATAATAAAACATCTAAAAAGAAGTATCTATGACAAAATTAGTAATTGGGCTTGGTAATCCGGGCGAAGAATATAAAAATCATAGGCATAATATAGGTTTTATTATTATTGACAAATTAGCACAAAACCTATCTCTCAAATTCGACAATAACAAAAAAAAATCATTATTTACAAGAGCAAAACTTAATAACACAGATTTTATACTATTAAAACCTCAAACTTTTATGAATCTCTCTGGAGAATCTGCCATTTATATATCAAAATTTTTCAATATAAAACCAGAAGATATAATAGTAATATATGATGATATGGATATACCGTTTGGAATTTTTAAGATAAAAAAAGGCGGAAGTTCTGGCGGGCATAATGGAATAAAAAGTTTAATAGCACAATTACAAACTGATGATTTTATAAGACTTAGAGTTGGAATAGGAAGACCAAGTTTTGGAAAAAAGGTTAATGATTATGTTCTATCTTCTTTTAGTAAAAGTGAGAGAGAAAATATAGATAATGATTTGGGTGAAAATGTAATAGAGGCTATAAAAACTATATTATTTGAATCATACACTATAGCACAAAACAAATATAATAAAAGAATAAATAATAAGGACACAAACAATGATTAAAATTGTAGCCAAAAACTATATAAAAAAAGATAAAAAAGATGATTTTTTAAAATTGGCTAAAGAATTAATAATAGAAAGCAGAAAAGAAGATGGATGTATAGCTTATGATATTTATGAAAGCATAGACGGATTATGTTTAACTTTTATAGAAGAATGGAAAGATGAA
Organism: Brachyspira pilosicoli P43/6/78; assembly: GCF_000325665.1. Taxonomy (NCBI): domain Bacteria; kingdom Pseudomonadati; phylum Spirochaetota; class Spirochaetia; order Brachyspirales; family Brachyspiraceae; genus Brachyspira; species Brachyspira pilosicoli. Next base: position 1,170,265 of record NC_019908.1, read on the forward strand.
GAAGCTATAAAGTCTCATAACAGCAGCAATCATTTTATAACTATAGTTCCTAAATTAGCTGAGTTTCTTGACGGCGAAATGGATGTAACATTATACAAAAAAATAAATATATAAAAATAATTAAATATATTAAAACTTTTATAATTATAGTGTATAATCATTAATTATTATATTTAAGGATATTTATGATACTCAAAGAACTAACGTTACGTTCTTTTAGAAATTATAATGAAAATACATTCGAATTTTCAAAGCATATTAATATACTATATGGAATAAACGGTTGTGGAAAAACTAATATACTAGAAGCTATATATATTCTTGGAAATGGAATATCATTTAGAACTCGTTTAGACAGAGAATTAATAAAATATGGAAATGATAATTATTTTTTAAGAGGAATATTCAAAGAAGATGATTTGAATTATGACACTAATATAGAAATAGTATATCAAAAAAAAACAAAAAAAGTATTTATAAACAAAAAAGAAATTACCTCAAGAAAAAATTTAATAGGCAAAATACTTTATGTTATATTTCTTCCTAATGACACTGATATGGTAACATCAGAGCCTAAACTTAGAAGAGATTATTTTAATATGCTAATATCAAGCATTTCAAATGAATATCTTTTATCACTCATAAAATACAACAAACTTCTAAAAATGAGAAATATTTATCTGACAACAAGTCCAAATGATGCTCATATTTATAATGAAGATATAGCAAAATTATCTTTATATATTGCTAATGAAAATAAAAAATATTCTATGCTTTTAGAAGAAAAGATGAATGAAATATACAGAACTATTTTTCAAAATGATAACCCATACAAAATAAAATATTTATCTACAATAGAAGATATAGCAAATGAAAATGAATATATAAAAAAATTAGAAAGTACAATAAAAGAGCAGATAAAAATGCGTACTACATATTTTGGTATACATAGAGCCGAGTATCAATTCTTTTATAAGGATTCTCTATCAAGAAAATTTTCTTCTCAAGGTGAAAAAAGAATGCTTACTCTTATAATGAAACTGGCAAGTGAAAAAATATTATATGAATACAGAAAAAAATCCCCAATACTATTAATAGATGATGCTATGCTTGAACTTGATAACATTAAAAGAGAAAGTATTTTAGAATATATAAAAACATTAGGTCAAGTATTTATTACAGTTACTGAAAAAGAAAAGTTATCAAAATTTGAAGAGAGTAGAGTTTTTGATATTGTTAATATAAAAAATTAAATTTTTAATAAACTTCTTTACATTATAATTGTTTATGTTAAACTTATTACAAATAATCAATAAAAAACGGAGTGTTATATTATGGGATTATTCTCTAAAAAAATTCAAATAAAAGCACCTATTAATGGAAAATTAATTGATATTACAGAAGTAAAAGATGAAGCCTTTTCAAGCAAAGCACTTGGAGATGGAATGGCAATTATACCTTCTGAAGGTAAAGTATATGCTCCTGTAGATGGTGAAGTTATTACTATGATAGATACAAACCATGCTATAGGTTTATTAGCTGGAGGAGTTGAAATATTAATACATATAGGAATGGATACTGTAAGACTTGGCGGAAAATATTTTAAAGCTCATGTTAAAGAAGGAGATAAAGTAAAAGCAGGTACTTTACTTATAGAATTTGAAAAGGAAGAAGTTGAAAAAGAATATGATATAACATCTCCTATAATAATTTCAAATTACAGCGAATTAAAATCACTTACAAAAACAGACCCAAGAGAAGTAAATACAACTGAAATTATAATGACAGCTGTAAAATAATTTTTTGAAAAATGAATTTATGAAGGGGCTTTTAAAAGCCCCTTTTATTATATATTTTTTTTAATTATTGCGGTGGCTAGCCCCCCCCCCCTGCGAAGCGTGCCCTTAGGGTACGCACCCCCACTTCTTTTGCGACTGAAGGAAGTGCCGGCGACCAAAGGGAGTCCTTCAGGGCGACCGTAGGAAGTACCTTTAGGTAAGGCGTGACCCAAAGAAGCAAAAAGGCTGCATTTAATGAAGTATAGCTTTTGATGTATATACAGAATATAGACATTATTTTATATATCCCAAAATATAAAGCTAAAACATTTGCACTTTCGCGAAGCGTATCTGAAGGATATAAGGTTCTTTGACGAAGTACGCACCGCGTAAGGCGGGAAAAAGAACAATAAATTTTTTATATTTTTTATTATATGTTGGAACTAGATACAATTAATCAACATTATAATCTTTAAGCTTTCTGTAAAGTGTTGCTCGCTCTATACCTAAAATCTTTGCTACTTGTGCTTTATTAAAATTGTTTTTGCTTAAAAGATGATTTATATATTTTTTCTCAAGCTCTTCTAATGTCATCTCTTTATCTATAATAAAATCATCTGTGCTAGATGTTAAAACCCAATTAGGAATATTGCTTTCATCTATCTTGCCATCTTTAGACATCACAACCATAGTCTCTACAGTGTTTCTAAGCTCACGTACATTACCTTCCCATTGTAGTGAAGATAATAGTTTATATACTTTTTTATCTACATTAGTAATCTCTATATTATGAACCTGAGAAAACTCTTTAATAAAATTATCTATAAGTAAAGGTATATCCTCTCTTCTTTCTCTAAGAGGAGGCATTTCTATTTTTATAACATTAAGCCTATAATATAAATCCTCTCTAAACCTACCCTCTTTTATTTCTTCAGATAATTTTTTATTTGTAGCAGCAATCACCCTAATATCAACACTAATAGGAGTATTAGAACCTACCCTCTCTATCACTCTCTCTTCAAGTACTCTCAAAAGCTTTACCTGAACAACCTGATTAATCTCACCTATCTCATCTAAAAATATAGTACCTTTATTGGCAGCCTCAAACCTACCTATTTTTTTATCTATTGCACCAGTAAAAGAACCCTTCTCATGACCAAATAATTCACTCTCCAAAACACCCTCAGAAAGTGCAGCACAGTTCACAGTAATATAGGGCTGTTTGGCTCTGTCTGATATTTGATGAATAGCATTAGCAACTAATTCTTTACCAGTTCCGCTTTCGCCTTCTATAAGTACAGTAGCTTTTGTTCTTGCCACCTGTTTTATTGCTTCATATACTTTAAGCATCTTACTGCTATGACCTATCATTCCATAAAAACTTTCATGATAGTCAACTCTTTTTTCTAATGTTTCATTTGTCTTTTTTATGTTTTTATTTTCTAATGCCCTTGCTATAATAAGAAGCATTTTGTCTATGTTAAAAGGTTTAGTCATAAAATCATAAGCACCAAGACGCATCATATCAACAGCTGTTTCTATATTGCCATGCCCTGTGAGTATTATAACGGGTATATGTTTATCAAACTCTAATATGTCATGCAAAAACTCTTCTCCAGTCTTTTCAGGCATTTTTAAGTCTGTAATAACTAAATCAATTCCGCCTTTATAAACTGTTTCTATTCCCTTCTCTCCATTCTCCGCAGTAACTACTTCATAGCCCTCATACTCTAAAGACTTCTTTATACCGTCTCTTATGTTTTTCTCATCGTCTATAACTAATATCTTAGGCATAAATTAAAAATCACTCTCCAAAAATTTTTGATTCTCAAGCATCAAAGGAAGTTTAATAATAGCCTCGCTTCCAAAACCATATTTGCTCTCTATATTAAAACTTCCATTATGTGCCTCTATTATTCGTATAACATTCGTAAGTCCCAAGCCTGTGCCGTTTCTTTTGGTTGTAAAATATGGCTCAAATATCTTTGATAATTCTTCCTCTTTTATACCAATGCCTGTATCTTTAATTGATATTAAAGCATAATTATCTAATAATTTTAACTTTATTGATATATTATTCTCATCTGATTTATTATGTTTTTTCTTTTCTATAATAGAATCTATTGAGTTTTGTATTATGTTAATTAAACATTGTTTTATATATTTCTCATCTATTTTTAAAATTAAATTTTCTATATCAAATTTTATATCTATTTTTATATTATTATTTTCTATTTCATATTTCAAAAAATCAACAGTAGAAAGTATCAAAGAGTTTATATTAATATCTTCCAAATTAAGAACTAATTTACGAACAGAAAATAAAAACGAATTAATGGTATCTTCAAGCCTGCTAATCTCTTCTTTAATAATATTACAATAATCTCTAAACTCATTATAACACTGGCAATCATTGTCCATATTTTTTTTAATAATTTTTTCTATCAACTGCACATATATAGAAATAGAGCCTAGAGGATTTTTTATTTCATGAGCAACCCCAGCTGCAAGCGTTGTAAAAGATGCCAACTGTTCAGCACGTTTAAGCTTCTGAGCACTTTCATAGCTTTTTGTAATATCAAATATTTTTATTAAAGTTCCTATAATGATTCCAGAATCTCCAAGTGGCAAAATATCTATTTGAAGCATTCTGTCATTTTTATCATCTTTTATAATTTTCGTATCTGTATTATTTGCTTCTAATAGTTCTAATATTAATCTTCCTATATTGGTGTTATTTATACATTTTGAAATTGCTTTATCTTCAGAGTTTCTTGGTATAGATAACAAAAAACATGCTTTTTTATTTATACCTTGAATTATACCGTTGATATCTATTGCTATTATGCCTTCTTCTAAATTCTCTATTATTATATTTTGAGAATTTGAAAGCAAAGCTAATCTTTCAATTATTCTTTTTTTTTCTATATCCGAAACTTTATCGAAGTTTTTTATTATCTTATCAAAAAATTGATTTCTTCTATTCATTCTAAAAGTATAATAAAAAAACAAAAAACTTCAATACTAATATTTAATTAGAATATTACTTTTTGCCACTTGACTATAAACAAAAAGTTTATTATTATATAATAAGTATTATTAATAGAAGAAGCGGATTTTACGAGGAGTATAAAAAATATATGATTAGAAAATTAGTAATTTACGGAGACGATAGATTAAAAGAGAAATCATCTTACGTAGAAAATGTAGATGAAGAGATTTTAACTTTAATAGATGATATGTTTGAAACTATGTATAAGGCTAATGGGGTTGGACTTGCTGCTGTACAGGTGGGTGTATTAAAAAGAGTAATAGTAATATCTGTACCTGATTTTGATGATGAAACTAAACCTGATTTTAAGTTGGCTTTAATTAACCCTGAAATAATTTGGCATGGAGAAGATACTGAAATATTAGAAGAAGGCTGTTTATCTTTTCCTAAAATAAGCGATGAGGTTGCAAGATACAAAGAAATAAAAGTAAAATATATAGACACAGAAAATAAAGAACAAATATTAGATGCTAAAGATTATATAGCTAAAGTTCTTCAGCATGAAATAGACCATACTAATGGAATTACTTTTATAGATAGGCTTGAATCATATCAAAAAAGAAGATTAAAAAAAGATTTAAAAGAGCTTAGAAACACTCATAAAAAAACTGTTTCTGCATAAAATATGTTATGATAAAAAATATAATATTTGATTTAGACGGCACTTTGATAGATTCCATTCCAGATATAAATGCCAGTGTAAACAAAACTTTGGAACATATAAAATTTCCAAGTTTAGATATAGAATACACAAAAAAATATGTTGGCAATGGTGCTAGGCTTTTAATAAATAGAGTATTAAATCATTTTGCTGATAAATATGACAAAGAATATTTAGAAAGTATTGAAAATGATGTGTATAATTTTTATATTGATTATTATAGTAAACACTCTACAGACAATACAAAGCTTTATGACAATGTATTAGAAACGCTTACATCACTTTATAAACTCAATATTAATATGTTTATAATATCAAATAAGCCAAACGAGATAACAATTACAACAGCAAAAAAACTAAATATATTTAATTATTTTAAAGCTGTTATAGGCGATGGAATCTATCCTTATAGAAAGCCAGATGTAAACATTTGGTATAACTTAAAAAAAGATTATAGCCTAATAGAAGAAGAAACTATTATGGTGGGAGATGGTGTTCCAGATTATGAGTTTGCCAAAAACGCCAATATCAAAGCACTAATTGCCTTATACGGCATTACAGACAAACAAACATTACTAAATTTAAAAAATGATTGTTATATAAACAGTTTCAAAGAAGTAGAAGATTTTGTATTAGCTTACAACAAGTAAAATTTTCTATACTTTCTACCGCACAGTCAATTAAGCAAAATATTTTATTCTATTTATAAAACAATTTTAATTATATTTTTAATCAAGCTCAACGTGCGAAGTGAAAACCTAAAAAACTAATAATAACTAGGGCGGGTGTGCTTATTTTAAGAAAACAATAAAACTAATGAAATTCATATTATTAGTTTTAAGCAATAAATCTTATAGGGCGGGGTACGTAAATAATTTTAAAAAAGAGAGACTCTTGAGTATACAAAAGCCTCTCTTTAATTTTTTATAATATAGATTTTCCCATTTCAAATGCTTTATTTAATAATTCTTTTTTATCTTTAATATCCCCAACATTAAACACTCCTCCAGCTATCAAATACCCTAAATCTTTCCATCCAAGATAATTTAGTAAGTAATGATAATATTCTATAACAGGTTTAGAATTATTTTCATCATTTCCCTCTGCTGCCATAAGCATAAAACACTCTTTATACGGAGTCTTATAATTTGGGTCTATTTCTGTAACAGCAAATAATCTGTCTATAGCTATTTTTAACTGAGCAGAAAAAGCCCAATAATACATAGGTGAAGCTAAAACGAGTATATCTGCTTCTTTATAATATGGGTATATTTTTAACATATCGTCTTTTTGAGAACAAGGGCTATCTGGATTTTTACCTCCTCTCAAACAGCCCTTACAGCAATGTATATCCATTCTGTCTAAATCAAATCTAATTACATCATTTCCATTAAGTTTCGCACCTTTTGTAAATTCTTCTATTAAAGAAAAAGTGTTGCCGTTTAATCTTGGGCTGCCATTTAAAATTAATATTTTTTTCATTTTTTGCTCCTATCTATCAAATTACTATTGATATTATAATTATAGTATTATATATTATTATAATCAAGTACTAACAAAAATGTTATATACTAACTAAAAGTAAAGTATAAGGATATATTTTATGAAAAAAGATAATTTAAAAGAAAAATATATGGAAGATACAGGATTCGCTTATACAATGTCTTTAATATCTGGTAAATATAAAATGATAATACTATATATATTATCAGAATTAAAAATTGTAAGATATAATGAATTAAAAAGAATAATATCAAGCATATCTCATAAAACGTTAAGTGTAACTTTAAAAGAATTAGAAAAAGATGATTTAATCAGCAGAAAAGAATATCCTCAAATACCTCCTAAAGTAGAATATAGCTTATCAAAAAGAGGCAAATCTTTAATACCAATATTAGATGCCATATGTGTTTGGGGCGAGAAAAACAGAAAATGATATTATTAAAATTTTGTACAAATAAAGTTTAAAATAAAATAAATAAAAGTTGTTGTGTTTTAAAATTTAATTTACATACCCCTCCCTATAGATTTTCTGCATTCACTCTAATTTTTGCGTCATTTTTCTTTTTTGCTTTAAATTCTAATTTCTGCCCCCACCCAAGATTTTTTTAAATTTGATGCGTTATCTGCCGCACGGTAGGCTAAGTAACAATATTTAATCGTATTAAAAAAAGAATTTTAACTAAGTTTATAAATAAGCTCAGCGTGCGGAATTAAAACTTAAAAAAATAATAATAACTAGGGCGGGTGTGCTTCTTTTAAAACAATAAAATTAATGAAAGTTAGATTTTGCAGTTGAAAACAAAAAACTTATAGGGCGGGGTGCGTAAATAATTTTAAAAAAAGAGAGACTCTTGACTATTCAAAAGGCTCTCTTTAATTTATTAGTTTATAATATATTATTTTTCAGTGTTGTCATAATAAGCATAGAAAAACTTATGTTTGCCAAGCACATCATACTGAACGTCTTTTAAATTATCATTTACCAATAAAGGCAATGTGTAATAATATAAAGGAATGATAGGCATATCTTCCATAAATAATTCTTCTGCCTTATGAAGCAAAGGCATTCTTATAGTATTGTCATCTGTAGCAGAAGCATTAGCTAATAATCTATCATATATAGCACTATTATAACTTTCCACATTTTGTAGGACTGTAACTTAAAAACAATACCTAAAAAAGTACATAGGGTCATCATAATCTCCAATCCAACCATTTCTTGCTATAACATAAGTTCTGCTATAGCGTGATGATTGAAATACTGCCCACTCTTCACTTACTATAGTAGTATCTATTCCTAAATTATTTTTCCACATCTGCTGAATAGCTTCAAATATAGATGTATGCTCACCTGGATTAGTTTTAAACTCAAGTACAGGGAAATTTTCTCCGTTTGGATAGCCTGCTTCAGCTAATAATTTTTTAGCCTCTTCTATATTTTTTTGATAATCTTCAGCCTTTAAACTAAAACTATCTTGTCCATTTTCTCTAAACTTTCCAGTAACATCAGATATTTGAGGCGGTACAACAGCAGCAGCAGGAGTTTGCCCTCCTCTTGTAACTTGAGATACTATATAATTTCTGTCAATAGCCAAAGCTAATGCTCTTCTTACTCTCTTATCTTTTAATGTTTCATTAGTAATATTTAAACTATAATAATACAAACCAAGATAAGGTTCTATTTTTAAATATCCTTCTTCTTTTAATGTATCCATATCTTGAGTAGGTACTCTATCAGAGAAATATATAGAACCGTCTTTTATACCAGCAACAACAGAAGTAGGATTATCCATCAATATAAAAATTAATTTCTTTGGAACTATAATAGAACGATTCCAATAATTAGTATTAACTTCCATTACTATTTTACTGTCTATCTCTCTTTCAGTCATTTTAAAAGGACCATTTCCAATATAAGTATCAGCACTCATAGTCCAAGTATCAGGATTAGCTTCTATAATATCTTTTCTTAATGGGAAATATACAGGATAAGCCATAAGCTGGTCAAAATATGGAGTAGGAGCTTCCAAAGTAACCTCTAAAGTATTATCATCAATAGCCTTAACACCTAAAGATTCAACAGGCATCTCACCAGCAGTAATCTTTTTAGCATTTTTTAAAGGCTCCATTTGATAACTATAATTAGCAGCAGTTTTAGGGTCAGCAGCCCTTCTCCAGCTATATACAAAATCATCAGCTACAACAGGCTTACCATCAGACCACTTAGCATTGCTTCTAATATGAAACACATATTTAGTGCCATTCTCACTAATATCCCAACTCTCAGCAACACCACCTACAATTTTACCCTCTTTATCTTTCTGTGCTAAACCCTCAAAAGCATGTATTATATACATACTTCCGTCTATTGCAGAGTTCAATGTTGGGTCTATACTTTGAGGCTCTGGCCCAACATTCAAGCGTAAAACTCCTTCTTCGAATTTATTTCCGCCTCCGCAAGATGCAAACAAAAACAAAGAAGAAATAAATAATAATAACTTAATCTTCATAATAATAAAAAGACTCCTATATTTTTTATGTTTGATGATTTTATAATGATTTATAGTAAATATCAATATTTTTTCATATCAATTTATCTAGTATTTAATTGAGTGAAAAATAATTATATGAAAAATAATTATATGAAAAATAATTATATGAAAAATAATTATATGAAAAATAATTATATAGTTATTTTTTTTACCTATTAACCGCACGGTAAGAAAATTAAGAAACAAAAAAATTTATATTATAGAAACATCTATATATAATTTTAATAAATACAGCGTGCGGTATTTAAATACTAAAATAATCTTTTATAAATTAAGAAATAAAAGAAATATATAACAAGAGTAAAATATAAATTTATTTAACTAAATACTCGCCATCATCATTAAACTTAACGCCTGTCTTTTGAAAATCTAAATCAGCGTATTCATTTAATTTTTTTATAGCAGTATTTGCAGGATCAACACTAGGTATACCGCCATTTACTAAACGTACAGGTATAACTTTTGCTTTAGAAACTTTTAAATCATCATCTAAAGTAATTTGTAATATAGCACTAATTCCATTATTTCCAGACAAAGAGAATTGTTTATATCCAACAAAATTTCCAAGAGAGTAAGCAATAAAAGTATTATTATACATTTCCATAGCTCTAAGTACATGCGGACCATGACCAACTACTAAATCAGCTCCCGCATCGCTAACAGCCCTTGCAAACTTATAAACATCTCCCCTATTTTCTTTATAAAAATACTCAGTTGTTTTAGGTACTCTAAACATACTGCTTCCCTCAGCTCCGCCATGAAAACTTACAACTAAAAAATCGCATTCTTTTTTTGTTTTTTCAACTAAAGCCTTAGCAGCTGCAATATCCTGTATAGAATTATTAGCATAAGAAAAATAATAGAAAGCCAAAAATCCTATTTTTTTACCCTTAACTTCTATAAAAGAAGCCTGATTTAAAACATTGCCTACAACTTCCATACCAGCTTTTTTTACATATTCTTGAGTCTGACTATAACCCTTAGCACCAAAATCTCTAGAATGATTATTAGCAACAGCAACTATATCAAAACCAGCCTCAGATATTCTATCGGCCATATATGGAGGCATACGAAAAGAATATGAACGCTTACCTGTTTTAGCAGATTTTGTTTCTGAGTTTGCTATAGCCCCTTCTAAATTTGCAAAACTTATATCTGAAGCTTTTAAAAATGATGATACACTTTTAAAAACATCTTTTCCTTCATTAGGAGGCAAATAACTTTTATCTGGATGGTCACTTCCTGTCATAACATCGCCTACAAAAGATAATGTTATTTCTGGATATAAAGAAAATTGAAATAATAATATTAATAATAAAGTAAAATTTCTCATAATAATATGATTTTACCATAAAAATAAATAAATTCAATATTATGTTTACAAATTATATTAAAAGTTTTTTCTTTTTTACCGAGTTAATATAAAGTTAGATAATATTTACATTTTATATGCTTGACAATATATAAAAATTTAGTATTATACTAATAACAATTTTAATAATTTAATAATCTAAAATTAATAAAAAGAACTAACTGCCATGAGAAAATTTAAATACACAAGAGTAAGAAGAAAACAAAATATTATAAAGAAAATAAAACAATATTTAATAGAAGATAGTGATAAAAATCTTTTTCCATATTTTCTAAAAAAATCATTATTAATAGCTATATCATTTATAATGTTCATAGTTTTAATTAACTTTTTAATACTTGGTTCAAAAAGAAATTCTAATAACAATTTATATGCTCAAAACACAGATAATTCAAAAAGCACATCTGAAGTATATAATAAAATATTAGATGAAGTAAAAGAAATGAAAATAGAAACTAATAATATTGTTACAGAAGAAGATATAAAAGACATACCAGCAGTAGCTTCAACTCCCGTTGCTTCTGTAGAAAAGGCATCTGATGCTTTTTATGATTATTTGGTTTCTGATAATTCTCTTGTAAGTGATGGTACTATTAGTCTTAAATATGATGAATATACAATAGAAGAAGGCGATAATTTAACTAGCATATCAAAAAAAATAGGTGCTAATTTAGATACTATAGTTAGCGTTAATAAAATAAGCAATGCTAATAAATTAAGACCAGGACAAACTATAATGATACCAAATAGAAATGGTTTGCTTTATATTGTTAAGAAAAATGAAACATTAGAAGAGATTAGTGACAGATACGATGTTGAACTTAATAGAGTGTTGAGCTTCAATAAAATAGATAGAGATAACATTAACACTGGTGATGAAATATTTTTACCAGGTGCTAAATATACATTAGATGAAAGAATAGATAAGTTTGGTCAAATGTTCAGCTTACCTACAGTTGTAACAAGAATAAGCAGTGTATTTGGATATAGAGTACATCCAATTACAGGTGTAAGAAGAAAACATTTAGGTGTTGATATACCTGGCGGTTTAAACACTCCTATATATGCTGCTAGAAAAGGAAAGGTTATATTTGCAGGATACAGCGGTGGATTTGGAAATTTGGTTATAGTTCGTCATGATAAAGGATATACTACATACTACGGACACTTAAATAAAATCACTACTACAGTTGGTGCTAATGTAGGTGTGGGTGTAATGATAGGAAGAATGGGAAGCACTGGTAATTCTACAGGAAGCCATTTACATTTTGAAGTGAGAAGAAACGGAGTGGCATTAAACCCTGCAGACTTTATACCTATAGGAAAATTCATTAAAAGAAGATAATTAAAATAAATAATCTAAAAAATAAAATAAGGAAACAGTAAATAACACTGTTTCCTTTTTTATTTATATACAGTTATTGATAATAACATATTAATAAATATTTACATTGTTTTAGTTTTATTGTTTGTATTAAGTTTTTTATTCTAACTTTTTTGTCGCTACAAAAAAGTTGCAAAAAACGCAAATATTATAGTTAATATTTTTTATAATAGATATCCTATATTATAGTATTAAAGCTAATTAAAAATACAGCATTTTTGTTTCTTTGTGGCAATACCGAAGACACTTCCTACGTTTTATAAACTACATGATTCTACTAAGCAACAAAAAAATCACTATCTTCTTCTCTTGATAAAAAATTTCATAACCTCATTAATATAATTACTAGATGTGTCTAATACTATATTTTCTATAGAATTTCTTTTCAAAAACTGTAATTTATCTTCAAGCATTTTACTCTGCTCATTTATATAAGCCTCTCTCACATTCTTATTGCCCATATCAAAATAAACATACTCATCATTCTCTAAATCTGATAAAACTAATGTACCAAGCAAATGAGGCATTTCATATTCTAATCTATCATTAACCAAACACACAACAAAATCATTTCTCTTTCTTGTAATGTCTATCTGTTTTTTCGGCAAATCAGAACATGCATCAGTTATAAGAAATGTAATACTGTCTCTTTTTTGTATCTTATTAAAATATTCTAAAGCATTAGCAATATTAGTTTCAGCACTTTTAGGTTCAAACTCTATAAGCTCTCTAATAATCCTAAGCACATGATTTTTCCCTTTGTTTAGAGGAATAAACTTTTCAACAGTATCAGTAAATATTAAAAGCCCTACTTTGTCATTGTTTTTTAAAGCAGAAAAAGAAAGTAAAGCACTAAGCTCTACAATAAGATTATGTTTAGTTTTTGTAAGTCCAAAATCAGTAGAAGCAGAAAAGTCAGCTAATATAACAACATTAAGCTCCCTCTCTTCTCTAAATCTCTTAATAAAAGGCTCATTATACCTAGCACTTACCTTCCAATCCATAGCCCTCACATCATCGCCAATATTATACTTTCTCACCTCATCAAACTCTATACCATGCCCCTTAAAAGCAGAATGATACTGCCCAGAAAAATAAGAGTTTACTATACGCGAAGTTTTTATTTCTATTTGTCTAACAGATTTTAGTATGTCTTTGGTTGTTACTGTGCTATCTCTAAACATATTTATTTCCTTTAATACTTAAACTATACAAAAGATTTGAGGTTTTGTCAATTTTTATATTTTTTAATTTAAATATTTGTGGTGGCTTTGCACCATGCGAAATTTGCCATGAGGGTAGCACCCCTCTTCTTTTGCGACCGAAGGAAGTAGCTTTAGGGCGAAGGCTGGAAAAATTTGAATAAAATAAAAATTACAAAATATATTTATTCAATCATATAATAATTTCAATGCATATAAAAAACAAGGGCACACTTTTTCAAGCATACCCTTGTTAATTTATTATTAATGTTTATTGATTACAGATTCACTACAGAATTAACTCTCTCGTCAGTAATAGCTTTAGTAGGACATTTAGCTATACTCTCTTCTGTGATAGCATAATCTTCATAATTAACTATAGCCAAATTATTGTCCATTCTCATGCCGCCCTCTTTAGTGTTTTTTACACAAATACTGCATCCAATACAAGCCCTATCACAAGCCTTTTTAGCAATAGGACCTTTGTCTTTAGACTTACAATATACATGAAACTTTTGTGATACAGGGTGAATCTCTATAAGTTTTTGAGGACAAGCCTTAACACAAGCATTACAAGATACACATTTATCTTCAACAATCACAGGCATACCAGTCTTTTCATCTTTTATAATAGCGCCAAAATCACAAGCCTTCATACAATCATAAAAACCAACACAACCATAAGAACAGTCCTTGTTTCCTCCCGCCATAACAGCAGAAACACAAGTCTGAGCTCCATTATAAACTTGACTAGATTTAGCTATATCCTTATGCCCATGACAAAATATATAAGCCCTAGTTCTCTCTTTTTGAGGCGGAGTAACCTTACCTAAATATTTAGCAACAGCTTCAGCAGTAGCAGCACCGCCCACTGAACAGCCGTCAACAGGAGCTTCATCAGCAACTAAAGCCTTAGCAAATTGAGCACAACCAGGATAACCGCATCCTCCGCAATTAGCACCCGGAAGCATCTCTGTCACTTCTGTAACTCTCTCATCAACCTCAACTCTAAAGATTTTAGAAGAAAATATTAATAAAACAGCCAATATCAAAGCTATTAAAGCAGAAGATATTGAAGCCACTAATATAGATGTAACCATTTTTACTATCCTTTATCAGATTTTTATGATACCTGAAAAACCATAAAATATAAGTGCTAATATACCAGCTGTAATAAAAGGCATAGCAGGTCCTTTAAAAGCTTCTGGTATGTTTGCAGTAGTTAAACGCTCTCTAATACTAGCCATTATTACTAATGCTAATGTAAAACCAATTCCAGCACCTAAAGCAAATACTATATTTTGTATAAAATTATATTTGTATAAAACACCAAATAAAGCCAAACCTAATACACAGCAGTTAGTAGTAATAAGAGGAAGATAAATACCCAAAGATAAATATAAACTCTCACTAGTCTTTCTTACCACCATCTCTACAAATTGTACTAAAGCAGCTATTACTATAATAAACAAAATAGTTTGCAAAAACTCAATTTTAAATGGTACTAATATATAATACTGTATCATCCAGCTAACAGCAGCAGTAAGTACAAGTACAAATGTAACCGCAATACCCATACTCACAGCAGAATCTAATTTATTAGAAACTCCCAAGAAAGGACAAATCCCTAAAAACTTAGTTAATACAAAATTATTAACCAATACAGTAGCAACAAAAAGAAGTACTAAATTCATAATAATTACCTCACTCTAGCATCTATAGTTCTTTTGATAGCTATTAATACTCCCAAAGTAAAGAAAGCACCAGGAGCTAATATCATAACAATCCAAGGAGTAGTAATTTCGTTATAAGCATTCAAAGCAAAAGGCATAGCAGATTCAACAAAACCTCTTACAGTTCCAACTATGTCAAATCCAAGCCAAGTACCATTACCTAAAATCTCTCTGATAGAACCTAATAATAATAAAGCCATAAAGAAACCTACACCATTACCTAAAGCATCAAAAATACTAGGTATAACACCATTCTTATTAGCAAAAGCCTCTGCTCTTCCTAATATTATACAGTTTACAACAATAAGCGGTATATATGGTCCTAATGCCAATGATAAAGTGTAAAACTTAGCCTTCATAACTATATCTGTTAAAGTTACAAAAGCAGCTATTACTACAATGTATCCCATAATTCTTACTTCATTAGCATAAATCTTTTTTACTATAGAAATTAAAGCTGATGAACAAACAAGTACAAATATTGTAGCCACAGACATACCAATGGCATTCATAACACTATTTGTTACTGCTAAGCTAGGACACATTCCAAGAATCTGTACGAAAGTAGGATTATTTTTCCATACTCCATCAATAAAGATTTTAGAATTTTTCATAATTAATTTAACCCTGATTTAATTAAGATTATTTTCTATTATTTTAACATATATAAGTATAATTTCAAGCACGAGCAAATAATTTACTAAAATATAATTATCAATATTTTTTTACAATATTTTTAAATATTCATAATTATTAACTTTATTTTTTTTATTTTTTAATTATAATGTTTTGCATGAAAAATATAGATTTAAACAACATAAAAAGAATAGTTTTCAAATTTGGAACTAATGTATTAAGAAATGATGAAGGATATATTTCTTTAGCTAGAATATATTCTTTTATAGAGGCTATAGCTAAATATAAAAAAATGGGCAAAGAAGTTTTAGTTGTTACATCTGGAGCTGTTGGCTTGGGAGCGAAAAAAATTAATGCAACAGATTTAAGCGAAGTATCACTAAAACAAGCATGTGCTGCAATTGGGCAATCACAGCTTATGTCTATTTATGAAGATGGATTTTCAAAGTTTGATATTGTTACAGCACAGATTCTACTTACAGAAGAAGACTTTTCAAACAGAAGAAGATATTTAAATTTGCGTTCTACTTTAGATACATTATTAAAATACAATGTAATACCTATAATAAATGAAAATGATACTGTTTCTAGTGATGAGCTTAAATTATTATATGATGTTACTCAAATAAGTTTTTCTGATAATGATAAACTATCTGCATTAGTAGCTAGTGAACTTGATGCTGATTTACTTATAATACTTTCTGATATCAATGGGCTTTATGATGATAACCCTAAAACTAACCCAAATGCTAATTTTATACATGAAGTTTTTGAGGTTACAAAAGAGATAGAAAGTTTAGGTCTTGATGCTTCTAAAGGCGGAAGAGGCGGAATGAAAACAAAATTGCAGGCTGCTAAAATTGTTACAAGGTCAGGCTGCGGTTTAATTATTGCTAATGGAAAAACTCCAAACATTTTAAATAATATATTCAATACAAAAGAAAAAACTATATTCTACCCTGTAGAAGAAAATAATGAACTTAACACAAAAAAAAGATGGATTGCTTATGCTACAACTATTATAGGAAAACTTGTTGTAAATGCTGGTGCTAAAAAAGCTATAATAGAAAAAGAATCTAGTCTTCTTCCTATTGGCGTAACAAAGGTTGTAAACAATTTTAAGAAAGGCGACATTGTAAGCATTATAGATGAAGATGGTGAAGAGTTTGCAAGAGGCATTATTAATTATAATTCTGAGGATACAAATAAAATAATAGGCAAACATTCTGATTCTATATTAGAGATATTAGGCTACAAGAACTATGATGCTCTAATTACAAGAGATTATATAGTGTTATTATAAAATAATATATCTAAACAATTATATTATTAATAAAAGTTTTTATTTAACTTTTTCTCTACGCAAAAATTGCAAATTAATAGTAATTGGTAGTAAAAAAAACTGAAATACTATAAAATACACACAGCAGTAGATAAATATATGCAAATTATTTTTTAATTAAAATAAATCTGTTAATCTAAAGTCATGAATCATTAATATTAACAAACTATAAATAAATCTTTTACTTGTCTCTCCTCCATTTTCAAAATAAACATTTATTTTTACTTTATCGCTGTAGTTTGTATTTGCATTAACATCTGCTGTTATTAAAAAACTATCCCCATTATCTGACTCAAAGGAATATGACTTAATAACTTTATATCCTAAAAAATCTGCATCCATATCATATCTGCTTCCAAAATTCTTAAAAGTAATATAGCTTATTTCAGCATTTTGAATTTTCTCTATTTCTTTTTGCAAATTATCTTTATCTAGTTTTATAAGAGATAACTGCTCTAATGGCTGTGATAATTCATAATCTTCAAGCTGTTTTCTCCATTTAGATATAGTTTCATCGTCCATTTCTACAGGACTTGCTAAACCCACAAAACTATTATTATCAATTTTTATTTCTTCATCATTAAAGTTTGAATAGCTTCCGTCTCCTGAATATCTAAAAGTTGTTAAAAACTTATAATCTTTATCATATAGATTCCATATTAATGTTGAAGCAAACTTATTCATCATTGTATTATCAACAAAAACATCTTTATAAAAATCATAACTATATGTTTTTCCTTCTATTAACAATACACTTAAAAGATGAGAAGTATTTTTTATAAAGTCAGCAACTTCTTTTCTTAAACTTTTTATCTCTTCTTTTAAATTCTCATAAAAGTTTTGAGGAATCTTTTTTAATTCTTTATTATTTTTTGTGTCAAATAAACTGAGAGTATAATCACTATTCAAAATTAATTTATAATCCTTATTTAAAAGAATCTCTCCTTCAGAATTAAATAATAGATTTGAAGAGAATCTTAATTGAAACTCATTATAGTCAATATCCATTTTTTCCATCACTTCGTCAATCAATTTATCAGATTCATAACGAACTTCAGATTTTTTTGTGCTTGTATATATTTTATACAATAACCTAAGTGCATACTTACTTTCAATATTTAATTTAATTATTAAAAGAGAAAGTTTTGTATCTTGTTCTTTTTTATATACATTATACAGAGCATCATCTCCTCCATATATACAATAAATAATAGCGGCAGTTTCTTTATTAGTTTTATCATAAACATTTTTAATAAACTCTATAAATGAATCTTTATCAAGTAAATTAATTATATTATCAATTTGTGTTAATCTTTTAATATCTCTCTTAAGAATCAAATATTCTAAATATATATATTTTAAAACTTTATTATCAACTTCTCTCGATTTATCTTTTATTAAAACCTTATAATCATTTATAAAGCTTACCTTTTTATCATCTTTTTTATTATAATTATCTTCCACATACTTTTCTGCTTCTTCTATGGTTTTGAAATTATAATTATTAGTAACAGATGAAAGCTCTTCAGTAAACTCTGTTTCTAATTTCTTTTTTAATGCCAAAACTTTTTTATTTGTATCTTTTGATATAGCATTATATACTTCTCCTACATTCTCTTTTGTGATAGTTATATAATCTCTTGATACTAAATCATATTCTTCATTATTTCCTATAGATACATAAACTTTGTGAGAACCATAAAATGCCTGCATATATACTCTAAATCTTAAAGGTAATTTTTTATATAATATTTCATAGTTAGCACAAAAATCACTAATATCTGATACTTTACTTAAATCCCAATTTGCTAATGAATCATAAGAGTCATAGCTGTCAGTATATTTAAACATTGAGTACATTTTACTTAATTTTTTTGTATTCCATTTATCTAAAGGTTGATTAAAAGAATCTGCAGAATAAAACATAGATTCCATAGTTTTTACATTAGATACATTCCAACTATTTAAAGGCTGATTAAACTTTTTACATCGGCAAAACATCTCATACATGTTTTCAACCTTTGAAGTATTCCATTTATCTAAAGGCTGATTAAAAAAAAGAGCAGAATGAAACATAGCTTCCATAGTTTTTACATTGGATACGTCCCAATCATTAATAGGCTGATTAAAAGAATCACATGCTTTAAACATATAACTCATATCTTCAACTTTACTAACATTCCAATTATTTATATTCTGATTAAATGCTTTAGCAAAACTAAACATACCTTTCATATTTGTAACATTAGAAGTATCCCACTCTTCTATGCCTTCAAAATCTTTTCTTTCACTTTTCTGAAAAAGATAACTCATATCTGTAATAAGGCTTGTATCTACACAACTAAGTTTTATACCATCAGTAAATACTAAATTTTTTAATTCTTCTTTTGTTTGCGGTTTATATTTTTTCATAAATCCTCTCAGTATTAGTTTACATAACTTTTACTTATATAGTATATAAGATATTAGATGAATTTCTATATTATAAATTATTTTTTATTAATAATTTTTTTTAATTTTTAGTAATAATTTATAATAAAAAATCAAATTAGTTTATATCTTAGTTTGTAAATTATTATAATAATAATATTGAAAAAATATCATTTTTATTATAATATTATTTCAATTATTAAAAATAAGGACTTTTTTATGACAACTAACAGAGAAGAATTAGAAGCTCTTTTATATCAAACTAGATTAAAAATAGAAGATAATCAAAAAGATGAAATGTTAAATAGATTAAATAAAGATTTAGCTTTTATAGAAGAATTATTTGATGTAAATGTTGATAATATAGATCCTTTATATCATGTTATTGATTTGCCTGAATATTTGAGAGAAGATGTTGCAGGAGACACTTTAAAAAATGAAGTGATAATGGATTTATGCAGAAGCGGTGAATATGGTTATATAGTAGTTCCTGCTGTACCTGCTGCTTTAGAAAATAGCGAACACCAAGCTAAAAAATCTAATTAAAAAATAATTTATAATAAGGTTTCAAATACTCATAATGAACTATTCTTATGATGACAGAGAAAGCATAAAAAAAGAAAAGAAAAATGCATTAAAATCTATATTAAAGCCTTTTATATTTATATATTATAGAAGCAATAATTTATTATATAAAACTATAGCAAGGCTTATTTTAGGTTTTATTATAGCATTTATACTCTTTGGAATCATTACGCTTTTTGTACGTTTTGATAAGATGAAAAGTTCAACTATGATGAATACCATTGAACCAAATAAAATTGTTATTACCTCAAAATTAAGATATGCCCTCGCAATAAAGCCTTTCGTATCAAAACTAACAGGAAAAACTATAGTATTTTCTAGACCTGAGAGGGGAGATATAGTCTTTATAGTTGATCCTAGAAGCAAAAAAGAAAATATTTTTAAAAAGTTTATATCATATACAGTTTATTTTTTCACTTTTGGAAATGTTAATATATCCAACACAAGATATTTAGTAAAGAGAGTAATAGGTCTTCCAAATGAAACCATAGAAATAAAGAACAAAACTGTATATATAAATGGAACTGAATTAAATGAACCTTGGGCAAATATTGGAAAAGATAATAGAATATTAGAAAGTAATATATCTTCAAGGGATAATTTTGGTCCTTATATTATAGGCTATAATGAATATTTTGTATTATCAGACAATAGAGACTATGCATACGACAGCAGAGACTTTGGAAGTATTCATTTCTCACTCATAGACGGCAAGGTTATATCTTATTAAATAAAATGCTTGAAAAATATTATATAAATGATATAATATTTTAATTAAAAACTGAAAATTATAATTTTTTATAAGGATATATATTTATGAATGCTTTACTAACTTTAGGAATAATCGTTTATTCAATAATTTGTGTATTACTACTTTTACTTATAATAATACAAGGCGGTAAAGCAGAAGGCTTATTTTCTAGTGCTCAAGCAAATGTACTTGGAAGCCAAAGAGGAAATGCTCTAACTAAAGCAACTACTATTTTATCTACAATATTTATCGTTGGAGCTTTACTTATATCTATGGCTATAAGCACTCAAAAAACAGCTTTTGACCAAGCAACTACTACTCCTAATATACCAACAACACAACAAGTGCCAGCAACAAATAATACTTTACCAAACACTAATTTGAATACTAATAATTAATTGATTAATTTAAGAATTGAAATATTTAATTGTAAAATAAATAATAATAGAAGAAGTATTTATATATTATCATAAATATATAATGCTTCTTCTATATTATTATTATCATCTATTTTTAATATCTTTTTTTGTACCAGAATCTTTAAATCCGTTTTTTATATAAAATCTTTTAGCCTCTTCATTCTTATCAAAAACATAAAGACATAAGTTTTTATACCCATTATCTCTCATATATGATATACAATGATTTAATAATTCACTGCCTATACCAGAGCCTTGATAAACTGGGTGAACATATAAAGACATTATCTCTCCATAGTTTTCTATGTTGTATCTATTATTACCGCAAGATATAGCACCTATAATATTATCATCTAATATAGCAATATGCACTTCTCTTGTCTTTGTTTTTATACCTTCAGAAAACTCCTCACACCAGTCATCTAAATATATCTTTTTTAAAAAATCTTCTGATACAATATCCTTATAAGATTGCTTCCAACATATAGCATGAAGCTTACTTATATAAAATACATCATCTATATTAGCTTTTCTTATAATTAAATTCATATTGTTACTCAATTTTTTATTTATTCGTTATAAGCTTCTTCAGCACTCATCAAAAGGTCAGTGTCATCTGTATTTTTAACAGGCTTTTCTTCTTCTTTTTTCTCTTCTTTTTGATTTTTATCAACAGCAGGGTTTTTATTTTCTAGATATTCTTCTAATTTTTCTTTAACCTTGTCTACACCGCCCATATTAAGAGCCTCTCTAATCTGTATCTCAAGTTCCATACGCATTTTTGGGTCTGCTGCAAGAAGTTCTCTTACCTTCTCTTTACCTTGTGCAATCTGCTCTCCATTATAATAGAACCAAGCACCACTTCTTGTGATGATTTTTGCTTCCATTGCTAAATCTATTAAAAGTCCCTCAGAAGATATACCCTTACCAAATATTATCTCTAGATTAACCACTTTAAACGGTGAAGATAATTTATTTTTAACCACTTTTATTTTTACTTTATGACCTATAGTATCATCGCCTTTTTTAATCCATTCAGTTCTTCTAATATCAAGCCTTACAGAAGAATAGAATTTCAAAGCCTTACCGCCTGTAGTAGTTTCAGTAGGACCAGCACCATAACCAGTAGTTGCAATATTTTGTCTTAATTGGTTAATAAATATTACAGCAGTATTTGTGTTGCTTATTATAGCAGTAAGTTTTCTTAAAGCATGGCTCATAAGTCTAGCCTGTAAAGCAATATGAGCGTCCCCTATATCTCCTGCAAGTTCTGCCTTTGAAACTAATGCTGCAACAGAGTCCACAACAACAATATCAAAAGCAGTAGAAGACACAACTTTTTCTAATATTTCAAGAGCCTCTTCACCAGAGTTTGGCTGAGAAATATATAAATTATCAATATCAACCCCCAAAGCACTGGCATACACTGGGTCTAAAGCATGTTCAGCATCTATAAAAGCAGCATAACCGCCTGCCTTTTGTGCTTCTGCTATAATGTGTAAAGTGAGTGTAGTTTTACCAGAAGCCTCATGCCCGTAAATCTCTATAATTCTACCGCGAGGAACTCCACCTACTCCTAAAGCATGGTCCAAAGTTAATGCCCCTGTAGAGATAACATCAACATTAACAGTTTTATTGCTTCCAAGCCTCATAAAAGAGCCTGGTCCGTATTTTTTATTTATCTGGTCGGTAATAGCTTCTATTGCTTCGCTTTTACCGTCTTTTTTTACTTCAGCTGTTTCTTTCTTCTTAGTAGCCATATTCTCTCCAAAAAATTATTAACTTAAATATCATTTATAAAATTTATTATATTGTACAAAAATACATTATTTTGTCAAGATATTATTATAAATAAAACTAAAAAATAATCATTTTATATAAATAAAATTATTTAAAATATCAAATTATAATTTATAATATATAGCGATAAAATAATAATAAAAAAGTTTATTTAAGGAAATTAATTTATGAAGAAATTGTTGTTATTACTACTGTTAAGCATTTTACTATATAGCTGTAAAGAAACTAATATAGATTACTCAGATAAAAATAATTGGCTTCAAATATCAGAAGATAAAAATAATGAAGTTGATGTATTTTATTTGTACCCAACAGTATGGTATGGTGAGGGCACTAATAAAGACTTTGTATGCCCTATAGATTTTAAGCCTATGAGAGAAAATGCTACTAATGCCTTAATATCTCAAAGCACTATATTTGAAGAAGTAGGAAACATATATGCGCCTTTTTATAGACAAGCAGATGCTCTATATATATTAGATACAAATAATAATATAAAAAACAAAGAAAAATATTTTAACGACATACCAAAAAAAGATGCACTAGCAGCATTTGATTATTTTATTAAAAATTTCAATAACAATAAACCTTTTATATTAATGGGGCATTCACAAGGTGCTATGATGATAAAAGAAATATTGAAAGACTATTTCAAAACTAATGAAAACTTAAATAACAGATTGGTTGCTGCATATATTATAGGATATTCTGTTACAACAAATGATTTAATAGAGAACCCTCATTTAAGATTTGCAAAAGGAGAATATGATACTGG
Source organism: Brachyspira pilosicoli P43/6/78 (assembly GCF_000325665.1). Classification (NCBI taxonomy): domain Bacteria; kingdom Pseudomonadati; phylum Spirochaetota; class Spirochaetia; order Brachyspirales; family Brachyspiraceae; genus Brachyspira; species Brachyspira pilosicoli. The sequence goes on from NC_019908.1 coordinate 1,194,240, forward strand.
TGTAATAATTTCTTATGATGTAGAAAGCCCAGAATTTAATGGTTATAACCCTACCCTTCTTGAAGGAGCTATAGCTATTAACTCTATTACATGGACATTAGAAGAAGATAAAGCTGCAAAAGAAGAAAGTTTAGGCTCTTGTTTCTTTGCCGGCACTAATTTTAACGTTGTAAAAAATTTTGCCAGTGCTAAAGTTGACAAAAAAAGAGGCGTTATAAAATGTGATTCTATTAACGCAGATGATTTTTATATTGATGGTATGTTTGAAAAAGGCAATTATCATGTATATGATATAGCATTATACTATAATGACTTAAAAGAAAATGCTAGAAAAAGAGTCGGAGCTTTTTGGAAATAATAATAAAGGTATATTAAATTAATGGAAAATACGAAACAAATAGAATTAGGCACTAAACCTGTTGGAAGATTATTATTCAAATTATCGATACCTGCTATATTAGCACAGATTATTAATGTTTTATATAATGTTGTTGATAGAATGTATATAGGGCATATTGAAGATATTGGAGCTATTGCTTTAACAGGTGTTGGAGGTTACTATGCCTATAATAATGGCAGTATCAGCATTTGCATATCTTATTAGTATGGGCGGAGCACCCCGCTCTTCAATTATGATGGGTAAAAAAAGTTATGACAAAGCAGAAGAGATATTAGGCAATTCTGCTATGGCTTTGATAATTATAGCTGTTACTATTACAATATTTCTATTAATATTTGCTAAGCCGCTTCTTTTGTTTTTTGGAGCTAGCGAAAACACTATTATATATGCTTTAAGATATTTAAGAATATATTCTATAGGAACTATATTTGTACAATTAGCATTAGGATTAAACGCATTCATTACAGCACAGGGAAAGGCAAAAACTAGTATGTTTACAGTTTTAATAGGAGCGATTTGTAATATAATATTAGACCCTATATTTATATTTGGCTTTAATATGAATGTGAGAGGTGCTGCACTTGCTACTATAATTTCACAGGCTGTATCTTGTTTATGGATATTATATTTCATGACTTCTAAAAAAACTATATTAAAATTAAGAATAAAGTATTTAAAAATATCTCCTAATGTAATACTTCCATGTTTAGCATTAGGTTTTTCGCCTTTTATTATGCAATTTACAGAGAGTATTTTATTTGTATGTTTTAATACTTCTCTATTTAAATATGGAGGAGATTTGGCTGTTGGTGCTATGACTATATTAAGCAGTATAATGCAATTTTCTTTTCTTCCAATATATGGTCTTACACAAGGCTCTCAGCCTATAATAAGCTATAATTATGGAGCTAACAATATTGACAGAGTAAAAGCTACTTTCAAAATACTTCTTATAAGCAGTGTAATGTTTTCTACTTTAATGTGGGTAATTTCTATCTTTTTTCCATATTTATTTGTGAGGATATTTACAAGCGATGAAACTTTAATTAACTATAGTATTTGGGCTTTGAGAATATATATGGCAAGCTCCCTTATACTTGGTGCTCAATCAGCATGTCAGCAGACTTTTGTAGCCTTGGGTAATGCTAAAATTTCAGCTTTTTTAGCTATTTTAAGAAAAGTTATACTATTAATACCTCTAATATTCATATTGCCAATATTTATTGAAAACAAAGTGATGGCTGTACTTTTAGCTGAGCCTATAGCAGATATTATAGCCGTATTAACTACTGTAACTATGTTCTATATTTTCTTTAAAAAACTTATAAAAAATATTGAAAAAAATGATAAAAAGTTTAGAATAACAACAATTTAATAGATGTAGTTTATTTTAAAAAACTAATGACGAAAATATATAAATATGTATTTTTTAGTAAAATATATTGGAGAGAAGTATGTTTAAAAAATTAAATTTACAGGTAAAGATTAGTGCCGTTATCTTAATTCCATTTTTGCTGATGATTATTGTTTCCGGCGCTATAAATGTAAAATCTGTAAGCACTATCACTAAAGATTTATCATATAAAGTTCTTGAACAAAGTTCTACAGGTGAAGCTACTATATTACAATTTTTCTTGAGAGAGGAATTATTATATACAACAGGTTTACAATATGATGTTGAAACATTATATAATGATGGTACTAGAACAAGAACAGTATACGAAAACATGATAAATAACTTTTTGGATAAAATGAATCCAAATGTATGCGGAATGTCTATTACATTCTTACCAAATTATGTAGGAGATGACATAAATTACATAAATGACCCAAAATATTCTGCAGCAAATGGTCAATTTAGCTATTATGTTGCTAGAAGCGGAAATCAAAAAGAATCTAGAGGTTTTACATCTCAAGAATTAACAGAAGATTATATAACAAAACCATTATCAACAGGAAAACCTTATATTACACCTATATATGAATATTTGTTGTTTGGAACTAAAAAAGAGCAAATATTTAGCTGGTGTGTACCTATTAGAAATAATGGAAATGTTATTGGGGTTATAACTACAGATATATTAGTTTCTTCTATTAATTCTTTAGTAGCAAATATACAGCCTTTTGAAGGTGCAGAAGCTTCTTTATTTGATAGCGACGGAAATATATTATATGATGCACAAGATACTAATAATGTAACTAAAAAATTATATGCAGCATATGATTATTATAAACAATATAATGTATTAGATGTAATTAATAAAGGAACAGCAACAAACTTCTCTGCTTATAGTGAAAAATTAAAAAAGAATGTTACATATACATTTGTACCATTGGAACTTACATCAGGACAATATTGGGGATTAAAACTACTTGTTCCAAACAATGTTATATTTAGAGAAAGCAATAATATAAGAAATAGAATAATCATTATTTCATTAATTATAATGATTGTAGCATTTTTAATTACACCTCTTATAATAAAGAAAAAAGTAAGTAATGTTATTTATCTATTAGCACAAGATATGGTTAAACTATCAAATGGAGATATATCTTGGACTCCTCCAAAACAGTTTTTAGCGTTAACAGATGAATGGGGAATTATAGCTAACGGTATACAAACTACTTTAGATAATCTTAATAAAATAGTACATACTGTTAAAAACTCTGCTGACCATGTATCTACTGCGGCAAATGAAGTTTTAAGCGGTAACAATGACCTTGCAAGCAGAACAGAAATGCAGGCTTCAAGCTTGGAAGAGACTGCTTCTTCTATGAATGAAATAGCAAGCAATATAAATGAGTCTGCTGATGGAGTATTAAAAAGCTCTCAAATGGTTATGGAGGCTAAACAGTATATTAACAAAGTTGGAAATATAGTTAAAGAAAGTGTTATAAAAATGAATGACGTTAATGAAGCTAGCGGCAAAATCATGGATATAACTAAACTCATAGAAAATATAGCTTTCCAAACAAATATACTTGCTTTGAATGCTTCTGTTGAGGCTGCACGTGCTGGTGAGCAAGGAAGAGGATTTGCTGTTGTTGCTAGTGAAGTAAGAAACTTAGCACAGAATGCTCAAGAATCTGTAAAAAATATTACTAATCTTATTAATGATAGTAATGATAAAGTTACTTTGGCTACTGAAAGTGTAAAAGAATCTCAAAGTATATTTATAGAGTTAGAAGAGAAAATGGATAAAGCGGCAGATATTATGCAAAAAATAAATAATGCTTCACAAGAACAAAAAAGAGGCGTAGAACAAATAAACTTAGCTATTATGGAAATGGATAGCTCTGTACAAAAAAATGCTGCTTTAGTAGAAGAAGCTACTGCTGCTTCACAATCTCTATTAGATGAATCTAAAGATTTAATAGATTCTATTGAATATTTCAAACTTAGAGAAGAAGAATAATTTATAAAAATAAATTAAAAAAGGGTATGTTTATAATATAAGCATGCCCTTTTATTATATAAAAGTCTAACCGCACGGTAAAAAAAATTATAAAAACTTAGCTCTATTAAAATAATAATTTTATTAATATATAAAAATAAGCTTAACGTGCGTTCAAATTAATAATTTTAAAAATATTTTATTTAAAAAACAATGTTCAAAATTGATTTTTTTAAAATATGCTATAATATTTTTAATATATAATCATATTAAGGATAAAAAATGAACAATAAGATACCTCTGCTAATATTAATTGTAATAGCACTTATAATTTCATGCTCAAACAATAATACTAATCCAAACAATAGCCAAGGAGTAAAAGAAAAAACAGAATTAGGCAATGTAGAAACTCCAACAGACAATGGCAGCGGTTCCGGTAATAATGGAAATACAGATAATAATAACCCAACAGACAATGGCAATAATTCAGGAAATAATACAGAAGAAAAGCCTCCTCTTCCTCCGCTAGATAACTATTTACATATGTATAGAGGTGTTGCTCAATATTATGTAAAAACATTAGATGATGCTGTTGTAACTAAGGCATCAGATGAAAATATATATGTTGAAATATATGAAGATTATATAGTTGTATCTTCTGGGGCAACTTTCTTTTTTGATACAATAGAAAGGCCATCTGAAAAAGAATATAAATCTACTGAATATTATAATGATGCTACATATAATTTATATTTAAAAATTAATGATGATAATACTGCATATCTTAGATTAAGTATAAGAGATGCTCACTACTCATATCATTTTGATGCAGATAGTTTACCAGAATTTAAAAATAATTAATTTTATTAATAAATAATTAAAAAGAGGCTTTATATTTATTATAGAGTCTCTTTTTAATTTATTTTATATATACCCCTATACCCTACTTGAATTTTATTAAAAATATATTATAATTATATTGTTAGACTATTGTAACATTTTATAAAAGATAGTAAAATTAATTACGTTTTATATAGGGGTTTATATATATGAAAATGACTTTAAAAATAGGCGGAATGCACTGTGCTGCTTGTTCAAGAGCAGTAGAGAGAGCATTAAAAAAAACTGACGGCATTGAAGAGGCCAATGTTAATATAGCTACTGAAAAAGCTGTATTTAACTATGATGAAAAAAAGCTTAAGTATGATGATATAGTTAATGTTGTAGTAAAAGCTGGGTATCAGGTTTTAGGTAAAGAGGAAGACCCTGCTGTTGTAAAAGCAAGAGAGATAAAAGAGCAGAAAATAAGACTTATAGTATCAGCAATATTTTCTATACCTTTGTTTTATATATCGATGGCACCAATGGTAAGTTTTGTTAAGTTTCCAATACCTAGTTTTTTGGTGCATCACATTAATCCGCAAGTTTTTTCTATAGTAGCAATATTTTTATGTGTACCTGTTATGATATCAGGTTATAAATTTTACACATTAGGTTTTCCTGCACTTTTTAGAGGTTCGCCTAATATGGATTCACTTGTAGCAATAGGAACAACTGCTGCATTTAGTTATAGTATTTACTCTACTGTTTTATCATTTATGGGACTTAATCCTCATGGAGATAATCTTTATTATGAATCAGCTGCTGTTATAATCACATTAGTACAGTTTGGTAAATATTTAGAGGCTAGAAGCAAAGGAAAAACTGGAGAAGCAATAAAAAAACTTATGGGGCTTCAGCCTAAAACTGCTACTATAATCCAAAATGGAGAAGAAAAAGAGATAAAAATTTCAGATGTAAAAGTTGATGATATAGTATTAGTTCGTCCTGGAGAGAAGATTCCTGTTGACGGAGAAATAATAGAAGGATACAGCAGTGTTGATGAATCAATGCTTACAGGTGAGAGTATACCAGTTGAAAAAAGCGTTGGTGATAAAGTGGTTGGTGCTTCTATAAATAAAACAGGAAGTTTCAAATTCAAAGCTCAAAAAGTAGGAGCTGATACTGCATTAGCTCAGATTATAAAACTTGTAGAAGATGCTCAGGGTTCAAAAGCTCCAATAGCACATATTGCCGATGTTGTTTCTTCATACTTTGTACCTGCTGTAATAACTATAGCTTTGATATCCGGTATAATTTGGTTTATAGCTCTTCACAATTTTGTATTCTCTTTAACAGTATTTGTATCTGTACTTGTTATAGCTTGTCCTTGTGCTTTGGGGCTTGCTACACCTACTGCAATAATGGTTGGTACTGGAAAAGGTGCTGAACTTGGAATACTTTTTAAAAATGCTGAGGCTTTAGAGGTATCTCAAAAAATAAATGCTGTAATGTTTGACAAAACAGGTACTCTTACAGAAGGCAAACCTTATGTTACAGATATTATTTCTGATGATAAAGATAAACTTCTTTTAATAGCGGCAAGTGCTGAAAATGGAAGCGAACACCCTTTAGGTGAGGCAATAGTGCGAGAAGCTAAAGAAAAAAATATAAAACTTCTTAGTATAGAAAATTTCAAAGCTATATCAGGTTTTGGTATAGAAACATATATTGATAATAAAAAAGTTTTAATGGGCAATGATAAACTAATAAATAAAGAAAATATCAATATAGAAAATTACAATTCATATATGGATAAACTTTCAAAAGAAGGTAAAACTCCTATGTATGTTGCCTATGATAATAAACTTTTAGGAATAATAGCAGTTGCTGATAAATTAAAAAAAGAAAGCATTGAGGCAATAAACAGACTTCATAAACTTGGAATAAAAACTGCAATGATTACAGGAGATAATAAAAACACAGCTAATTCTGTAGCAAAAGAAGCTGGTATTGACATTGTATTTGCCGAAGTTCTTCCAGAAGAGAAATCTAATGAAGTAAAAAAACTTCAGGAACAAGGTTTTACTGTTGCTATGGTAGGTGACGGTATAAATGATGCCCCTGCCCTCACTCAGGCCAATGTTGGTATTGCTATTGGAAGCGGTACTGATGTTGCTATTGAAAGTGCTGATATAGTATTGGTAAAATCAAATACTAATGATGTTGTTACTGCCATAGAATTAAGCAAAGCTACTATGAGAGATATAAAACAAAATTTATTCTGGGCTTTTTGCTACAACGTAATAGGAATACCAATTGCTGCAGGAGTTTTGCATGTATTTAGAGAGCCTTTAATAGCTTCTTCTATAGGAGGATTTTTAACTGCTATTATGGGTAAGGATTTGCTTTTAAATCCTATATTTGCTGCTCTTGCTATGAGTTTAAGTTCTGTTTCTGTTGTTACTAATGCTTTGAGATTAAACTTTTTTAAACCTAGTAAATAACTTTATTTTTTAATATACTTAGTTTTTTATTCATACTTTACTCCATTAATCCATGTGAATTTAATTTGATAATTTACATGGATTATTTTTTTTATATTTTTTATATTGTTCAACGCACGCAGTGTGAAATTAATAAATAATAATAAATTATTATTCAAATTTTTATAAAAAATAAAATTTTATTTACCGTGCGTTAATAGATATGCAAATTTAATTAATATTGGGGCGGGTGCTATAATTTATCATTTAGCAGTAAAATAAATTAAAATAATAATTCTAAATTAAGCATCAAACATAAAAGGGCGGGCATGTAAATGAAATTTATTTTTTATCTATATCAAAATAAATAAAATATATTCATCATAAATTAATACAACAATCATAATTTTTTATACAAAATTTATTAAAAAAACAAATTATAAGAAACTTTTAATCATTCAATTCGTCTAATAAAGTAAATAGCATGCTATATTATCTCAATAAAAAATTACTTTGTAACTTACAAATTAACTAATTTTGTAACAGGAGGTAAATTATAGATGAAAAATATAATAAAAATATTTATAGATATAATAATGACCATTCTCTTTTTCATTTTATTAGCATATAATCTAACAGGCCGTACAATACATGAATATTTAGGTTTTTTAATTTTTGCATTCTTTATAGTTCATCATATACTAAACTTTAATTGGTGCAAAAATCTATTTAAAGGAAAATATAATTTAACTAGAACATTTAATACATTTATAAATGTTATGCTTTTTATATGTATGCTTGGATTAATTATAACTGGTATATTATTTAATAAAGATTTAGTAGAATTTTTTAATCTTAGCAGCATCAAAGTAATTAATAAAAAACTACATGTAATTTGCAGCTACTGGGGATTTATATTCATGTCAGCACATTTAGGAATGCATTGGGGTATATTTATAAATATGAGTAAAAAATTTATAAATATAAAAAAACCAATATGCATAACAATCGCTTTATTAATAGCTATATATGGAATAGTTTCATTCATAAAAAGAGATTTACACAATGTAATATTTTTAATTACAAAGCTTAATAATTATGATGAGCCTGCTGCATTTTTCTTTATGGACCATATTGCTATAATGGGGCTATTTATATTTATTACTTATTATTTATGCAGATTAAGCACTAAATTAAATAAGGTTAATCAATAAAAGATTATAAAATTGTGTTAAATGGGTTTATAAATAATTTAATAGCTTATATAAAAAATAGAATGATTTTTAAAAATAGTTAATTATAAAAATATACATATTTAGAGATTTACTTTTTTTAAAAAACCAAATAAATCATACTACTCCGTACCATAGTGATAAAATTTTATCTCTATGGTATTATTATATTCATAAATACATATAGCTTTTAATAATACATACTACAATATCATCAAAACATATTTTATTGACTTTTTAATAAAAACATAATAAAATATGCCACTAATGATTAAAACAATATTTATTAATTTTGCAAATATATTTCCGATAATCTAATAACTGCAAAAATATATGGAGGCATTATATATGGCTGAAATAGAACAACAACCTATTGAAAATAACGAAAATAAGGTTGATGTAGAAAATAGTATTAACCTAGTTACTTTTAGATTGGGTCATAATGAATATGCTATAGACATTATGCAGGCTAAAGAAATTATTAAAATGGAAAAAATTACATTAATACCTAATGCCCCAGATTATGTTGAGGGAGTTATTAACCTTAGGGGAAATATTATTCCAATAGTTGATCTTAAAAAAAGATTTAATTTAGAAGAAAATGACGGTGAAAAAAATACTGGTATTATTATAGTAAAAATAGATGATGTAGATATGGGTATTATTATAGATGCTATTTCTAAGGTAGTATCTATTGCCACTTCTAACATACAGCCTCCTCCTCCTATGTTGTCAGGAATAGGTCAAAAATACATTAAAGGTGTTGCTAAACTAGAAGACAAACTATTGGTTGTTCTTGACTTGGAAAAATTAATAGTCGGCGATGATGATGAGACTGAAGAAAATATAGAAGCTTAAAATATTGCTGTTATTACTTTATTTTCACTTATTATAATATCTAATATTTCATCATTATCATCTTTAGGTAATATTGGAAGTATTTGATAATCATACGAAAGCCCTATTCTTAAAGCATTTTTATTCTCTTTTAGAATATTATCATAATACCCTCTTCCAAAGCCTAGTCTGTTGCAATTTTCATCAAAAGCTAAAGCTGGTATTATAAACATTGTTACATTTTCTACATTACAATCTTTACAATGTGCAAATGGCTCACCATTACCAAACTTTGTATTAAAATTAATATCCTTGCTATAATCTTCTATATATTTTAATGTCATATTATGGTCATCTATTATATATGGAGCAGATACTTTAATATTTTTATTTAATAGTTTTTCAATGATATTTTTGGTAGGAACTTCATTAGCAAAACTTATATACAAACAAACTTCTCTAAATTTATTTATATCTACTATATTAAAAAATTTATTTGTAATAGCTAAAGCCCTACTCTCTATAAAACTGCTGTCTAACTTACTTCGTATAAGCTTTAATGATTTTCTTAAAATTTGTTTCTCTTCTTTTATAAGCACTTTAATTTTTATTATGATGAGAAGTTTTCATCTTCATATTCTATCAATATTTCTTGTAATAATTTATCTCTTATAATCTGGTCAATAATCTTTTGAGAAGCAACACCTATATCAATAAATTGTACAGCAAAACCTTTAGGGAAATTTGGTCTTTCTGTGCCGTTATTAATGAAAACAACTTTAGCTTCAGTGAATAATTTAAAATCCTTAAAAGAAATAGTAAGACCTAACATATCACCCTTATTTGGAATATTAATATCAGAACGAATATAAGCACCATTACCGCTAATAGACAGAATATTTCTCTCCATAGTGCCGCGCATTTTATCTTTATATGACACAATAACATTTAAAGGCCAATTTACTCTAGAATATTGTCTTCTCTGAGAACTATCATTATTATTAACATGCTGCAAAAGAACATTATTAACATGGCTCATTTCAGATTTCTTATTAAAAATTATAGCATAAGGATATTTATTATTATCAAAATCATCTTCCGCTTCTATAATAACTAATTTTATTTGCGGATTAATATCTTTGATTTTATCAGCAAAAAAACTAATACTATTTTCATCTTTTTCATTATATCTAATCATATAAAAATAAATATCTATATTATTTTTGATAATATATGACATAGATGAATGAGTATCTTTAAAAGTGCTTATATCAAAAGATTCTGAAAGCCCATTTTTATATTTATCTACAATATTAGAGTCGCTTTCTATTAATACAGCCTTTACTTTATCCATTCCTTGCTCCTTATATACAATTAAATTAACTATAACATATTTAAATAATTATACAATACTATTATAGTAAAATATTTTTTCTATTTCAAATAAATGACTATTATAATTTTTTATAATTATGTTATAATAATTTTATATACTCTATAAATACTATTTTTTAAGGAGAATACAACAAAATATGCCGCATATTAACAAAACTGAAATAAGAATCATATATGCTGATACCGACCAAATGGGAATAGTTTATCATGCTAATTATCTTAAGTTTTTTGAAATAGGAAGAACAGAGCTTTTAAGAGAATTAGGAATTTCATATAAAGAAATGGAAGCTTATGGAATATATTTGCCTGTAAAAGAAGTTTTTGTAGATTATAAAATATCAATAAAATATGATGATTTAATAGTTGTTCATACATCTGTAGATAAATTAAAAAACGTTTCATTAAAACTAAAATATGAAATTAGAAATAAAAATAACCCTGATATACTACACACTACTGGCTACACACTTCATCCTTTCATAAACAAAAACGGAGATATAGTTAAACCTGATGATTATTTATATAATATAATGGCTAAAGGAAAATAAAAAGGATAATAAAAAATATGATGAAATGGATTAATATAGTACTTACTGTTTTATCTTCTGCCAATATGGTCGGCGATATTATAAAAGGAACTAGCTTAGAAAATAAAGCCAAAAATATGTATAAAAGGCTAGATGAAACTGAAAAACTTATGCTTGAAAGAGTTGATGCCAAAATGAATGGATATATAGATTATTTCAGCAAAGAGATTAATTCATTAAAAATTGTTATAAAATTTCTACTTATAGTATCTTTTATATTTTTTATTTTGTTTATACTATCATTGATATTTTTTATTATTGTTTTAAAATATAAAAAAATAATTTAGAGTTTAGAATTATGGCTACAAAAAATAATAAAAAACATTAGTATGTTCGGTAATAACTAAAGAAGGACCTATTTTAAGGTCTATAAAAATAGAACATATAGAACTGCCTTCTGTAAATGGGTATGTTTCCATATATACAGACCATTGTCCATATATAGTAAGTATATCCTATGGAGAACTTAGAATATATGATGAAGAGAACAAATTAATCAATTTATATGTAGAAGGCGGTATTGCTGAAGTAACACAAAATGTTATTGGTGTTTTGGTGGAAAAAGCTATATATCCAAAAGACATTGATGTTTCAATATTAAATGAGAAGATAGAAAAATTAAGCAAACAGATGACTATTAATATTGAAGAGAAGAGAAGAAACAATATTGAAATAGATAAATGTAAAAAACAAATTGAAATAGTTAATAAAGTTAATAAATAAAATATTCTATTGAATTTTATTTATTAACCGATAATGAAGTTGACATATTTTTTATATTTTACTATAATCAATATGTGAATACAGTTTATAGATATTGAATATGCCAAAAATCGAAGATTTAGAAAGATTAGGAAGTTTAGCTTTTATAATAGGAAACAAAAACTTACCAAAAGAATTATCACAAGAAGACTATAACAATTTTAAGTCAGTATTTACAGACGAATATATGGCGAATTCTACACCAAATAACGATGATGATGTACCGTCTATAGATGATTTAGATAATTTAGATAACCTAGATTTGCCTGATGATAATACTAATGACAATTTAGGTTTATCTGACGATTTAGGGTTGCCTGAAGAATTGGATACAGCTGATAATTTAGACAATAATAATAATACTGAATTAGATAATTTGCCTGACAGCACTAATGATGATTTAGGTTTACCTGATGATTTGGGGTTGCCTGAAGAGTTGAATACAGCTGATAATTTAGACAATAATAATACTGAATTAGATAATTTACCTGACAGCATTAATGATGATTTAGGCTTACCTGATGACTTGGGATTGCCTGATGATTTAGGTGTAACTGATAATTTAGATGATAATGATGAAAAGATAGAGTTAGATAATTTAGATTTACCAGATAGCATTGATGATGATTTAGGCTTGCCTGATGACTTGGGATTGCCTGATGATTTAGATGATATAAAAAATGATAATAAAAAATTAGATAATGATACAGATTTAACTAATTTAGATTTACCTAAAGATAAAGAATTAGAAAACAAGCTTAATTCTGAAATTAATGATTCTTACAATAGTAAATTAAATAACAATATTCCTGATTTACCTATATTAGATGATTTACCTTTACCTGAAAGTTTAGATGATTATAGTAATGACAGTAATGATAGTATAGAAGAAACAATAACAGATGATATTGACAATTTAGCAGATAATTTACCAGATGATTTAGATGATACATTAGAAGAAGAAATTATTAATAATGATAGTAATTTAGATGATTTGGATAACTTAGAAAGCATATTAGACGATGACACTAATGAAAAAGAAGAATCTAAACAAGAAGACACTGATAATTTAGATTACTTAGAAAGTATATTAGACGACGATACTAGTGAAAAAGAAGAGCCTAAACAAGAAGACACTGATAATTTAGACGACTTAGAAAGTATATTAGACGATGATACTAGTGAAAAAGAAGAACCTAAACAAGAAGACACTGATAATTTAGACGACTTAGAAAGTATATTAGATGATGATACTAGTGAAAAAGAAGAACCTAAACAAGAAGATACTGATAATTTAGACGACTTAGATAGTATATTAGATGATGATACTAATGAAAAAGAAGAACCTAAACAAGAAGATACTGATAATTTAGACGATTTAGATAGTATATTAGATGATAACACTAAAGAAGAGAGTAATAATAATTTAGAAACTGCATTAGATGATAATATAAAAACTCAAGATGCAGACGAATTAGAAAACAACATAGACAATAATAGCTTAGAATCAAATAACGATAATTTGATGGTTGAAAATGTTGCTGGTAATGTAAGAATAATCGAAGAAGAAAACACATTACCTTCTCCGGATTCTGCTGATAGTTTAGGAGAATCAAAATACGAAGATGTTGACAAAGACATAAATGATGATGAAGTTATAGACAACATCAAAAGATTATCTCCTATTACTAGATATCATGTTTTAGATGCGATATTAAATGAAAAACTCTCCAAAAACTCTATGCAAAAATTATTAAAAGCTTTAGAGAAAGGCGAGTCTAATGAATATATAACAGATTTTATAAATAATGAATTAGGTTTAAGTATTTCAGATTCTAGAGGCGGATTATTAGATATTATACCTATTCCTAGCTCATTAAAAGAATATGCTAAAATAATAAGGATTGCCGCAATATTTTTAGTATTATTTGTTGGCGTAGTATTATTTTCATATCAATTTATATATAAGCCTGTTTTAGCTAATAGATATTTCAAAATGGGTTTAGAAAATATATATAACAGTCAATTTGATGAAGCAGAAAGAAATTTTGCTAAGGGAGACAGATTAACTCCTAAAAAAATTAAATGGTACAACAAATACGCAAAAGAATATATAGATAGGTCTGCTTTTGATTATGCACTAAAAAAATTAGAAACTTCTGTAGATATAAAACCTAGAAATATTGATACTAGACTTTTATTTGGATATTACTACAGAAATAAAGGTGAAAAAGAATTATCAGAAGAAGATTATAACAGCGGTGAAGAGTTGTATAATAATTTAATGACATATACTGATAAAGAAAAAGACTTAAAGAGAATATACGATGATCTTGGTGTTCTTATGATAAGCAGAGCTAAAACTCTAGTAGAACCTAATTATTATAACAATGCTTATGAAAACTACAGAGAAATGATAAACAAATTTGGAGATAATGTTATACCAAGAAAGAGAGTAATGCTTATAAAAATATATCAAGATAATTATCAAGATGTTAAAGATTTGCAAAATCATATAAATAGATTAAAAAACGGATATATAGATGATGATGTTTATCCTAAATTAGCAAAATATTTATTAGATAAAGATGATTTCTATGGTGCTAGAAAATTGTTTGAAAAATTATTAGCAAAATATACAAACAATTTAGAATCTATTGTTGGATATGCAGATTATGAAGCTAGATTAAAGCATTATGACAGAGCTAAAGAGATATTAATAAATTCAGCTCTTCCTCTATACACTTCTAATCCTTATAATGTTGGAGAGGAATATGTATACAATATGCTTGGACAAATATATTATAATTTAAAAGAATATGGAAGTGCTATTAATAATTTCAAATTAGCATTAGAAAAAAATAGCTTGTATCCAGATGCTAATTTTAATTTAGCTAATTTGTATTTTTATCAAGATAATGATTATAAAAAAGCAAAAGAACATTATAAGATAGCTTATGATAATTTAGCTCCAGATTTGAGAAGCGACCAATTACTTTATAATTTATCTTGGTTATATTATTTAGATGGAGAATATGATTTAGCTTTTCAAGGATTTAATGATTTATTCTACAAAAATCCTGATAACAGCATTGTATCATATGCTTTAGGTAATTCTCTTCTTCATTTGGATAGAGCTAATTTGGCTAATGGTTTTTATAGAAACGCTTTGAATAAGGCATTAGAAAGCAGAAGAGACAAATTTGAAATGCGTACAGAAAAAGACTTTATGTTTATTAGCTATTTAGCTAGTTTACATAACAACATAGGTGTATCTTATGCTTATAATTCTGTTGTAAGCAACAAAATAGAAAATGAACAGATGGCATTTAAGAATTTTGTTGTTGCTAGTGAATATTTTGACCAATTAAGAACATCTAATATAGATTTGGATATGGCTGAAAAAAGAACTGTTAATATAGACAATCAAAATATTGGTGCTTCAAAATATAATATGATGGCTATACAAAGCAAAAGAAACTTAAAAAATAGCGTTATTATAGATGATTATATACCAAAGACTATGTTTAATTTGAAGTAAAAATCTATTAAATAATAAAGCCTATGATATATTTTTTGTATCATAGGCTTTTATTATATAATATTTTTATTTAGCTATTTCAATTATATTATCTCTACCCTACTTATAAAGTTATATCATCAATTTTTTTAAGCTCTAAATCTGTTAAATTATTTTTATTAATTATTTTAAGATTTTCCATTATTTGGCTAGGTTTAGAAGCTCCTATTAAAACACTTGTAATCTCTTCGTCTTTTAATACCCATCTCAAAGCCATTTGTGCTAAAGTCTCTCCCCTCTCTTTAGCTAAGTCATTAAGCTCTTTTATCTGTCTTAATCTATCTCTCGTAATTGCATCTTTTTTTAAATATCTTCCATCTACTGCTATTCTGCTATCATTAGGTATGCCGTCAATATATTTATCTGTAAGAAGTCCCTGAGCAAGAGGACTATAAGCTATTATTCCTTTTGACAATTTTTTTGCTTTTAATTTTAGCCCATTACTTTCTATTGTTCTGTCAAATATAGAATATCTATTTTGATTGATTATAAAAGGCACATTAGCATAAGTTAATATTTTAGAAGCTCTCTCCATAGTAGCTCCGTCATAATTAGAAAGACCAACGTACAAGGCTTTACCGCTCTTTACTATTCTAGTTAATGCCTCCATAGTCTCTTCAAGAGGAGTTTCACTGTCCATTCTATGATGATAAAATATATCAACATATTCAAGGTTTAATCTTTTTAAGCTTTGATTTATACTAGCTATTAAATATTTTTTACTTCCCCAATTTCCATAAGGTCCGTCCCACATATCATAGCCTGCTTTAGTACTTATGATAATTTCATCTCTATATTTATTAAAGCCGTCATTTAAAATTTTACCCATATTAATTTCAGCAGCACCATATGGAGGACCATAATTATTAGCCAAATCAAAATGTGTTATACCATTATCAAAAGCAGTATTTATAATATCTTTCATATTGTTATAATCACAATTCTCACCAAAATTGTGCCATAAACCAAGAGATATTATAGGTAATTTTAAACCGCTTTTACCGCACCTATTAAAAATCATATTATCATATCTATTCATAATTTAATAACCCCTCTATATTAATATTTTAATATATTTTTAAAAAATTGTAAATTTAAATAATTATATACATTTTTGATATTTTACCGAAAATATATATATTATTTTTTTACAATAGTTATTATTTTTGATTTATATATATAATAATTTGGAGGTTTAGAATCAATGTTCAAAAAGATGATAACTTTTATTATTATTTTATGTACTGTTGGATGCAGAACTCTAGAAACTGCCAAAGAAAGTAACAATATAAAAGATAATAATAATAAAACAGAAATTAATAACAACGAAAATAATGATAAATCTGAAACAAAAGAAAATAATAACATTAAAGAAGAACCATTAAAAGAAGATGATTCAAAAGATAAAACTCTAAAATATGGTGAAGATTCTGAAATACAATCTCTATATATAAACGGCAAAAAATATTATGTATTAAGTGCTGATAATATAGAAGATATGACAGAAGATGAAATCAAAAACTCATCATTAGTAGCACCTTTAAAAATTACAGAAGAAACTATAAAAGGAATTGACGGAATAGTAATAAAATATTATGATGTTCAAATATTTTTAGGAGAACAAAATAGATTTGGAAATACAAAGGTAGGATTGTTTGAACCGCAAAATAGAGCTTGGACTATAGGGGAAGATAAAAAGAGAAACAATGAGATAGAATTAAAATTAAGCAATTCTACAGTAACTATTACAATAAAAAGAGGAAGCATATCGCTTAGATATTATTAATTAATTAATTTTTTAAAATAAAAAAAATAGAGTTTTATTATGGGCAATAATTTTCTATATAAAAAGGTATATGATGATATTTTAGAAAAGATAGATAATGGAGTATGGAAAAGAGGAGATAAAATACCTAAAGAAAAAGATTTATTAAAATCATATAATGTAAGCCGAGATACATTAAGAAAAGCTTTATCTAGGCTTAAATTTGAAGGCATTCTATATTCCAAAAGTGGTATAGCTACATATGTTAAAGAAAAAAAATTAGACTACAAATTAGCTTCTATTGAAAGTTTCAGTGAAATTTCTAAAAGAGAAAATAAAACACCTAGAAGCATAGTATATAGAGCAGAAAGAATTATTCCAAATGATGATATAGCAAATAAAATGGAATTAAAAAAAAACGAGTCAGTATTTTTTATAGAAAGATTAAGACTTGCTGAAAATAAAGTAGTATGTTATGAAAAAACATATATAAATGAAAAGCTCTGCCCTGATATAGATAAATACGTATCTCCAAATACTTCATTATTCAATCTATATGAAAATCAATATAATATAAAAATTAGTTACGGAAAATATACTTTTGAAGCAATTAATGCCCCATCAGATATGGCAAAAATCCTTTCTATTAAAGATGGAGATGCCATATTGATGATGAATGCCACAATATTCACAATAGATAATATTCCATTGTACACAGTTATCGCTAATTACATAGGAAGCGAATACATTTTCACGACGGTATTACAACGAGAATAAAAAATACGTATTTTTATTAATTATTATTTGACAAGTAGGTATTTTTTACTATACTATATAATGTATATACGTATATATCACACTCACATCAAAGGATACAATATATGAAAAATATAGCAATCATAGGAAGTAGTGGGGGAAATTTATACAATTTAGGCGGTAAAGACCCTGTAAAACTTTTATCAGAGATAAAATTACAAACAGACTCTACAGAAATTGCCATATCTAATATTTTATTTATAGGTGCAGATGCTCCTATGGATAATATAAAGCCAACAGCAAAAGCATCTATATTTAGGCTTGAAAATGGTGAGATTGTAAGCACAGAGGTAAAAACTTTATCAGAGATAAATGAAGATGCAAAGAAATATGATTTAGAATTAGCCAATATTATAGAGAGTGGTAATATAGACGGACTAATATTAATGAGCTGCGACCCTTCAAATATTAACAAAAAAAGTATTGATGCAGCAATAAGCAAAAAAATACCTATAGTTGGTACAGGCGGAGCTTCTATGGCAGATTTGCAGTCTAATGGTGCAAATGTTATAGCAGTTTCTGGTACAACCGGCACTACAAATAGAACCAGAGCAATATCAGCTATTACAAGTTTAAGTAAATATTTCAATATAAAATACAGACCTGTAATAGGTTCTAGCGGAAGTTCTTCAGGCGTATCAACAAAAGAAAATGTATTTAAGAGAATAAATTTTAGAGGAATTATGATGGGGGCTTTGCCAGGATTTATATCTATGGCATTAATACTTGCTGTGAGTAAAATACCTGGTTTAGAAAAGCTAACAGATGTTTTTGATATTTTAATAAAGGCTCTCCCTGTTATTGTTGCTGTAATAGCAGCTAAGCAAGTATCTGGATTAGATGAAGTTGGAATAGTTGCGGGTGTAATATCGGGTGTATTATCTGTTGAGGGAGGCATTATTGGCGGGATTATTGGCGGTATTTTAGCTGGGTTGTTTAGCTATTTTATCATTACTAAATGTTTTGATTTAAGAGTGCCGGCTACTACTGCTAATATAATTGCAGGAGGTTTATCTGGAATTATAGCAGGTCTTTTAGTTTATTTCTTACTAGCACCTGTAGCTTTATTTATAGGAGAGGGTATAAAAAAGTTATTAGAAACTATTATATCATTCTCACCTATATTGGCTGGTGTAGTTGGGGGATTATTAATATGGCCTGCTATTATTGGAGGAGTATATCATGCTGCAATATTGCCTATAGTTCTATTAGAAATGGAAGCTACTGGAAACAGCTTTTTAGGTTCTATAGATATGGTTGGACTTGTTATGTGTTCTGCTGGTATTACTTTTGCCAATATTATAGCTCCTAGAAGAAAAGATGATAAATCAATAGCTGTACCTGGTTTTCTTATCAATGTATGTTTTGGTACATTTGTAGAGGCTTCTTATCCGTTTATGTTCTCAAATAAATTGGTATTTGCTAGTGCTATAGTATCTTCTGCTGTTGGAGGTGCTGTGGTAGGATTGTTTAATGTAAGAGGTACTGCTTATGTTCCAGCTATAATAGCTCCTGGGCTTTCCACTACACCTATAGGCTTTGTAATTGCAATGCTTACTAGTTTTTTGGTTGCTTTCTTGCTCACTGTTATAGTAAATAAAATATCAAAAGCACAGGATAAATAATTTAAGGAGTGAATATAAAATGATAAGAAATGATATGATTAAAAAAATGGAAATATCTAGAAAAAAAGTACTTGATGCCATAAAAGAAGGAAATGGATATACAATATTAAGTACAGGAATTACTGGAGATGATGCTAGAATTGCTAAGGCTGTAGTAGATGCAGGTGCTAAATTATTAGAGCCAAACCACCCTGCTGTTGTATTAGCTAGAGGATATAAAGGTATCAACAATATGCATAATGCTGAAAAAGTAAGACATGAGCTTCCTTTAGAAAAGATGCTTGAGGTTGTATCTGGGGTAAGAAATGTAGTTGGAGATGATATATATATTACAGTTGGTGTTCCTGGCGGATTTACTGAAGTTATGCCTATAATATTGGAAGATAGTGATTTTCAGAAAATATCTTTAGCAGGGGCTGATGGATTACATACTCATAAATCATCTATTGAAGATTTAAAAGAATTAGTAGAAAAAGCTCATAAATACGGTTTATTAGTGGATGCATATATTGGACAGCCTACTGATTTACATACATTCGGTATACCGGCTAAAACTCCTGATGATGTAAAAAATGTTGCTAAAGAAATGGAAAAAATTGGGGTTGATTTTATCGGCTTAATGACTGGAATGAGTTATGAAGGAGTTAAAGCAGGAGAAATACACCCTGAAATAGAAGAAAGATTAAAAGCTTTAGTTTCTGCTGTTAAAGTACCTACATTAGCTGAAGGCGGAATTAA
The DNA here is from genome assembly GCF_000325665.1 of Brachyspira pilosicoli P43/6/78. Lineage (NCBI taxonomy): Bacteria > Pseudomonadati > Spirochaetota > Spirochaetia > Brachyspirales > Brachyspiraceae > Brachyspira > Brachyspira pilosicoli. Next base: position 1,214,677 of record NC_019908.1, read on the forward strand.
TATAACTAATTATAAAGCTTTCAAAAATACAGGTGTAAATATACTTGTAATAGGAACAGCAATAGATAATGTAGTATGTAATGCCGCTGCAAATGTAGTTAAAGATTTTTTAACTAAATAATTAAATTAGACAAATAAAAAATACCTACTATATACAAATAAAAAAATTGGGAAAGTCTTCATATATGAGGCTTTCTCAATTTATATATAGGAAATATTCAAATAAATAAAAATACTTGCATAAAATCAATTTAATTCATATAATAAAAAGGACGTTTTTAAGATTTTAGAGGTTAATGTGTTTAAGAAGTTATCGCAAATAATAAATAATATTTTTAAAGAAAATAGTTTAATACTTAAATTTTTAATACCATATATAACTTTTATCATACTAATATGTATTGCTATATATTTCATTTATGCTCCGCAATATAGAGAGACATACATGACAAATAGCCAAGCTAATACAATACAATTAAAGAATATATTAGAAAATAATGTAGAAAACTTAATAGTTGAAATTAATGTACTTTCTGCATATTTAGAAAAAGAAGACAATAATGATAAGGCATTAGAAGTATTTCAAAATGTATTAAAAAATAATAATTATTTAGTTAATATATTTTATTCTGATGTTATACCATATAATGAAGGCGGTTTTTATATAAATGCCAATAATGAACCATTAGGAAACTACAATCCAATGACAACACAATGGTTTAAAGATGTTATGACAAATAACAAAATTATAACTGCTACACCATATATAAAAAATAATAAAACAATAGCATCTTTTGCAAAAGCTATATATAAAAATAATAGAGTATATGGTGTTTTATGGTTTGACATAGATTTTGACAAGTTTATACAATCTACAATAAATGAAAATAAAAAGTATGGATATAATATTTATATAATTAATGATGCCGGACTATATTTGTTTAATGCTGATAAAAATAGCATATTAAAAAATAATATATTCTCAAACCCTAACTTTACAGAAAATAAAAATAATATATTAAATAATAATACTTTTACATATATTAATACAAAGTTTACACATATATCATCAAAAATAAAAGATACAAATTGGATATTTGTAGCTGATATATCTAAAAAAGAACTTAATGCGATGTTTTACAAGCTTTACATATTAATTGTAGTAGTATTTATACTTCTTATAGGAATGGAGTCTGGACTTGTAATTTTAATAGCTAAACCGCTCTCTACTACATTAAACAATACTGTAAAAATAATAGAAACTATGTCTGATTGTAATTTTGATATAAAATTTAATGAAAAAGAATTAAATAAAAAAGATCAGGCTGGAGAATTGGTAAGAGCATTAAGTAAAATGCAAAAAACTTTGGGTAAAGTAATATACAATCTCACTAACTCAATAAATGAAATCAATAATTCAGTTAATTCCATAACAACTGCTAGTGTTAATTTATCTGACAGAGCTAATTCACAAGCAAGTGCATTAGAAGAACTAGCAAGCTCAATACAATCTGTATCAGCTTCATTAAAAGAAACAGCTGGCAGTGCCGGCGATGCTAAAAGAATGAGTGAAGAGGTATTTGAATCTACAAAAAGAGGTGTTGATGCTGTAGAGGATACTTCACACAATATGGAAGATATAGCAGAGTCTAGTAAAAAGGTTTCTGATATAACTAAAATAATTGAATCAATAGCTTTACAAACAAATATATTAGCCTTGAATGCATCTGTAGAAGCTGCACGTGCGGGAGAGCAAGGTAAAGGTTTTGCGGTTGTTGCTAATGAAGTTAGAAGTTTGGCAAATAATGTAGCTAATGCTGCTAAAGATATATCTGATATAATAAATGATACTGTTAGAAAAATTGAACTTGGAAGCACTTCGGTAAAAGCTTCATCATATATATTAAATCAAATAGAAAAATCTGTTAATGAAGTATCAAATTTGCTTGTTGGTATATCTAATGCTATTACAAATGAGGAAGAAAGTATATCACAAATAAACTCTGCGGTAGCGGAGCTTAATAATATAACTCAAGAAACTTCGGCTATAGCTGAACAGGGGGCTATAAACAGCAATAATGCTTTAGATAAAGCTCAAAATATTGTTGTAGAAGTTTCACAATTTAAATTTTGAGTTAAATTAATAAAAGAGGAAATATGATACTCACTTTGCTTTTTTCATTGGTAGGCGGTTTTGGGCCTTTTTATGTATGGACTTAAAGTGTTTTCTGATGGTCTTCAAGAAAGTACTGAAAACACATTAAAAGAAATACTTCACAAAGTTACTCAAAATAAAATATTAGGTATAGCTCTTGGTTTTTCAATTACTGCTATAGTACAGTCTAGTAGTGCTGTTACTGTAATGGCAGTTAGCTTTGTTAATGCGAACATATTAACTTTATCTCAAGCTATAAATATTATATTGGGTGCTAATATTGGTACTACTGTTACTGGTTGGATAATTTCATTAGATATAGATATTTTAGCATTACCTTCTTTGGGTATAGGTGCTATTATAGTAATATTTGCAAGCCAAAGCAGAAAGATAAAATTCTTCGGCGAAATATTAATGGGCTTTGGTATGATATTCTATGGGCTTATTTTAATGAAAATGGCTTTTGAGGGTGTAAGAGATTCTGAGAATTTTAAAAACTTATTTTTAATGGCAAATGCATACACTCTTCAAGGAAGATTTATTTGTGTATTAATAGGAACTGTTGTAACTGCTATAATACAATCAAGTAGTGCTGCTTTAGGTGTTACTATTTCACTTGCTACTGTTGGTTTGATTGACTACCCTACTGCTGTTGCTTTGATACTTGGTCAAAATATTGGTACTACTATAACTGCAGTACTTGCTACAATAGGTGCTTCTATTAATGCTAAAAGAGCTGCTTTGGTGCATTGTTTATTCAATATATTCGGTGTAATTTATATGTTCTTCCTATTCCCATACTATCTTAAACTTGTTGATTTTATAGTTGGATTTATGGTATCTGGAGGACCTGATTTAGTTGTTAATAATAATTATGTTAATATATCTTTCTATATTGCTGCTGCACACACGATTTTTAATATAGTAAACGTTATAGTATTCTTCTTCCTTACTGATAAGTTAGAATATATTGTTTGCCTAATTATTAAAGATAAAGACGGAGAAAAACATATTAGCTTATTATCTGACAGACTTTTACATATGCCTATTTCTGCTGAGATAGAAGTAAGAAAAGAAGTAGCATACATGGGAGAAATTGCTCAAAAAATGTTGTCAAGAATAGAACAATTATTTGACAGCCCAAGTGAAAAACTTCTTAATAAAATTCGCGACCATGAAAAAATGCTGGATAATACAGACAATGAAATACATACATTCTTGCTTAAACTTCTAGGAAAAAGCACACTCAACTCTGCTGATATTGCTTCTCTAATTAATATTAGTACATACTACGAAAACTTAGGCGATAATTTGAAAGATTTGGGTAAAGCCATTATTAAGGGAAATGAGAAAAAAACTTTATTTAATGAAATACAAAGGAAAGATATACTTCAAATGCTTCATAACAATAAAGAGTTTATAGATTATTTATCAACTCTAATACTTAATAATTATTCTATAAACAAAGAAAAAACTTATGAAGAAGCTATGGAGAAATATCATCAAATAAAAGGTTTCTATTATGAAGCAAGACAAAGGCATTATGATAATGTTGATAAATCTTTAATACCAGCATTAAATGCCCATTTATACGGAGATGTACTTGTTTATTTTAACCGCTCTATTTCAAACTTGGTTAATATAGTAGAGGCTATTACTGGAAAAGATAAATAATTTTAAAAACTATTATTTAAAAGGGCAATCTGTATAATGATCATTAATAATACCTATAGCTTCTAAGTAGCTGTATATTATAATGCTTCCTACAAACTTAAAGCCTCTTTTTATTAAATCTTTGCTTACAGTTTTTGAAAGTTCATTTTCTGCTGGAAGTGCATCATCATAATTTAGTTTATTATATAAAACTTCATTATTTGTAAAATGCCATATATATTTATCGAAGCTTCCAAACTCTTTTTGAACTTCTATGAATTTCTTTGCATTTATTATCATGGCTTCTATTTTTCTTTTGTTTCTAATAATAGCTTTATTTTCTAAAAGAGATGCAATTTTTTTTTCATCGTAATTAGATATTTTTTTATAATCAAAATTGTCAAAAGCTTCTCTCATAGCTTCTCTTTTATTTAATACACATCTCCAACTTAAACCAGCCTGCATATTTTCAAGTATAAGCATTTCAAATAATTTTATTTCATCATGACAAACCTTACACCATTCATCATTATGATATTTTATTTCTATATCGGTTTTAGCCCATTTGCATATTTTTTTCATTTTATAACCTACTTCGTATAACACTAAAAATTTTTTAAATTATTAATTTTTTATTGTTCTTTTTCCCGCCGCAAAAAGAACCAAAAAGTGCAAATATTTTTACTTTATATATTGTAATATTTATAAAATCTAAATAATAGCCGTGTTTTTATATAAAAATACTGCTCTTAGATAAGCACGAACCATGCTTAGGAAAGCCACCATAAACAAAAAACTTGAAAATTTTTTCTTTTAACAAAATATAGTTGTTTATATATAGCTAAAAATTGTAAAAAACTATCTCTTTCACTTATTCTATATTTATATCACATTCATAATAATCTGTTTTTATATTATAATTTCCATTATCCAATTTTAATTCATAACTCTCTTTATCACCCCAAATATTAATTATCTCCTCTTTGTTTTTATGTATGATACAATATTTTTTTATATCTCTAATATTTAAATAATATTCGTTTTCGTATTTACTTATTTCTATGTTTTTATAAATATAAGTTTTTTCAGTATCATTCTCTCCCCTACTTAAAAGAGGTGTTAATATAGAAAAATAATTAAAACTCTCAATTATTCCATTTTTTATTTTAATAGAAGCCTTATTAATAGATTTCTCAAACATATTAGAATCTTCTATATTCTCCATTACAAATAAATCAAACCTCAAACTATTAACTCTATTTTGAATATCAATATCATTTTCAAGTAATGATAAAAATTCTTTGGAAACCTCTAAACCGCTTACATACTTTATAATTTCTTCTTCATATTTTTGAAGTTTATCATCATTATTATTCATAGCTTAAAACTTTCCTTTAATTGATTTTTTATCTTTTTTATAATCTTTGTAACAGCATTAACAGTGATATCAAAAAGTTTAGATAAAAAGTCATAGCTAACAGTAACCTTAATAGACTGCAATTTTTTTATTCTCTGTTGTTTTTTGCTAGCCAAATGTATAGTAAAAATTCCTTTTCTATTATTTTCTGCTATTTGTAAATTGATACTGGCTATAGAATCTTGAAGCTTTATTATATCATTATATTTATGTATATAAGTAGCTCTTGCTTTTTCAATAATAGAATATGCCTCTTCATAAGAAATATTAAAATAGTTCATTAATGGTTTTGAAACAAGATTTATAAATAGCTCCAAATTATGCATAAAAAATGTTAGAGAATCTCTAGCATTAAAAATACTCTCTACATAATCAAACATCTTCAAGCTAATATTTTCTATATCATCAGTACTATCTACATAATCGCTTAAAGAATAAGTTTTTGTGTCATACAATACATCATGCAAAGTATAAGCTTCCCTATTACAAAGCGGAGCATCTATAGAAACTTCTTCTACGTTATTATATTTTTCTTTTCTTTTTTTATAATCAACATAATTTAAATAACTATTTCTTAATGTATAAGTAAACCAAGTAATAAACTTCACTTCAGTCTCATTATATTTTAGTATAATATTTTCTATTCTCTCCATATAGTAGCAATAAAAATCTAAAGCACTTTCATGATTAACACCAAAAGCCTTTCTCGGATAATTATAAATATATCTAGATAAATGTTCATTAATATCTTTTAATGTAATTGTACTTCTAGTAGCTTTATAAATAGATATATTTTTCTTTATATAGTCATCATCAATAAGAAACATTTTATTATTCAATCCTCTGCCTCAAGTAAAATATTATAAAACTTCTCTCTCATTTTCTCATCTTCTATATTGGATTCTTTTATAGTTTCATCTGCCCATCTTTTATGCTCTTCAGTAACAGTTTTTTTTACATAGTTTTTTTTAGTATTATTGTCAAAATTATTGTTATTAATATCATCTATTCTTGTAACAAGATTATAAACTACAATATTAGTTTCGTTTTTTATATTATTAAATATTTTTATTTTATTCATCATAATCTCATTAGCCCATACACTATCTATAACATTAACACTTAAAATGCCATTTCTAAAAAATGAAGGATAGCATATTTTAGATAAAACATCTCCCATAATTATATTCCACTTATTAGCAATTTTTAAATATGAATATAAATTACTATTTTTTTTATTTGAATATTCATTTAATATGTCTATAATCTCTTTCATAAATATTATTGATTCGTAGTACTTGAATTAGTATCATTAGTATTTACTGTACTATTAGTATTAATGATATTATTTGTATATATATTATTAGTAATAACAGTTTGATTTGTATTTTCAATAGGGTTTATTAAATTAACTTCTGTATCCTCATTATGAGCAGTTTCAACAGTATTAACAACTTTAATATCTTCGTTTGTATATCCTAAATAATTTTTAACTCTATTTATAGATTCAGCCACATTTCTATAAGTTTTATCTATATTATAAACATCTTCATAAATCTTTAGAGCAGATACATAATTTTTATCTCTCTCATAAGTAGCAGCCAAATTAATCATATATACAATATTATTAGTGCTATATATATTAGCCTTTAAGAAAGATGCTTCAGCTAATTTATAATCTTCAGTATAAAGATATAACAAACCTAAAAAATTGTTCATATAAGCATCATCAGGATTTAATATAAGAGAATGCCTTACAGGTTCAATAGCCTCATTAGTTTTACCCAATTTATATAAAGCATACCCCTTTTGAAAATAAAGCTTATGAGAAAATCTATTAACTATAATACCATCTCTTGCCACTCTAAGCATATTATTATAATCTTTCATATACATATATGCATTAGCAAGCATTTCATAATATTCTATTTTTAATATAGGTGTAGTTTTAATCTCTTCTTCTAACAATTCTGCAGCTTTCTTATAATTTTTAGCTCTATAAAGTCTATATGCATTATTAATATTAGAAGCATCATAGGTAAAACTTAAGCTAAAAAGAAGTAAAAATAAAATAAGTATTTTAATTTTCATCTTTTCTAAAACTTTGAAGCCTAAAATCATTAATCATAGCAGAAGCATAAGCTATAGTAGCATTATAAATATCTTCTTTATTTTTTCCTTTAAAAAAGGAATATACTCTCGGAGATTGAGAGCTAAGAGATTCAGGCAATATAACATTATTTTCAAAGCTATTTTTTAAAACCATCATTTTAATAGAGCTCATTTTATCAATAAAAGAATGTAATAAAAAACCAGCCTCTTTTAATATAAACTGTTCAAATCTGCTAGAATTATCACCCTTATCTAAAGCATATACATAATCGCTAAACATCTCTGGAATGCGTCTCTCGCCTATAGGAGTAACAAATCTTTGAAGTTTATTATCATAATCTTTCAAAGCAGTTTCTACTATATAATCACTAGCAGGACCGCTTGAAAAATATCTTACAACAGAAAAACATTCATATAACTCTCTAAAAGCACCATATAAATGCTGAAGTTCATAATCAGCTTTGTCATGCAATTTTGCTTCTGGATATTTTTCTACTGCATTTCTAAATTTCTCTATCATGTTATCAACTTTCTTCATAAAAGAGTTTTCTTTTGCTTTTTCTTCTTCAGCTTTCTTTCTTTGTGCCTCTTCTTCTTTTTGCATTAAAGTTGTTTTAATATCTTCTAATATCTTAATCTCCAATAATAAAAAACTAGATAAATCCTGTCTATTTTCTAAAGCCTCTCTATATCTACTATTAAAAGAATCAACATTATATATTCTAGCACCATATTTTTCAGCACCTTCAGCATAATCTTTTCTAATTTTTGCTAAAGTTGCATTAATTTCTTTATCACTTAAACCAGGCATATTATTAAAATCCCCTAATAATTTAATTATGAATTAATCAATATATTATACAATATTTAAAAAATAAATAAACAAAAAAAGGAAATTATTTTTCTATCATAATATTAAGTATCTCAACATCTGTAGCTTTCATGCCATCTTTAGCCATTCTTCCTATGCTGTCAATAGTAGCCTCAACATCATCTTTTACAAGTCCATCACCAGACTTAAATACTTTTCCATCTCTAGCCATATTAAAAGCAAGTATTCCGCAATCAATAGCCTCAGCAATCTTGGAAGCACAAGAAGATTTAGCTCCATCGCAAACCATTCCGCCTATAGTAGCTAAAGCATTAATTATAGTATCAGATATTTGTTTGTATGTAGCATCATGCAAATAAGCAATACCGGAAGCAGCACCAGTAGCAGCACATACAACCCCGCAAAATGCTGATAATTTACCTATATGTTTCTTTTGTAAGATAGCTATTAAGTTTGATAAAACTAAAGCCCTATATAATTTCTCTTCAGATACATTTAAATGAGATGCATATTCTATTACAGGAATAGAAGCAGTAATACCCTGATTTCCGCTTCCAGAATTTGTAACTACAGGCATAGCACATCCGCCCATACGAGCATCAGAACCTGCAGAAGCATAAGCTTTCGCTTTATTTCTTATGTCATTTTCTCCATAATATTTTAATAGTGTCTTTCCAATAGAAGCACCGTATTCATTATTAATACCTTCTTTGGATATAGCTGTATTCATATCTATTTGTCTTGATATTACATCTTTTATATCTTCTATTTTTACCTCATTAGCAAAAGTATATATATCTTTAACAGTGAGAGATTCTCTATCTGTATTAGAATCTGAAGAAGAATTATCATCAGATTTAAAAATTTCTTTACCATCTTTAATTATTTTTGTAATATTAGTGTGTCCGTTTCTTATTTCAACTACAGCATTAGATTTTTTATTTTTAGCTTCAATAATAATATATAAGTTTTCAACGTTCTCTATAAGCTCACATTTACAAAAATCTGTTTTAAGCAATATCTTTGTATTATCAATATCCTCTTGTTTAATACTGCTTAATACCTCAAGATTTTTACTAGCATCTCCTCCAACTATTCCTAAAACAGCCGCAACGTCTATTCCTTTTAATCCATTAGAATTAGGAACTGTAACCCCTTTAACATTCTTAATAATATTTCCGCTGCATTTCACAACAACAGATTCCGGCATATCTCCCAAAACTTCTCTAACTTTAGCTCCAGCAAAAGCTATAGCTATAGGTTCAGTACAACCCAAAGCAGGAACTAATTCCTCTTTTAAAATATTAATATAGTTATCATACAGCTTTTTATCCATTTTCTATTCCCCCGATTTTTTATACAACTTAAAGTATATATAGTTTTATATTAAAATCAATATGTTATTATATTATTACATTGCATAAAAATTGCAAATTTATGGCAAATAATATTACTACTTATAGTTATTAAATACAAAAAAATGTGATTTTTTATTTACTTATTGTGATTTTTGTATATATTAGTATTTATAAATATTTTTAAATATTTTAAGGAGTAAAAATGGAAAAAAAATTTAAAACTTGGATTAGTGCCTAGGCTGATTATCGGAATTTTGCTTGGTATATTTTTTGGACAGCAATTTATACCAGAAGTAATATCTAGAGTCATAGTAACGGCATCTGGTATATTTAGTTCTTATTTAAAATTTGTAATACCTTTGATGATAGTTTCTTATGTATCTATGGGTATAGCTGATTTGAAAGAAGGTTCAGGGTTCTTATTGCTTGTAACATGTATATTGGCTTATGGCTCTACATTAATTGCTGGCTCTGCATCATTCTTGGTGGCTTACAATTTATTTCCTAGCTTTATGAGTGCTGATGATATTCAGAGAATTGCTGATGCTGCTGGTAATTCTGTTACTCCTTATTTATCTATAACCGTAACACCTTTATTAGATACTTTAGCTGCTGTTTTATTTGCATTTATAATAGGACTTGGAATATCTACTATGAGAGGAAAAGAAATAGGAGAATATTTATACAATGTATTTAAAGAATTATCTACTATTATTGGTAAAGTTTTGCGTGTATCTATAATTCCTTTACTTCCTCTTTATATTTGTGGTACTTTTGTTGATATGACTAGATCTGGAAAAACTTTTGTAATATTAGGAATATTATGGAAAGTATTCTTAGTAGTTATTATTATGCATTTAATATATCTTCTAATAGCTTTCTTAGTATCTGGTACTATAGGAAAGAAAAATCCTTTTATGCTTATGAAGAACCAAATTGCAGGATATGCAACTGCTTTAGGTACACAATCATCTGCTGCTACTATACCTGTTAATTTACAATGTGCAGAAAAAGATGGTATATCTGAACAAATAAGAAATTTCGTAGTACCTCTTTGTGCTAATATTCACATGGCAGGCTCTATGATTACAATTACAGCATGTGCCACAGCAGTATGTTTGATGAATCAGATTCCTATTTCTTATAATACTATACTTCCATTTATTGCTATGCTTGGTATTGCTATGATAGCTTCTCCTGGTGCTCCTGGCGGTTCTATAATGACAGCTTTACCATTCCTTTATATGGTTGGTCTTGGCGGTCCTGACAGTCCTTTAAGTGCTATAATGGTTGCTTTATACATCACTCAAGACTCATTCGGTACTGCTTGTAATGTATCTGGTGATAATGCTTTAGGTGTTATAGTGGATACAATATATAAAAAGAAAGTTGTAAAAGCTTAAATATTAACTAAAAAAATTATAGCCGTCTATTATTTTTAGGCGGCTTTTTTATTTTTAATTAATTATTATTTATTTAATATTCTTTAATCTTCTTTGAAATCATATATAGAAGTTACTCCAAGAACTTTAGCTACCATATATGATATTATAGCTACTATCATGAGAGCAACAAAATTTGAAACAGAACTTGATATCTCTAATATTAATATACATACCATTATAGGTGTTCTTGTAATACCAGACATCATAGAAGTGATACCCAACACTATAAACAAATCTCCATACATAGCATATTCCGGAAAATAATGCACCAAAAAAATATCATACAAAGACCCTATAGAAGAGCCAAGAATAAAAGTAGGGAAAAATACTCCACCCACAGCTCCAGATGTAGAACATACTGATGTATAAAAGAGCTTAACAAATATAAGTATAAATAACATATGTATAGGAAACTTATCCATTACTATACTTCCTATAAGCAAATCTCCGCTTCCTAATACATAAGGGAAAAACATTATCATAATACCAGCAACTATAAAAGCAGGCACAGGACGTAATATATCATTTTTTATCTTCTGATAAAATTTACTAAATGTATTCATAAGTATATTTTGAAAAGAAGCAAGAAGTCCGCATATTAAACCTAAAGGAAGTAAAGATATATAATGTCTTACTTCAAGTATTCTAGGCAAATTAAAATTAAGTATCATAGATTGACCTAAAATATGCTCTATTACAAGTATAGAAAATATTGAAGAGAGTGCTATACAAACAAAAACTATATGATTTTTATTTTCTTTAAGCTCTTCAAAAGAGAAAGCAATTCCTGTAAATGGTGCACTAAAAGTTGCAGTCATACCAGCACAAGCACCAGCTATAATAAGATATCTTCTATATTTGGATATATGACTATAAAAATGTTTATGATAAAAAAGCCCAACAAGCGTGCCTATATGCATAGAAGGACCAGCTCTTCCAAGTGAAAGTCCGCTTGCAAAAGATATCATACTTCCAAAAAGTTTTAATGCTATTTCAACAACAATATTTTTTGGTTCATTAAGAGAAAGATAATATTTTATCTGCGGAACTCCAGCACCTCTTATCTGTGGATAATGTCTTAATATTAATCCTATAAGAGAGCCAAGAGAAATTAAAACTATAAACATTATTATAGGATAATACCATTTGCTAAGAATAAAATTTGAAACATAAAAGACATTAATGCTTAGTCTATATAATATCATTCTATAAAAAGACACTATAAAACCAACAGTAGCACCTATAAAAGATGAAAGTACATATAATTTGATATATTTAGCTTCAAAATTCGGTTTCATTTTATTATTTTTTTGATATTTTTATTTTATATCTTATTTTTTATTTGGAATTAAACTCTTTAAAGTCTTATATAAAGAAAATTAAACATTGAACCTAAAAGTTACAACATCACCCTCTTGCATAAGATACTGTTTACCCTCAAGTCTAATAGCACCAGCCTCTTTAGCCTTAACAAAACTTCCAAGCTCCAAAAGTTTATCACAGTTAATAACCTCAGCACTAATAAATCCCCTCTCAAAATCACTGTGTATAACTCCAGCAGCCTCTGGAGCATAAGCACCTTCTCTCACAGTCCAAGCCCTAGTTTCATCTTCTCCAGAAGTAAGGAATGTTAAAAGCTTTAATAATTTATGTCCTGCTTTAGTTAATCTCTCTACTCCAGATTCTTTAACACCTAAATCTGCTAAATAGCTTAATCTCTCCTCTTCGTCCAAATCCTGTAAATCTGCTTCTATTTTAGCACTGAAAGGTATAAGCTCTATATTTCTCTCTTTGGCATAATTTTGAAGTGTTACATAATGAGAATTTTTTTCTGGGTTAGCTAATTCATTTTCTGATAAATTAGCCCCTATCATCATGCTTTTTGATGTTAATAAAAATAATGGTTTTAATATATCTTTTTCTGAATCAGTTAAATCTAAACTAAATATTGGCTTAAAATTATTTAACTCTGGAAGTATTTTTTCAAGTAACGCAATCTCTTCTTCTACTGATTTTGCTTTGCTTCCTTTAGCAACCTTTTTTTGTCTCTCCATTCTAGCATTAAGTGTTTCAATATCTGCAAGCATAAGCTCTGTTAATATTATATCCAAATCTCTTAATGGATCAACCTCCCCTATATGAGTAATGTTTCCATCTTCAAATACACGCACAACATGGAGCACTGCATTTACTTCTCTAATATGCGAAAGGAATTTGTTTCCAAGCCCTTCACCTTTAGAAGCTCCCTTTACAAGTCCGGCAATATCAACAAATGTAGTAGTGTTATAAACTTTCTTTTTTGATTTAAAAAGATTTGCTAATTTATCTACTCTTTCATCTTTTATTATTGCAGTGGCTTCATTTTTATCTATAGTACAAAACGGATAATTAGCTGCCTCTGCATGAGCATTTGTTAGTGCATTAAAAAGTGTTGATTTTCCTACGTTTGGAAGTCCTACAATTCCTATAGATAAAGCCATATTATTATTTCCTTAAACTAATTTATTTAAAAAAATTGAAAACCTGAATTATTTTCTGTAATATTATATATTAAAAAATATTAATAACAAGCATATTAAAACTATAATCTTATATTATATTAAAAAATTTTATGTTCTTAAAGAAAATTATATCTCATGATTTTTATACATATAAAAGGTTATAGTATAATTTTTTATAAAATTCATACTATAAAATGTTTATTTATTAAAATAAAGGTATATAATTATGAAATATTGATATTAAATTAAGGACAAACATATGATATACAATATGTGGTATGGAGTATTAGACTCTAAAGAAGTAAAGAAAAACAAACCGCTCTTCGCTAAAAGATTAAATAAAAATCTAGTGTTCTGGAGAGATGAAAATAATAATATATGCTGTATAGAAGATAAATGCTGTCATAGAGGAGCTTCTCTTTCTCATGGAAAAGTATGCGGTAATAATATAGCATGCCCTTTTCATGGTTTTCAATTTAACAAAAACGGCAAAGTTGTAATGATTCCTGCTAATGGAAAAAATACTCAAGTTGATGAAAGATTTTTTGTTGAAAGCTATGAGGTGAGAGAGCTTTATGGTTTAATATGGTTATGGTATGGAGATAAAGATAAAATCAATGATAAAATAATGTTTCCTGATGATTTGGAAGATAAAAAGTTTTCTTACTCTACAATAAGAGATGAGTGGCATAATCATTATACAAGATGCATAGAAAATCAACTTGATGTAGTTCATGTAGCCTTTGTTCATTATAATACAATAGGCAAAGGAAATAAAACTTTAGTAAATGGTCCATTAGTTGAACTAAATGAAGATACTAATACATTAAAATTTTATGTAAATAATGTAATTGATAATGGACAAAAAGCATTAAGTGCATCAGAAATGAAAAAAGAAGATTTTAAATATTTTTTATATTTTTATTTTCCTAATATTTGGCAAAATTATATATTTGAAAAGATGAGAGTATTTGCCGCATTTGCTCCGGTTGATGATGAAAATACTGTTGTTTATATTAGATTTTATCAAAAAGTTGTAAATATACCAATAATAAAAAATATAGTAAACTTTATAGGTAAAAAATTCTCAGCTTATGTATTAAAACAAGATAAAGATGTTGTAAAAACTCAAAGCTCTAAAGAATCATATTTAGGAATGAAAGAAGAAAAACTAATACCAGGAGATATGCCTATAATAGCCTATAGAAGCCATAGAGATAAGCTAAAAAAATTAAATAATAAATAAAAAAGACTTGCAGATAATTTATAAAAAAATCCAACAAGTCTTTTATATATATTATAGAATCATATCAATTAGCTTTATTTTTTTTCTCTTTTTTGAACCTCTTATAATCTTTTACAAGTGAGGATACAAGCGGACTTAATGCTAATATACCAAGAAGGTTAGGTATTACCATAAGCCCATTAAAACAGTCAGCCAAAGACCACACCAAATCAACTTTAAGAGTAGAACCTATAAATATAAATACAACAACAACTAAAGCATATACTTTTGCAGCCTTCTGACCAAATAAATATTTAATATTCTGCTCGCCAAAGAAATACCAAGCAATAATTGTAGAGAATGCAAAGAATAGCAAACATAAAGCAATAAATATCACACCCACATGCCCAAATTTCATTTGAAAAGCACTCTGAGCCAAACCAATACCTTTTAAAGATTCAGATATTAAACTTGGAGATTCTAAGTTATAAACCTGATTTTCTAATATTCCAGAAGTAAGTATTACTAATGCAGTTAATGTTAATACTATAAAAGTAAAGAATACTCCCATCATAGCAACAACACCCTGCTCGCAAGGATGATCAACTTTAGCAATAGCATGAGCATGAGGAGTAGAACCCATACCAGCCTCATTTGAGAATAATCCTCTAGCTATACCAAAACGCATAGCCTGCTGTATTCCTATTCCTAAAGAACCTCCAATTATAGCCTCTGGATTAAATGCTGATACAAATATCATATAAAAAGCATGAGGCACTTTTGTTATATTTAAAAGTATTAATATAATAGCACCAAGAAGATAAGATATAGCCATAATAGGAACTATCTTCTCTGTAAATGAAGCTATTCTCTTAACACCGCCTAAAAATATAAATCCAGAAATAATAGCTACTATCACTCCTACAACTTTGTTATTAACAGGAAAAGAATTAGAAAAGGCAGATGATATAGAATTAGACTGCACCATATTTCCCATTATTCCCAAAGCCAAAATAATAAGAACAGCAAACAAACCAGCTAAAAATTTACCAAAAGCCCCTTTGTAAGCAGCCTGTATATAATAGGCAGGTCCTCCTATCACTTGACCATCTTTATAAGTTTTAAATTTCTGAGCTAATGTAGCTTCAGCAAATATTGTAGACATACCTAAAAAAGCAGATACCCACATCCAAAATATTGCCCCAGGTCCTCCAGAAACTAAAGCAGTAGCAGCCCCAGCCAAATTACCAGTACCAACCTGAGCAGCTATTGAAGTTGCTAAAGATTGGAAAGAACTCATACCATGCTCATCAGCAGCATTACCCTTTAAAGAAACAGAACCAAATGTTGACTTAAAGCTATCTTTAAACTCTCTTATCTGTATAAATCTTAATCGTATAGTAAAATAAAGCCCAGTACCGCATAAAAATATAAGTAATGTATAATCCCATAAAAATGAATTGATTCTTGAAACTAATTGTTCAATAAGATACATTATATCTCCTAATAATAAATGTAAAAATAATTACATTTATAAATAAATTAAAATACAAAAAATATTCTTAATAAATCTTTATAAATATTTTATCAAGAAAAATATATAAAAAATCATTTTATTATTTATTACTATAAATAATAAGAGTTATTTAGATGAAAAATGTCTGGAAAGTAATACTTGCCAGACATTTTATTAATAAATCAAATAATTATGTTTATTATTTTTTATTCAAATCATTATATTCTTTAAATAAAACACTAACAACACCACTCAAAGCTAAAAGACCTAAAAGGTTTGGTATAACCATTAAGCCGTTGAAAGTATCTACTAAAGCCCATACTAAATCAACTTTTAAAGTTGAACCTAAAAGTACAAAGCCAACAACTAAAATAGCATAAATCTTAGCAGCTTTAACACCAAATAAATATTTAATGTTTTGTTCACCAAAGAAATACCAACCTACTATAGTAGTGAAAGCAAAGAAGAATAAACATACAGCAACAAATATAACACCAAAGAAACCAAAACCCATTCTGAAAGCTTCTTGAGGTAAACCAACACCTTTTAATGCTTCAGGTATAAGAGCAGCTGATTCTAAAGGATATATTTTAGTTTGTAATATGTCAGAAGTTAATATAACTAAAGCAGTTAAAGTAACAACAACAAATGTATCAAAGAATACACCTATCATAGCAACAACACCTTGTTCACAAGGGTGTTTAACTTTAGCTAAAGCGTGAGCATGAGGAGTAGAACCCATACCAGCTTCGTTAGAGAATAAACCACGAGCAACACCAAAACGCATAGCTTGTTGTATACCTATACCTAATCCACCACCTATAACAGCTTGAGGATTAAAAGCAGCAGTAAATATTAAAGCTATAGAACTAGGAAGGTTTTTAATATTCATTATTATAATGATTACAGAACCAATGATATAGAATAAAGCCATTATAGGTACTATTTTTTCTGTAAATGAAGCTATTCTTCTTAAACCGCCAATAAAGATGAAAGCAGATATTATAGCACAAACTATACCAACATATATAGGTTTAATTTGAGGGAAAGCATTAACAAAAGCACCAGATATAGAGTTTGATTGAACCATATTACCCATAAAACCTAAAGCTAATATAATAAATATAGCAAATAAAGCAGCTAAAAATTTACCAAAAGCACCTTTATAAGCAGCAGTAATATAGTAAGCAGGTCCTCCTATAACATGGCCATCTTCAGTAGTAGTTTTATATTTTTGACCTAAAGAAGCCTCAACAAATATAGTAGCCATACCAAAGAAAGCAGACACCCACATCCAAAATATAGCACCAGGACCGCCGGCAATTAAAGCAGTAGCAGCACCAGCTAAGTTACCAGTACCAACTTGAGCAGCAATTGCTGTTGCTAAAGATTGGAAAGAACTCATACCTTCTTTGTCAGCAGCTTTACCTTTTAAAGAAAGACTTCCAAAAGTTCTGTTCCAGCCATCTTTAAACTTTGCTATTTGTACGAATTTAAGTCTCAAAGTGAAATAAATTCCACTACCGCATAGCATGATTATCAATAGATAATCCCATAAAATGCTGTTTACCTTTGCTACTATGTTTGAAATAACATCCATAATAAACTCCTATAATTTTAATATATTAATAAAATAAAAAAT
This sequence comes from Brachyspira pilosicoli P43/6/78, assembly GCF_000325665.1. NCBI lineage: Bacteria > Pseudomonadati > Spirochaetota > Spirochaetia > Brachyspirales > Brachyspiraceae > Brachyspira > Brachyspira pilosicoli. The sequence goes on from NC_019908.1 coordinate 1,232,533, forward strand.
GGAAACACTAGATATTATTTTTTATATCTAATGTTTCCATATTTTTAACTAGTAAAAAAGTTACTATAATTATTCTTTGCAGCAGACAATCTTAACCTAAGATATAAATCCGCCTTTTCTCAAAATATTTTCTGCATTTTCTTTATTTTTATCACTAACCAATATGATAGGTCCAGTACAACCCATACCAGACTCAGCATATATACCATTTTCCATAACTAACTCTACAGCCGCATCCAAGTCCATAACCTCAACGCCAGGAATCTGAGCAGTTACAACTTCTTTAGCAACAGTAGGTTTAGCTTTTTCAGTAACTGAAGAAGCCTTAGGTTTTAAGCTTTCTAATATAGCATCAAAACCATATTTTTTTACTTCCTCTTCTTCTTTGTTCATAACATCTATTATATTGCCGCTAATACACTGATAAGCATACTCAATAGCACCAGCAATAACATTAGAACCAGAAGCTCTAGAAATAATGAATATTGGAGTTTTAAATCCAAATCCTATACCAGGACCATATCCATAACCTATAGCCTCATAGCTTCCGCCGCTATTGAATGATGAGAACATTTTTATAAGAATGTTTCCAGTAAGAGAATCGCAAACTACAACATCAACAGCACCAGTAATAAGGTCATTACCTCTTAATACCGCACCGCCGTCAGCACGATTAGAAGAACCGAATTTAATATTGTAGCCATTAGAAGCAAGCTCTTTTAAAGCTCTCTCAACAGTACGAGCAGAGTCAATATTTAATATACCAACAGTAGGCTCTTTTATACCGCAAGCTTTAGCTGTGATAATACCATAAATGGCATTTTTAAACATAGCCTGGTCTCTAACAGTAGCAGAAGTACCAGTAGTAGTAGCAATAAAAGTTTCTTTACCATTAGCCTGAGAAATAACTCTTCCAACAGTTGATACTCCTATAGGGAAAGGATAATGCATAGTAACACAAGCATCTAACTCTCCTTTAGCAAGCATCTCTTCCATTATTTTATGAGCTTTTTCATCGCAATCAGTTTCTATTGTTTGAAGACCAGTAGAGTTTTTTTCACCAATCAAAACAACTTCAACATTTTTGTTTCTCTTCATAGCTATTACGCCGCCAAGAGATACAGCTTCTGCACCATGCTCAGAACCTCTATTTGTTATACCAACGCGAACCTTCTTACCAAATTGACCAGTTTCCAAAGCATTAGCAAGAGAGAGAAAAGTCTCCCCTATCATAGATTTTATAGCTGAATTAGAAGCATCACTCATATATAATACCTCCTTATTCACCTAACATGCTTTTAGCAAAATCTCTCATAGCATTAGCAATAAGTTTATTAACTTCTTCTTTAGAAACACCTTCGCCAGTGCCTTTATCACCATTATTTTTTTCTATAATAACAGATATACCATCAAAAAGGTTAGTCATTCTTCCTAAGAAAAGTGAACCTTTACCTATAAGCATTATGCGGTTAATTTTACCAGCCATAATGTCTTCAATAGCATAACCCAAATAAGGCACACCAGAAGGAATATGTCCTTGAGTAGGAGCCCAACCAGACATACCATGCTTTTCAACAAACTCTGCTAATTGACTTCTCTCAATATCACCCTTCTTAACACCAATAGCAGCTATCATTTTGTAATTAGCCTCAGGTACATCACCAGCACCAGCAGGTTTAGTAACATCAGGGTTTTGCATCTCAACAGTATATTTATCTATATCAGTAACTTTTAAGTTTGCTTTTTCTAAAGGATTAACTACCAAAGAGTTCATAACAGCCTGAGGAGCAGAACCTGTAGCAACAGTGTGTCTTCCAAGTACATCAGTTCTAATAATTGGGTGTACTCCGTCATTTTCACTGATAAGTACAGCAAAAGCACCAAGTATATCTTCTATAATAGGAAGATTTTTAGTTACATGGCTTTTACCATTCATACCCAATTTAGCAGTAGCACCGCCTGCAACTATTACAACATTTTTATAAGAACCAGCTTTTACTAATGAAGCAGCTGTTACTAAAGCATGTGAAGGAGCAGCACAGAAACCTCTAATATCAAAACCAGTAGCATTTGGTATACCAGCAATTTCTGCAACACTCTTAGCAAAGTTACCGCCGCCTCTTTGGTTCATATCACCGCAAGCCTCTTCAGAACATTCTATTACTAAATCAATACTGCTAGGATCAACATTTTTCTTTCTAATAAGTTCTTTTAAAGCCATAACACCAGAAGCTTTAACTGCTAAGTTTTCAAAAATAACATGAGCACTCAAGTTAATATCAACATCATGAGCTCTTTTTACACAACCAACTAATTTTTCATTGAAGTATAAACCCTCAGCTTTTGGTAAGTTAATAACTATATTAGCATTACCAGCTGTTACTGTAGCATTAGCTGATACATCTGAATCTGCTAAAGACTGAGATGAACCGTCTCTACCAGCATATTCATCTGTGATAATACAAGTTTTAATTCCGAATGCTTCTGCTTTTCTGCAGTTCATTATTAAGTCAGCATCTGGGTTACCAAATCCTTCTTCAGAGATGATTACTGCATCTAATCCGAAATATTTAGCTAATTTTGATGCCCAATCTGATGAACGCATCTTATCTGCTAAGAATACGTTTTCATTTGTTATAATAACGCCCATAAAGTTAATATCTTTACCATGTTTTTCATATAAAGCTTTAATTACAGGGTTATTTAAGTGGTGATAAGTAGTGTTTTTATCGCAAGCTGATACACAGTTACCGCTTACAATAGCACCGTCCATAACTTCTGTTGGATAAATAAATGTTGGAACTATTTTCTTAGCATCAACACCATAAACATAAGTATCATGTAATAAGCCTTGTGTTTGAAGCATGTATACATAACCTACTTTTGGTAAATTAGGATACATTGCAGCTTGTTCAAATATAGGTTTAGTTTCATAAGTGAAAGTTTTGTCAGCTTTTACTTCTTTAGCCAATTGACCTAAATAAGTAGCAACTTTTAAACCTGCACCTCTTACAGCAGCTTCATAATCATGTTTTTCTAAATTGTCTACTGGCTCTATAACTAAACATAAATTATTAAGCTTAGAGAATGGTGTATAATCAGCACCAGGACCAGACATGTCAATGATACCTTCTTGGAAACCAACTATTTTACCACAAGTAACAACAGCAGCACCTTTCAATACATTAGTTTTACCCTCACCTACTGTATCTACTTTAGATATCATTCCAGGGAATACTCCGCCTTTGCCTTCTACTTTTACTCTAGGCTCTATAACATCTTTTACAGGTGTTATACGAACAGATTCTCCCGGACGAGCTACATCAATTTTTACACTTTTCAACTTGTCGTCTTCAAGTACCATCTTTGTAATCTCATCAACGTTTACATAGAGTACTCCATTCTCGACTTTTGAAATTTTGTCAAGTTTTATATCTTTAATATAAATCTCGCCTAACTCTAACTTCATATAGTCTCCTTTATATTTTTTTATTTTTATTTATAAATATAAGTTATAAGCAATAAAAAAAGAGCAGAAGCATATAAAAATATGCTGCCACTCTTAAATTTAAATAAAAACAATTTAATCCCTGATAAATTTATCCCTAGAAAAGCAAACAATGCAATAATACCGCTATAAATAGAATATTCATTCATTGCAACGCAAGAGATATTTTTTACTCAGCCTTTAAATTTTATCATATACAAATTGTTTCCTTTAATTAAATAATCTTAAATAATCAAGAATAATGTTCTTCTATATATTTGTTAGCAGAAATACCAGCTATAGCACCATCAGCTGTAGCAGTAATAACCTGTTTAAGCATTTTTGGTCTTAAATCTCCGCAAGCAAATACACCCTCAACATTTGTTTTCATCTCTTCATCTGTAATAATGAAACCGTCTTTCATTTCTACTTTACCTTCAAACAATTTTGTGAGAGGAACATAACCAACAAATATAAATACACCAAATGTGCCGTCTTCTTCATCTGCTTTATATTCATAAGTCTCACCTGTTTCATTATTTAAGAATATTGCAGACTCAACTATTCCATCACCTTTAAGCTCTAAAAGCTCAGTTCTAAATTTTATTTCAATTTTAGGATTAGCTTTAGCTTTTTCTTCTATAGAGTTAGCACAACGAACATAATCTTTTCTTACTATCAAAGTTACCTTTCTAGCAAATTTAGATAAGTACATAGCTTCTTCTACAGCAGTATCTCCTCCGCCTATACAGAAAACTTCCATACCTTCAAAGAAGTTAGCATCGCAAGTAGCACAATAAGAAACACCCTTACCAGTGTATTCTAATTCACCCTTACAACCTAATTTTCTAGGCTGAGCACCTGTAGCAATTATTACAGTCTTTGATGTATAAACTTCTCCGTCAGCAGTTTTAACTTCTTTAACCTTGCCGTCTAATTTCACATCAACTACTTCTTTATGCTCTATTTCAGCACCAAAAGCTTTAGCCTGTTCTATCATTTTACCAATAAGATTTTTAGGATGTCTTGCCTCTTCATCTGGCTCATAAAAACCAGGATAATTAGCAATCTCATCAGTAATACTAATCTGTCCGCCAAAACTAGCCTTCTCAAAAAGAATAGTCTTTAATCTAGCTCTAGCAGAATAAACTCCAGCAGCCAAACCAGATGGTCCGCCGCCTATTATAATACAATCATATAAATTACTCATACAAAATCTCCATTATTTGATACTACAAAATATTTTCTATTGCTCCAATAACTAATTTATAATCTATTAATCTAAAATCTTCATCAATTTCTTTTGTTAATTTTCTTCTTGGTTTATCCAAAAAGTTTTTTGTAAGCTCAATGGCATTCTCTATTAATTCTAGAGAATATAAATCCAATTCTGAACCTTTAGACAAAGCAACGCTTTTGTATGGAGTTTCATAAGGTTTTATACTACTAACTATAGGATGAGTTAATAATTGATAACCTGAATGTACGAAATCTCTAACTTTACAAAGAACTTCCATAAAATCTGAGTCTGACATATAAATTATTTCTGCATTCTTACTTCTTACTTGTTCAAAAATCTTTGGATTATTGGTTACAACAATACAATTCATACTCTATATAATATATATTATTTTCTTCATTTGTCAATATATTATTACATCATCATTCTATTTTTTTAAACAAAAAAGGCTTAAAAAACAAAATTACTATTTATAATATTACATCTTACAGTTATTTAAAACATAAATATGTATTTATTGTGAAATAAAAGAACTATAATAAAAATACCCTCTGCTTTATAGTGAAAACTAAAAAACAGAGGGTATTTTATAAACAAAAAGATTATCTTTTATTTGATAATTTCATTATAAAATAAATAACAGCTCCTACTACAAGACCGCCCAAACCAAATATAATTTTCTTTAAATCTGATTGTGATAATAACCACAAACTAACAACTATAGCAATTATAGGAATAACAGGTCCAAGAGGAAGAGTAAAACCTCTCTCCATATCTGGAGCTTTTTTTCTCATTACTGGCACTGCCAAACAAGTAGGAATATACTGAGCAAAACGTGATACTACACTAATAGCTGCTAATGTAGTGAAACTTCCTGTAAGTGTTACTAATGCTGTTAATACAACAGATATTATTACTGCTACATAAGGAACATCTTTAGAGTTTCTTTTTGAAATAAAGCTTGGAAGCTGATTTTCATCAGACATAGCAACACCCGCACGAGGAGTTAAAAATGAAGAAGCTACGTTAATACCGCCTATAGAAATCAAAGTACCAGCTGTTACCATAGCTCCAGCCCATTTACCCAAGAACTTTTCTGCTGCAGTGGCAACTGGTGTGCTTGTTGTTGCTAGAGAAGCTCCTAATATACCTATACTGTTTACCTGAATAAGTATATATATTATAGCTACTAATACCAAAACTACACATATAGCCAAAGGAACATTCTTTTTAGCATTATCCATGTCTCCTGCTGCAACACCTATAGATTCAAAACCTGTAAAAGCATAAAATATAAGTAAAGCAGCACTTCCAAATGTACCTTTTAATACAACTTCACCATTTTCAGCTACAGGATTTACAAAGTTTTCACCCTTTATAAAGAAAATACCAACTGTAACAAACAATATTAAAGGTATTAATTTACCTGTTGTTACTATATTGTTCATTATTTTAGATATTTTAACTCCCATGATGTTCATTATACCAAGTAAAACAAGTATGCTTATAGCAATAACTTTTTGAACTAAAGGATTTTGAGCTGGTGCCCAAACTGCTCCCAATGCTGTAGGAAATCCCATAGCCATAGCAGCCCAAGCAATTATACTTATAGCCCATTTCATTATACCAACTTCAAAGCCAACAAACTCGCCAAAAGCATCTTTTGCATAAAGATAAGGTCCGCCATTGTTTTTATACATTCCGCCCATTTCAGCAAAACATAATGCTATAGAAATAACTAAAAAAGCATCAAAGATAATTACCCCTATACTCATAACCCCAACTTCAGCATAAGCCTGATTGGGAAGCAAAAAAATACCAGTTCCAACTATAGCATTAATACCAAGTAATACTATACTAAAGAGCCCTAACTTATTACCCGACATAAAAAACTCCTTAAAAATATTTTTTAAAAAACAATATAAGAGGTAAACAATTATCTCTTACAAACAGATATCAATTTTTTGAAAATATTTAAAGCGAAATCATAATGAGAATGCATCATTTCTGGGTGAAATTGTACCCCAAATACAAAATTGCCGTTTTCAGTATACTCTACACTTTCAACTATACCATCTGTAGAATGACTTGTAGCAATTAAGCCTTTACCCAAATCTTTAATAGCTAAATGGTGAAAAGAATTAACTCTTAAACTATCCCCTACTATCTCTCTAATAATACTGCCTTCTTTAGTTGTAATATTATGTGTAGGTTCATAAGGCTTAGCAGATTGAGAATGTTTTATATAACAATCTTTTATAAAAGATAAATCCTGATATAAACTTCCGCCAAAAGCAACATTAATAATTTGACAGCCTCGGCATATACCAAGTATAGGTTTTTTCATTTCTAAAGCATATTTTATTATTTTTAATTCATGATTATCTCTTCTTGGAAATATTCTTCCAAGTTTAGAGTTAACTTCCTCTCCCCAATATATAGGGTCAATATCATATCCTCCAGAAAGAACAATTCCATCAACATTAGAAATTTGTGCTTTTATATCATCATCATCATCTATCATCGGAATAATAAATGGTATGCCGCCAGCTCTTGTAACAGAAAGTACATAATCATCGTTTACATAAGCTCTCTCATAACCCGAAAAAACTCCGTCATTTTCAATAGCCAATATACTGCCGCTTATACCTATAATAGGTTTCATAAAATACTCCGTTTTAATAATTTTATAGTTTTAATTTCAAGTATAGTAAAAAATAAATCATTTGTCCAAAAAAACTTATATAATTTATAATACAAAGATAGTATTTCTACTCAAAATAATATTCAAATGGTATTTTAATTTTATGAAACAAGAAGGCCTCAATATTTTAGATAACATAAAAACAAAAATAAAAGAAATAGAAAATGAACTTATAAACATAAGAAGACATATACATTCATATCCAGAATTAAGCAATCAAGAATTTAACACTATGGAGTTTATATCAAATTATTTAAACTTGCATGAAATAAAACATAAAACAAAAATAGCAAATACTGGAATTATAGCAGATATTTTGGGAGAAGATAAAAGTTTTACTATTGCATTTAGGGCAGATATGGACGCTTTGCCTATAGAGGATTTAAAACATTGCAGCTATGCATCAAAAAATAAAGGAGTCTGTCATGCTTGCGGACATGATGTACATACTGCAATAAATATGGGTATAGCAAGAATATTTTCAAACAAAGATAAAAACTTCATTCCTCCATGCAATATAAGACTAATATTTCAGCCTGCAGAAGAAACAACGGGCGGAGCTTCTAATATGATAAAAGAAAATGCCTTGCATAATGTTAATATCACTTATGCTCTTCATGTAGATGTAAATTCTAACGTAGGAAATATCAAAATAACTGACAGTATAGTTAATGCAAGCTGTTTAGATTTCAAAATAAAAATATACGGCAAAAAATCTCATGGAGCTAATCCTGCTGACGGAGTAGATGCTATAGTAGTATCAGCAAATATTATAAACGCCATACAAACTATCATAAGCAGAAGCACATATGTTGGAGAAAATGCAGTTATTACAATAGGCACTATTAATGGAGGAAAAGCTACAAATGTAATATGTGATTATGTGGAAATGACTGGAACTATTAGGGCATTAAGAGACACCACCATTAACAGCATAATAAATAAAATGAAAAAAATAATTAAAAACATAGCTATATCAATGGAAGCAGACGGAGAGTTTATAGAAACCACTTATTTTCCTGGATTAATTAACTGGAAAGAAGCTGCAAATATTATAAGAGAAAATGCTATAGATTTATTAGGAGAGAAAAACGTATTAAATATAAAACCGTCTTTAGGAGCTGAAGATTTTTCTTATTTTATATTAAATAAGCCAGGAGCATTTTTTAATCTTGGTGCTAGAAACAATAAAAAATCAATAACACCTAATGCACATAGCGGTTTGTTTGATGTAGATGAATCTTGCATTGCAATAGGGCTTACATTGCAAATAATGAATATATATAAAACCTACCTTCAAAGAGAAAATTTCCCAATGGGAATGCATAGATAATATAATATTTTATAAATAATAAAAAAAACTTATTGACAAGATTATATTATAAAATATAATCTTTCTAAAAAATCTATACTAAGGGTGGGTAATATGAAAAAATATATTATTATTCTTACCGCTTTATTCTTATCTATTTTATCTTGTACAAATAAAAAGACTATCGACGAAAACACTATTTATGTAAATCTTGGAGCAGAACCAAAAACTATAGACCCTGCTCTAAATATTACATTACAAGGCTCTACTTATGTAACGCATTTATTTGAATGCTTAACTACAAAATATAAAGATATAGCCATTCAGCCAGGTGCTGCAGAAAGTTGGGATATATCTGAAGACGGTCTTACATATATATTTCATTTAAGAACCAACGGTAAATGGTCTGACGGAAAACCTCTAACAGCAAAAGATTTTGAATATTCTTGGAAGAGAGTTGTTGATCCAAATACAGCAAGCGAGCCTAGTTATTTATTTGAGCCTATACTTAACTTTTCTAATGTAAATGCTGGATATATGCCTGTTGATGAGTTTGGTATAAAAGCTTTAGATGATTATACATTAGAAGTAAAACTAGAATATCCTACTGCTTATTTTTTGGAGCTTGTAAATCTTCCTGTATTTTCACCTGTAAGAAAAGATATGGTTGAAAAAAATCCTGATAATTGGACTAGAGACCCTAAAACTTGTATTGGTAATGGTGCTTTTATGTTGAAAGAGAGAAAACCAGATGAAAGCATTACTGTTGTAAAAAATACTAATTATTGGGGAGCTGATACAATAGTGGCTGAAAGAATTAAATTCGTTCTTATGGATAATCCTAATTCTGCAGTTGCTGGTGTTAAAGAAGGCTCTCTTCATTTCTCTGACCAATTTCCATATCAAGATGTAGACACATTAAGAGAAGAAGGTTTAATAGATACAGCAACAAGAATAGGTACTCAATATTATGCACTCAACACTACAAATGAAACTCTAAAAGACAAAAGAGTAAGAAAAGCATTATCACTTGCTATAGACAGAAATTATATAGTAGATAATATTATAAAATCTGGTAAGCCAGCTGGTGCATTAGTACCTTGGGGGGTTACAGATGTTGAAGGATATTTTAGAGATAATGCCGGTGAATATATAAGCACAAATAAAGCAGATTATCAAAAAAATGTAGAAGAAGCTAAAAGGTTAATGGCAGAAGCAGGATATCCAAACGGAGAGGGTTTTCCTGTATTAGAGTTTTATCTTACATTTAGTAATGATATACCTATGTTTGAAGCTGTACAGAATATGTGGAAAGAGAATCTTGGTATAGATGTTAAACTTACACAAATGGAGTTTGCACCGTTTATTCATGCATTTAGAACAGAGAGAAATTATACTATGGCAGCTGCAAGTTGGACTGGAAGCTATAACGATCCTACTACTTTTTTAGGTATGTTTGTTAGCTATTCATATAAAAACCACTCTCTATTTACAAACCAAGCTTTTGATGAAGCAATTAGTATAGCATCAAAAACTACTGACCAAAATATTAGAATGAGAGAATTACACAAAGCAGAAAAAATACTTATAGAAGATGAAGCTGTTATTATACCTATAGCGTATTTTGAACCTGCTGTATTAAAAAGCCCTAAATTAAAAGATGTGTTCTATATACCTTTTGCTCAATATAAATTTTCTTATTCATATTTAGAAAAATAATTTTATATTAATAATTTATTATTTTTTATATCCTTATTATTGATAATAATAAGGATATTTTTTTAAATTAACTTTGCTTAATATAATATATTGACAAGTAATCAATCTATAATATATAATACTGCACTAAAATACATATTAATTTTTTGAGCAAAAACATGAACAATAATCATTTGATTAAAAATAAATTATTTGGAAATTTAGATTTTTACAAATTATGCATTTCAATAGCTGTACCTGTAATGCTTCAGCAGCTTATAATGGGAATGGTATCATTAATAGATAATTTTATGGTGGCAGAACTCGGTGATATAAAAATGGCTGCCGTAAATGTATCTAATCAGCTTAATTTTATATATTTAGTAATACTCAACACTTGTTATGGTGCGGGCGGAATATATATGGCACAAAATGCCGGTGCTGACAACAAAGAAGGTATGCAGCAGGCATTTAGATTTAAAGTAATACTTCCTTTTACTATATCAGCTATATATATGATATTAATGCTTATAAATCCAGAAATATTCATGCGTTTAATGACAAATGGAAACAATTCACAAGAGGCAATTTTAGCTTCAAGTACTAAATATATGAGTATAATAGCTTTTACATTTATACCAATATCAATTTCTGGGGCAATAGGAACTTCTTACAGAGAAATAGGTAAACCGCATATACCTCTTATAATATCAGTAATAGCAACATTCTGTAATACATTTGGAAACTATATTTTAATATACGGAAACTTTGGAGCTCCTAGACTTGAAGAAACTGGTGCTGCTATTGCAACTCTTATTGCTAGAATAATAGAGATGATATTATTTATAGTGTATATCAAATTGCATAAAGAAAAGTTTTATGTAAGAACTAGAGAAATTTTAAAAGTAAAACTTAATGTATTTTATTCTATGCTAAAGAAATCTAGTTTAATATTTTTAAGTGAAATAAGCTGGGGACTTAGCGAAATGTTTATGACGGCACTATACAACAGCAGAGGCGGTGCTGAAACTGTTGCGGGTATGGCTTCTGGTTTTACTATAGCTAATATATTTTATTTAGTATTTCAGGGAATATTTGTATCTACTATGGTTGTGGTTGGAGGAACACTTGGAAGGGGTGAACTTGAAGATGCAAAAAATAAAGCAAGGTGGATATTAAATGGGTCTGTTATAGCGGGGGCTGTAGTTGGGCTAGTGCAAATGTCTTCTACCCTATTAATACCTTTTATATTTTCAAAATTAACTCCAGATGCTCAGGGTATAACTAGAAGTTTAGTAATATTAATAGCTTCATATATGCCTGTTTGGACTTATATTAATGCTCAATTTGCTGTTTCGAGAGCTGGAGGTGATACGGTGTTTGGTTTTGCGGTAGATGTGCCTGTGTCTTTACTTATGTTTGCACCTTTGGCTTTGATACTTGCAAAGTTTACTACAGTAGGTCCTGTTGCTATGTTTGGTATAGCGAAATTAACTGACTTTGCAAAAATTACAATAGGTGTCATAATGCTTAAAAAAGAAAGATGGGTAAGAAAATTGACAGAATAAAAAAACTATTTTAGCAAAAAATATATTTTGTAAAACCACAAAATTTCTAGTATTTTTATACAAAATTGTTCATGTAATTATTAGTATTAAATATATTATATATAAACATTAAAACTTTTGAGCTATATATAATACCGCCATACTCTGTCATATTTAGTACAAAATATGATACAAGAGAAATTATAAGAGAAACTATAAATAGCATAACTATTGCCCCAAGAATCCTATCTACCCAAGATAAAAATATCATCTTTAAAACTTTTTTTATGCTATCTGCCGCCTTTGAAAGTATTATCCTTATTACAGAATAACTTATAAGAAATGACACTATTTTTAATATAATAGAATGGTCAAAATATTTAGAAGCATGATTATATATAATTGGTGCTATGATAAAAGTAGATATTATAGCTATCACTGGTATTGTAATTGATATAATACCTCTATAAAAACCATAAATAAATATAAATACTAAAAATATTATTACAACTATATCAATATTATTAAACATACACTATTTTTTCAATAAAGTTATTATAGGTTTAAAAGCCATACTGCTTTTATTTCTATGAGTGCTTATAATATTTGAAAGAGTTTCTATATAAGTATGCGAAGCAGATGAGTAATTACCTATTTTCTTTATAACATCATTAAGCTCATCTTTTACTTCTATAATTCTGCTAAAGCTTCCTAAAATTTTAATTATATCAGCACCCTGAGAATCTATTTTTAAGTTTAAGCTATTTTGAATATCAAGCATAGCTACAATATTTTCTCTTACAGAAGATACTATATCACTTTGCTCTTCTACTATATTATACATAACATTATTATATTTCTCTAATAATTTAAAATTTTCAAACTCTGTAGAAATTTTACTAATACGCTCTTCTATATTTTTAATATAAGCATCTATATTTTCAACAATTTTCTTAGTTTCATTTTCTATATTCTTACAATGCTCATCTATATAAAAAGAAGAGTTCTCTATTAAAACCAATCCGCCAAATATATCTGTAAGCATACTCTCTATAGATGCAGTACCCTTTGAAATCTCAAAAGATAATACCCCTATCTCTTTAGATACAACAGAAAAACTCTTACCCAAAACACCAGCCTTAGATGCTTGTATACCGGCATTGATAGAAAGCAAATTTGTTTTATTAGTCATATTTTTTATATATTCTATAGTATCATATATATCTTCTGTTACTTTGTTTACATCTTTAAAATTTTCAAAATGCTGTTTTATATCAGCAATAGTATTATTAGAACTCTCTTCTATATTCTTTTTTATTTCTTTTAAATCTTCATTTAAAGAAGATATTTGCTCATAAGATAAATTAGATACATTCATATTAGACATAGTCTGAGATAAAGCTCTAAAATGTTCTTGCATTTGATTTTTATATTTATCAAAAAAAGTAAATATAGTATTAGTAAACTTTATACCATCTCTAATAAGATGTTTTTTACTCTCTTTCGTATCTCCTAATTTGTTTTTTGAATCTATAACAGTATTTATTTTATTTTCTATAATGTTTAAAGCATCTTTATTCTCTTTATCTACTTCTAAAACAAACATAGAAGAATCCATAAAATTTCTATCTATATTATTTAACTTTTCTGATATATTATTTATCTCAGTTACAATATTTAAATTAGATTTTAATCTGTTATTTAATATAGTATCCTTTCTTATAGATTCCAAAGCATTTCTTGTAAAAGAAGAAAATATAGCAACAGAACTAATCAAATAAGACAATATAACCGCTAAATCTAATTTATCAAAATATATATCTTTTCTTATATTAAAAAACTCTATATTTGTAATAACTAAAACAAAAGATAAAAGATTAGAAAGTATAATAATACTATTTCCAACTATGCTGTATCCTAAAAATATATCAATTACCATAGGTACAAAAGCCATAGCATATATAATCAAACTTAAATAAGTAAGATAAACAAAGAAAGTACCATTACCTAAAACAGTAAATGCATTATCTGGGAAACTTTTTAAAGTTGTACTAAAAAATGTATTTTTATTTATTATACTTACAACAACAAGAGAAGCTATAATCAAGATAGTAATAAATATAATTAAATTACTAATATTACCAACTATTTTTTCATTTTTTAAGAAAACTCTATTATTAATTGGAAGCAAAGCAATAATAAGCAAAAATATTATATGATTAATTATATATAAATTGGAAGCTAATACAACGTCATTACCAGACATACCTAAAAATATTATAATAAAAGATATTATATTATATAAAAGTAAAAGCAAAAGTGCTAAGGCTACCATAATATAAGTACGCTGTCTGGTTTTTACAATTAATATTGTATAAAGCATAATAAATATAAAAACCATGGAAGTACCAATGATAGGTACTAGTAATTCTATAATCGAAACATTATATCCTGGTATAAAATTAGTTAATATATTCATATATTTTTATGCCCTTATATTACTTTAGAATATTCATTAATAACCTTTTTGAGATTATCTGAATATTCCAATAATTTTTTAGTTTCTTCATCAAGCTTATTAGTTATATCTTCAAAATCTTCACTAGTAGCAAGCAATTTATTCATATCTTTCATAATATTTTTTATTTCAATATTTTGATTGTTAGCATTTTGTGATATATCTGATATATAATCATTAAACTCTTCTATTTTTGTTTTTATATTCATAAAGTCATTTTCTTCATTAACTATAATAGTACTCATATCAGATATAGAATTATACATTTTATCTGTACTCTTTATTATATTAATATTATAATCATTTTGCCTTTCCATACTATTATTGAATTTTGTTAATCTATTATGATAAGAAGAAGTTTCACGCATTAATTCCATAGTACCAGCTTTTATACTATTGCTAGCATAGTTATAATTTTTAAAAATTTCTTCTATTTGAAATAAAAGTTTTTGCATCTTTTGAGTAATATTTCCTGTCTCTACAACTAACTCAGAAACCTCTTTAGATACTACATTAAAGTTATGATACCATTCTCCAGATTTAGATGCCTGTATGCTTGAATTAATTGAGAGTGTTTTTACTTTATCTTGCATATTAGTCATAAATGATAATATCTTATTTATCTGAAAAGATAGCTGGTTAAACACTAAAGTTTTATCTAAGATTTTTATTATATCATTTCTTTCTTTTTCTATATTTAATTGAAACTCTTCAAAACTTTTTAATATATTAACACTTTCAGATTGTAAAATATAAACTTCTTTTACTGATTCTTGCAATATATTAATATACTCTTCAAGCATATTTTTTTGCATTTCAGAACTAACTTGTAAATTAGGATAAGTTTCTATTAGCTGTTCTATTTTTTCTATATTAGTATTACCGTCATTTACTTGGAAATTTTCTATAGTGATAAATTCATTTGTATTATCTATTATTTTAGATATATCTGTTTTTAAATTATTAACAGATAAATTTGTATTTTTTACTTTATCTACCAAAGTACCCACAAGACTATTAAAATGTTCTCTTAACTCAAGCAATTTTGATGAAGTATTCATTGCTGTGTTAATAATAACAGCGTCTTGAGCTTTAATTGATTCCAAGTCATAATATTTAGTATCAGACCTTTTGTACACCGCATCAATAAAATTAACAATATAACCATAAACTGAAAAAATATTAAAAATCATATAAACTAAAGAAAATCTAGAAAAAGAAAAAGACGGCAGCAACAAATAATTACTAGAATATTTTGAATAAGTAGAAATTCCATTAAAATCATCAAAAAATGCTAATGATATCATAGATATTAATACTAATGTACCTATATTAACTTTATATATTTTATTAACAAATATTTCATAAAGAAACATACATATTATTATTACACTATAAACAGAGAATATAAAATCTCTAAAAATATATATAGGTCCTATTGCTCCTCTCACTTTTACACTATTAACAGCAGAACTATTTAATGTAGCAGTAACCTCTGTTGTAGAAACAAACAACTGAGAATAAATTAAAGCAATAACTAATATTACCATAAATAAAAATATAGCCACACTTTCTGCCTTATCTAGAAAAGAATGCAATTTATCATTCAGTTTTAAAGTATTTTTAGTATATCTAATCCAAGGGAGTATGGTTAATGATATGGCTATTTGTTCTATTTTATACATTAATAGAGATAATTTAACATTTTGTATAGATAACGAAACTATTATATTTATTGTTTCTGAAAGTGTAAAAATAAAGCATAATATAGAAAGGAACAATGCTATCAACTGAGTTTCTTCATATAGTTTGAAAAATATATAAAAATGCACTATTATAGCAACAAATGCTATAACAGCTGCTATTGTGGATACACCCAATTCTATAATTACGCTATGAAAAAAATAATTCATAATTTACAAAACCTTAATTACTCTATTATATACTATAAACAAATATATTTAAACTAAATTATATATAAAGTATCTTTTATATCATCGGCATTATAGCAGTAACTATTTATTATAACAAATTATTTTTTATTTCTAAATTTGATTGATAATGAATAGCAAATAATATATAAATTAGAATTGAAAAATATTGTATATAGTATAAAATAAAATATCAATTTTTAAGATTATTATATTGATTAATTGGAGGAAAGAGAGTATGAAACATACTTTAGAAGGGCCATATACCCCTAAGAACATCGAAGACAAATTATATAATTTTTGGAAAACTAGCGGATTTTTCCATGCTGTTATGGATAAAAATAAAGAACCATATTCTATAGTCATACCTCCTCCAAATGTTACAGGCGTACTTCATATGGGACATGGTCTTAATAATACGCTTCAGGATATACTTATAAGATTCCATAGAATGCTTGGAAAATGTACTTTATGGATGCCTGGTACTGACCATGCTGGTATTGCTACTCAAAACGTTGTAGAGAGAAGATTAAAAGCAGAAGGCAAAAACAAACATGATTTGGGAAGAGAGGCTTTTGTTAAAAAAACTTGGGAAGTAGCTAATGAGCATCACTCTATCATAGTAAAACAGTTGGAAAAAATAGGCTGTTCTTGCGATTGGGAGAGAGAGAGATTTACTCTTGACGAAGGCTTAAGCAATGCTGTTAGAGAGGTATTTGTTGAACTTTATAATCAAGGTTTAATATATAGAGGAAAATATCTTATTAACTATTGTCCTAGCTGCGGTACTGCTTTGGCTAATGATGAAGTTGAACACGAAGAAGTTGCTGGTGCTTTATATCATGTTAAATACCAAATAGAAGGAAAAGATGAATATATTGAAATAGCTACTACAAGACCTGAAACTATTTTAGCTGACGTTGCTATTGCTGTTCACCCAGATGATGAAAGATATGCTCATCTTACAGAACAAGATGTTTTAATACTTCCTATAGTAGGCAGAAAATTAAGACTAGTAAAAGATACTTATGTTGATAAAGAGTTTGGTACAGGAGCTTTAAAAATAACTCCAGCACATGACCCTAATGACTTTGCTATAGCTCAAAGACATAATTTAGAAATAATAAATATACTTAATGCAGACGGCACGTTCAATGAAAATACACCTGCTAATTATCAAGGTAAAAATGTAAAAGAAGCAAGAGATTTAATTATAAAAGAACTTGAAGAGATAGGTGCATTCGTTGGAAAAGACAACATCAAACACCAAGTAGGACACTGTTACAGATGTCATAATGTTGTAGAGCCTTATTACAGCGATCAGTGGTTTGTAAAAATGAAGCCTTTAGCAGAAAAAGCATACAAGGCTGTTAATGACGGCAATACAAAAATATACCCTGAAAGATGGATTAACACTTATAATCACTGGATGACTGATATTAGAGATTGGTGTATAAGCAGACAATTATGGTGGGGACATAGGATACCTGTTTGGTACTGTGATGATTGTGGTGAGATGATGGTATCAAAAACTGATGTTACAGAATGCAGTAAATGTAAAAGCAAAAATATTCATCAAGATGAAGATGTACTTGATACTTGGTTTTCTTCTTGGTTATGGCCTTTCTCTACTTTCGGCTGGCCTGAAGTTAATGAAGAGTTAAAATATTTCTACCCTACTACTGCACTTGTTACAGGTTATGATATATTATTCTTCTGGGTTGCTAGAATGATTATGGCAGGAACTCATTTTATGAATGATGTACCTTTCAAAGATGTTTATCTTAACGGACTTATAAGAGATAAAATCGGAAGAAAAATGTCTAAGAGTTTAGGAAATGGTATTGACCCTATAGAAATCATAGACGAACATGGAGCTGATGCATTCAGATTTACTTTATCATTCATAACTTCATTAGGCGGACAGGATATTTGGCTTGACAGAGAACTTTTCAAAATGGGCGGAAAGTTTGCTAATAAAATCTACAACAGTGCTAAATATATTTTTGGTAATATTGAAGACAATGCTAATATAAAAGATTTAGATACTTACACTCTTGAAAATAAAGATAAATGGATATTATCAAGACTTCAGAAAGCTATTGAATCAACTACTCAAAAATTAAAAGAGTATAGATTCGATGAGGCTTCTCAGACAATTTATAAATTCTATTGGAATGAATTCTGTGATTGGTACATAGAAATAAGTAAATTCGATTTGAAAGATGAAAGCAAAAAAGAAAAAACTATTGCTGTATTATTATATGTACTTGAAGAATCAATGGCTATGATTCACCCATTTATGCCATTTATCACAGAAGAAATTTATTCTAATTTACCAAAGCATAATATTGATTCAAAAGCTTTGATGATTAGAGAGTATCCAAAATCTAATGCTAAATATATATTTGAAGATATAGAAAAAGATTTCAACTTGATTCAAGACATTGTTTCAGGAATAAGAAATTCTCGCTCATCATTTAATTTGCCTCCAAACAAAAAACTTGATGTAATAATTCGCTATACTTCAGATTATTTCAAAAATACTGCAGAAAGCTATAAAGATATTATATCAGCACTTTCACTTACAGAATCATTAAATATAATCTCTTCAAAAGATAGTGATAGAAATAAGGGTTCATTTGTTAAAGTATTTGAAGGTGGTGAGATAAATGTTAATCTTGTAGGCATAATAGATTTAGAAGCAGAGAAGAAAAGATTAGAAAAAGAAGCAGCAGGATACAAAAAAGATTTGGAAGCTGTAAACAAAAAACTTTCTAATGAAAACTTTATGAGTAAAGCTAAACAAGAAGCTATTGATACTGAAAACAGAAAGAAAAAAGAGTTTGAAGATAAATTAAAAGGTATAGAGGAAGTTTTGGCTTCTTTATAATTTTTATAATATTTCGTAATTAAAAACTTGGCTTATGTTTATTAATGTAAGTCAAGTTTTTTATTTTAACTAATTTATGACTTGACAAATAATTATTATTTCATATTATAAAAAACAACTATGGAATGTAATTATGGAAATAAAAGATTTAGCAGGATTATCTGAACCACTAAAAAAATTAGTAGAAACTATTTCTAATGCCATTGGAAAATTATATGAACCAACGCATATTAAAAGGATTGCAAAAGCAAAGTCATTTAAAAGAGATTTAGAGTTAAAAGATAAATTAAAGGAAATAAATGAAATATCTAATGTAGTAGAAAAAAAGAAATAGTCAATATTAATTATTACACAAATAATGTTTCCTTAGACAATAAACCAATATTAGAAAGAACATATAATAGACTTTTATATCAGGAAATAGAAAGAACAAATAATATTGACAATATTGTAATAAAAGTTATTGAAAAATTAAAAGATGAAGAAAAAGTTTCTGATGATCCTGTAAATAAAGATTGGAGTAAAAGATTTTTTAATATAGCAGAAAATATAAGCGATGACTATATGCAAGAATTATGGTCTAGAGTATTGGCTGGAGAAATAAAACAACCTAATAGCTTTTCGCTTAGAACTTTGGAAACATTAAAAAATATATCTAAAGAAGAAGCAGAACTTTTTGTAAAAATATCTAAATTTTTATTTTATAGCATTAATAATGAATATTTTTTATTTAAAAATATGACTTTATTGGAAAAATATAATATTAAATTTTTAGATATACTAAAACTTATGGATGCAGGTTTATTTGTTAGCATAGAAAGATTATTTATTAATCTTTCTGAAAATAATACAACTATATTGAATAATGGCTATTATTTTCAAATAAAATTAATAAATGGTATTAATATTTTTGATATAAAAAATAATATTAATAGCTCTCAAATACCAATATATAAAGTATCTGAAGCAGGAAAAGAAATATTAAAATTAGTAGATGAAAAATGTTCAAATAATGATTTTTTTATTGATAATATTAAATATATAAAGAAAAACTATTGGAATGTAGAGCTCATATTGAGAGAAGTAGAAAGAATTGATTTTGAAAACGGTTTGATACATACTAAAAATAATAATTTGATTAATAGTATATAAAATATTTTGATTTTGAAAATCTATTTGTATACAAACTCATTATAAATAATATATAAAAAAATAGTTTAATTATTTTTATAATGAGTTTTACAACCAACTATAAATAAATTATTGTCTTCAATATAGTATACTAATCTATGTTCATGATTTATTCGCCTTGAATACAATCCATTCAACTCACCTTTTAATCTCTCTGGTTTTCCTGTACCAATTAATAAGCCATTTCTTTCTATGTCTTTTATAAGATCATTAATTTTCTGTAATATTTTTTTGTCATTCTTTTGAAAATAAAGATAATCTTCCCAAGCTTTATCATAAAAAATTTTATTCATTTAATAACTCTCTTTTATGTCCTAATCCAGATTTTAATTCCAAATATCCTTCTTTTAAAAATTTTATATTTTCTTCATTGTAGAAATTATCTTCTTCATTATTTATATCTAATTGTTTAGTTTTTTCTATTTTAAATGGGATAGACTGAGTATTTATAGATGTTCTCAAAAATATATTAATAGCTGTATTAAAATCCAATCCAAGATCATTGAAAAGTTTATCAGCTTCATTTTTTAATTTATCATCAATTTTAATAGTTATTTCGGACATTTATATTGCTCCATAAATATTTAGTATAATCTTATTATATCTATAAACTAATTAAATACAATATTATTTTGTTAGTTTAGTCAATTAAAAAATTAACTCTATACAAAATATATTTATATAGACTTGAAAAACAATTAAGCTCTAATTAAAATATCAATACTTCTATTTTTATATAAAGCTATTGACACTATTAATGTTATAATCTCGCTTATAGGAAGAACTAACACAAGCCCTAAAAATCCTAATATATTCGGCAAAGTAAGTACAAGTAAAACAGGTAAAATTAAAGTTCTTAAGGCTGCAATCAAAGCAGATGCTCCAGCTTTTTGAATTGAAGTATAATAGGCACTCATTATTATATTTATACCAACACATATAAATATAGGTATAGATGCCCTTACAAAAAATATAGCATCTTCATTTGTTTTTGAATCAATGTTTTTTAACAGAACATTAACTAATATACTTGGATTTATAAGTAATACTATAGAAGCTAATATTGATATTGATGAAACAAATATTATTCCCATTCTTAGAAAATCTTTCATTTTATTTTTGTTTTTAGCTCCATAAGAAACACTTATTAAAGATGATAAAATCTCTCCTATATCGCTTGCTATCATTATAAAAAATGTAATTATATAATTTGCAGCAGAATAAATAAGTATTCCGTTATTTCCTAATATTTTGTATGCTGTTATATTAAATAGCCAAGGTATTATACCAGAAGAAATATTACTTAAAAACTCTGAAAATCCATTTAATATAGCTTTAAATATATTACTCCAACCTCCATATACTTTAATAATTTTTATTTTGCATTTAGTATTAAAAAAATATGATATCCCTATAATAAATGAAATAATATACGAAAAAGCTGTAGCCCAAGCAGCACCAGAAATACCCAATTTTAATACTACAATAAACAATGCATCTAATATTATATTGAATAAAGATGAAATGATAAACATTAATGATGCAAACTTTGGAGAACCGTTAAGCCTTATAAATTGACTAAACACATAAGCCATTCCCCAGAAAAATACTGCTACAATAACACCATTAATATACTCTAATGAAAAATTATATATATCTCCATGTGCTCCAAATAATGGAAGTAATGTTTCTCTGAATATATAAATTAATATTAATATAGGAGTAGTTAAAGTTAAAACCATTATCAAAGTTTGGGTAAATATTAAACTTGCACGTCTCATATTATTTTCACCAATGCACTTTCCTGCTATTGCAATAGAGCCTAATGTAAGCATAACATATAATGCAAATGATAAAGCTGTAATAGGCCAAACAATACCTATTGCAGAAAATGCTTCTGATGATATAAAATTCGCTACAAATAATCCATCTATAAAGACTGCTGAGCTTTCTGTAAGCATTCCGAGCATACTTGGAATTGCATAGTTTATAAATATTTTTTTACTAGAGTTTTCTTTTAAAACTTTATTATTAAGATACATAATATACTCCGTAGATTGGCATATAAATTTTTATAAAATATTTCTATTGATTAAATTAAAAAAATTATTAAATGAATTAGAATACTTTTGTAATTGATTTGTATATAAAAAATAATATACTAAGTTTTGAGGGTATAAATATTTTTAAATAAGATAACATTTATTTATCCTTATAAAAAATAAAGTCCGATTATGTACTATTTAGTATAGAGTATTTTTTCTCTTATGTCAATACTATTCTTTTAACTTTGATAAGTTATAATGTTTACTTTATAAATAAAATATAAAATTAATCTATAATAAAATCATTAAGCTTGAAACTGCAAATTATAAACACCAAAAATGTATAAATAAATCTGCTGCTAATTTTGTTGTAATTTTGATTTCCAAAACTAAGTTTAATTTCTATTATATCATCATGTTCTATATCTTCATCAATATCTGCTGAGATTGAAAATATATCATCATCATTTGATTGAAATGTATATGTTTCTCCAAACTTATCATGAGCATACATTTCATATCTTTTTGCAAAATCCTTAAAAGCTCCGTAAGTTCCTTCTATGGTTGATAATTTTTTTACCTCTTTTTGCAAACTATTTTTATTTAATTTCACTAGTTTTAATTGCTCTAGAGGCTGTGATAATTGATAATCTTTAAGATGTTTTATCCATTTATTTATAGTTTTATCGTCCATTTCTACAGGGCTTGCTAAACCAACAAAACTATCAGCATCAATTTTTATTTCTTTATTTTCAGAATCTATATATTTATCTTTGCCTAAATATCTAAAAGTTGTTATAATTTTTTTGTTTTTGTCATACAAATTCCATATTAAAGTAGATGCAAATTTGTTCATTAAAATATTATCAATAAAATATTCTCTAAATAAATCATAGCTATATATTTCGCCGTCTATTAATATGATGCTTAAAAGATAAGAATTTGCCCTCATAAACTTATGTATTTCTTTTTCTAAATTTTGTATTTCTTCTTTTAAATCTTCATTAATTTTTTTAGGCATACTTTTTAATATTTTATCATTTTTTATATCAAACAAACTTAAAGAATAATCGCTATTTAAAATTAATTTATAATCTTTATTGAACTCTCTTTCACCTTTAGAATTAAATCCCAAATTTGGCATACACTTTAATTTAAACTCGCTATAGCTAATATTCATTTTTTCAAGAACTTCATCAATAATTTTAGAAGCTTCTTTTTTTATATCTCTTTTCTTTGTAGTAGTATATATTTCATATAATAATTTTAGAGCATATTTATGTTTGATATTAAGCTTTATTAGTGAAAGAAAAAAATTAGAATCGAATTTTAATTCATATATATCTTTTAAAGCTTCATCTCCTCCATATATTCCATAAATTAAACAAGCAGCATCTCCTTTATTTTCTAAATAAAACTCTTTAATTTGTTTTACAAATGTTTCCATATCAAGCAAGTTTACTATATCATCAATTCTTTTTAATCTTATAATATTACTCAAAGATAAATACTCTGAATATATATACTTTATAACTTTAATATTTACTTCTCTTGATTTATCTTTTATTAAAACATTAGTGTTATTTATAAACTTAAGTCTTTTATCTTCTTTGTAATTATTTTTTATATAATTTTCTGCATCTTCTATAGTTGCAAAATTATCTTCAGAAATTGAAAGCTCTTCTCTAAAATCACTTTCAATTTTTTTTCTTCAATCTTACAATTTTTTTATTTTTATCTTTAAGTATTAAATTATATATTTCTTTTGCATTATTATTTGTTATAGTTATATAATTTTCTTTAGGATAAAAAACTTGCATATATACTTTAAGTCTTGTATGTAATTTTTCCTCATCATCGCAAAAAGTACCAACTTCCTGCAAATTATCTAAATTCCAATTTTCTAAAGATTCATAACAATCATACTTGTAAGCAAATCTAAATAGTCCAGCTGCAGTTATTAATTTTTGTGTATTCCATTTATCAAGAGGCTGATTAAAACTTTGTGCCATATAAAACATCATATCCATATTTTCTACATTAGATACATTCCAACTATTTAAAGGCTGATTAAATTTAGTACATGAAAAAAATGTCTTTTCCATATTTACAACATTAGAAGTGTCCCATTTATCAAAAGGCTGATTCAATTTATCGCATTGCCTAAACAAAGAATCCATATTCGTAACATTAGAAACGTCCCAATCATTAAGATTCTGATTAAAAGCATCACAATATGCAAACATACTTGATAAATCTTTAACTTTATTTATATTCCAAGTATTTAAAGGCTTATTAAATCTTTTTGCCCTAATAAACATATTAGACATATCTTCAACATTAGAAGTATCCCATTTATCCAAAGGCTGATTAAAAAATTCACATTCCTGAAACATTCCTCTCATATTTTTTACTTTTGATGTGTTCCAGCTATTTAAAGGCTGATTAAACTCTTTGGCTCCGCAAAACATAAATGACATGTCTTCAACATTAGAAACGTCCCAATTATCTAAAGGCTGATCAAAATTAGAACAATAAGCAAACATATTATTCATACTTGTTACTTTAGATACATTCCAATTACTTAAATCCTGATCAAAATCTATAGATGAATATCTTACAAGCATATTATAACCCATATATGCAAACATCATATCCATATTTGTAACATTAGAAACGTCCCAATCTTCTATGCCTTCAAAATCTTTTCTTTTGCTTTCATAAAAAAGTTTACTCATATCTGTAATAAGACTTGTATCAACATCATAAAGTTTTATACCATCAGTAAATACCAATTTTTTTAATTCCGTTTTTGTTGTTGGTTTATATTTTTTCATAACTTCTCCTAAAGATTGTTAGATAATTTTATCATGTATTAAAATAAATCTGTTAATCTAAAATCCAAAATTATAAATACTAAAAAAGTATAAACAAATCTATTACTTATTGCTTTTTTAGCTTTTTTAAAATCAATAGTAATATTTATCAAATCATCATATTCAATATCTTCATCAACTTTTGCAGACATCGTAAAAATATCTCCATCATTTGCTGTAAATGTATAGGTTATAGTATCATTATCTGCATCATTGCTATGCATTTCATATTTTTTAGCAAATGCCTTAAAAGCTCCGTAGCTTGCATCTATATTTTTTATTTTCTTTATTTCTTTTTTTAGATTACCTTTATTTAATTTTATAGATGTAAATTGATTTATAGACTGTAATAATCCATTATCTTCAAGCTGTTTTCTCCATTTATCTATAGTTTTATCGTCCATTTCTATAGGGGTTGCTAAACTTATAAAATTATCAGTATTAATTTTTACTTTTTTATTTTCACAGTTTAAATAATTTCCATTATTTGAATACATGAAAGTTGTTATAAAGTTATTATCTTTGTCATATAGATTCCATACTAAAGAAGATGAAAACTTATTCATTAAATAATTATCAATAAAAACTTCTTTAAATAAATCATAGCTTAATATATCGCCGTCTATTAACATAATACTTAAAACATGTGAGCTATGATTAATAAACTTATCTACTTCTTTTCCTAATTCTTTTATTTCTTCTTTTAATTTTTTATCAAGATTTTGAGCTACCTTTTTTAATTCTTTATTATTTTTTCTATTAAATAAACTTAAAGTATAATCATTATTAACAATTAATTTATAATCTTCATTTAATATTTTTTCACCTTTAGAATTAAATCCTAAATTAGCTGTACATCTTAATCTAAATTCAGTATAGCTAATATTCATTTTTTCAAGTAACTCATTAATCATTTCTACTACTTCTTTACGAATTGCACTTTTAGTTGAATTTATATATATTTTATATAATAAACTCTGAGCATATCTGCTTTCTATATTGAAGCTTATCATTGTAAGTAAATTTTTTGATTCAATAGTATACATTAATTCTGATATTTTCTTTAAAGCTTCATCTCCTCCATACATAGCATAAACAAAAGCAGTAATATATTCATCTTGATTTTTTAAATAAATTTCCTTAGTAAAATTCACAAATGATTTTAAATCAAGCAAATTAACCATATTATCAATTTTTTCTAATTTTTTAATAGTTTTCTTTAAAGACAAATATTCTGAATATATATACTTTATAAGATTGATATTTACTTCTCTTGATTTATCTTTTATTAATACATGACAATTTTTTATAAACTCAAGTTTCTTATCATATTTTTTAGCATTGTAATTTCTTTCAGCATATTTTTCTGCTTTTTCTATAGTTTTGAAATTATAATCGTTTGTAACAAATGAAAGCTCTGATGAAAAATCAGTTTCAAGTCTTTTTTTTAATCTTACAACTTTTTTATTTTTATCATCTGCAATAAGCTCATATATTTCTTTAACATTAAATTTTGTTATACTTATAATATCGGCCTTAGGAAAAAATGCCTGCCTATATACTTGAATTCTTGTAGGTAATTTATCCATATCCTTATCATCACAAATTATATTTATAGCTTGTAAACTGTCTAAATTCCAATTTGCTAAAGATTCATAATGATCAAACTTGCGTGCATAGGCAAACAACAACATTACACTAATGACATTTCTTGTATCCCATTTATCAAGAGGCTGATTAAATTCTTCTGTAAAAGCAAACATATGCTCTATATTTGTTACTTTAGACATATTCCAGCTATTTAAAGGCTGATTAAATTTACCGCATGCTCTAAATGCAAATTCCATACTTTCAACATTAGAAGTATCCCATTTATCTAAAGGCTGATTAAAATTTTCACAGTCCTCAAATATATGTTGCATATTTTTCACATTAGATATATCCCAATCATTAAGAGGCTGATCAAAAGCTTTACAATAACGAAAAGTCTTTGATAAATCTTCAACATTAGATACATTCCAATTATTTATATTCTGATTAAATTTCAAAGCCACATTAAACATATTAGACATATCTTTAACATTAGAAACATCCCATTTGTCCAAAGGTTTATTAAATGCTTCACAGTTATGAAACATATCGCTCATATCTTTCACTTTAGATACATTCCAATTATTTAAAGGCTGATTAAACTTTTTAGCACCAAAAAACATGCCAGACATATTTTCCACATTTGAAACGTCCCATTTATTTAAAGGCTGATTAAAATATGTACAACCAGCAAACATATAAATCATGTTTTTCACTTTTGATACATTCCAATTATTTAAATTAGAATTAAACTCTGTCATTGAATATTGTCCCAAAACATTGTAGTGCATATATGCAAACATATAAGACATATTCTCAACATTAGAAGTATCCCACTCTTCTATGCCATCAAAATCTTTTCTTTTACTTTCATTAAAAAGGTCGCTCATATCTGTAATAAGACTTGTATCAATATCACCAAGTTTTATACCGTTGTTAGTGAATACTAATCTTTTTAATTCTTCTTTTGTTGTTGGTTTATATTTTTTCATAAATTCTCCTAAATATTAGTTAAATAAGTATATTAAAAATATTATATACAACAAATATATATTTAATATTATTTTTTAAGTTAGATATCCTAGTTTTATAGTTCATATTATAAATATATATATATTTGAAATCTCTATCTAATATAATTTTTTTGATAAAAATAACTTCTAACTTTATCTCTCAAGCTTTTATTTGGAATCCACCAAACTATAGAATTGATAATCTTTTTTTTAAATTTCTGTTTATATTTTAATCCACCAAAAGAAATCCATACTTTATTATTTTCTTCCCAATCTTTATTATATATTCCATCCCAAAATTTTAAATTCCAAGTATATGAATGAATTATAATAGCATCTTCAAGATTATCTAATACATATCTATTATATTTATCAGTAAAATCGGCAATATCAACATTAAATTCCTGAACCATCAAATTTAATATTATTTGATCGGCAGCTTTCCATTCATCTGATTTATTATAGCACCATTCTTTTATTCCATTTTTATTTTTAATCATTTTTTTATTAAAAAGTAGTACTCCAGAATTAAATACAATTTTCTCTATATTATATTTTAATTCTTTATCAGATATTGTTATAAAATTTTTATTTTCTAAATTCATTCTTATAGGTATTTTTTCAAAAGCCGCATACATATCATGTTCATTCATATCTAATATTTCTATTATATCTTTTTGTATTATTACATCTGTATCTAAATATAATACTTTATCATATTCATTAAGTAAATCAAAAGCCTCATATCTAGCATGGGCCATAATTGTAAAATACCTTATAGCATTAGACTGACTATATTCATTACTAAAAATTTTATTAAAATTATTTATAATAATATTTTTATATATCTTTTTCAATGCTTTTTCATTTCTTTTAGGCATATCTTTATCAATATACAATATAACATCATATTCATCTTCAGGAAGTGAAAAATGCTTTTTTAATCCTATTAAAACATTTCCTACAGCAAATATTTGATTTGCAGTTGAACATAAAAGAATGCCTAATTTTTTCATTTTCTTAATTTCCTTTTAGTGAAATGATACTTGATTAATATTTTTATTATACTATAAAACTAGATTAGTACTAGTATATTAATATTTTTATATTTAAAATAAATCTGTTAATCTAAAATCATGAATCATTAATATTAATAAACTATAAATAAATCTTTTACTTGTCTCTTCTCCATTTTCAAAATAAACATTTATTTTTATTTTATCGCTATAGTTTGTATTTGCATTAACATCTGCTGTTATCAAAAAACTGTCTCCATCATCTGACTCAAATGAATATGACTTAATAACTTTATATCCTAAAAAATCTGCATCCATATCATATCTGCTTCCAAAATTCTTAAAAGTAATATAGCTTATTTCAGTATTTTGAATTTTCTCTATTTCTTTTTGCAAATTATCTTTATCTAGTTTTATAAGAGATAACTGCTCTAATGGCTGTGATAATTCATAATCTTCAAGCTGCTTTCTCCATTTAGATATAGTTTCATCGTCCATTTCTACAGGACTTGCTAAACCCACAAAACTATTATTATCAATTTTTATCTCTTCATCATTAAAGTTTGAATAGCTTCCGTCTCCTGAATATCTAAAAGTTGTTAAAAACTTATAATCTTTGTCATATAGATTCCATATTAATGTTGAAGCAAACTTATTCATCATTGTATTATCAACAAAAACATCTTTATAAAAATCATAACTGTATGTTTTGCCTTCTATTAGTAAAACACTTAAAATATGAGAAGTATTTTTTATAAAGTCAGCAACTTCTTTTCTTAAACTTTTTATCTCTTCTTTTAAATTCTCATCAAAGTTTTGAGGAATCTTTTTTAATTCTTTATTATTTTTTATATCAAACAAGCTTAAAGAATAATCACTATTCAAAACCAATTTATAATTTTTATTCAATACTTTTTCACCTTTAGCATTAAATCCTAAATCAGATGAGTATCTTAATTGGAATTCATCATAGTCAATATCCATTTTTTCCATCACTTCGTCAATCAATTTATCGGCTTCATAACGAACTTCAGATTTTTTTGTGCTTGTATATATTTTATACAATAACCTAAGTGCATACTTACTTTCACTATTTAATTTAATTATTAAAAGAGAAAGTTTTGTATCTTGTTCTTTTTTATATATATTATATAAAGCTTCATCTCCTCCATATATTCCATAAATAAAAGCGGCTGTTTCTTTATTATTTTCATCATAAACATTTTTAATAAACTCTATAAATGAATCTTTATCAAGTAAATTAATTATATTATCAATCTGCACTAATTTTTTTACATCTCTTTTAAGAAGCAAATATTCTAAATATATATATTTTAAAACTTTATTATCAACTTCTCTCGATTTATCTTTTATTACAACCTTATAATCATTTATAAAGCTTACTTTCTTATCATCTTTTTTATTATAATTATCTTCAACATACTTTTCTGCTTCTTCTATGGTTTTAAAATTATAATTATTAGTAACCGATGAAAGCTCTTCACTAAACTCACTTTCTAATCTCTTTTTTAATGACAAAACTTTTTTATTTGTGTCTTTCGATATAGCATTATATACTTCTCTTACATTCTCTTTTGTGATAGTTAAATAATCTTTATAAGAACCATAAAATGCTTGAAGATATGCCTTGATTCTTAAAGGCAACTCTTCATATCTGCCAAAGCATAAATTACTCATTTCTGATACTTTACTTAAATCCCAATTTGATAATGAATCAAAACAATTATAACCTTTGGCAAAGTCAAACATTCCAAACATCGTTTTTAATTTTTTTGTATCCCATTTATCCAAAGGCTGATTAAAAGATTCAGTACCGCGAAACATACATTCCATAGTTTTTACATTTGAAACATTCCAGCTATTTAAAGGCTGATTAAACTTTAAAGCCTCATTAAACATCTCATGCATGTTTTCAACCTTTGAAGTATTCCATTTATCTAAAGGCTGATTGAATTTGAAAGCACTTCTAAACATACCTTCCATAGTTTTTACTTTAGATACGTCCCAATCATTAAGAGACTGATTAAAATTAACGCATATACTAAACATGTAACCCATATCTTCAACTTTACTAACATTCCAATTACTTATATCTTGATTAAATGCTTTAGCATAATTAAACATAGCTCTCATAGTTGTAACATTAGAAACGTCCCACTTATCTAAAGGCTGATTAAAACTTTCCGCTACCTGAAACATACCGCTCATATTTGTTACATTGGAAACATTCCAGTTATTTAAAGGCTGATTGAATTTTTTACAATTATCAAACATTCTAAACATATCCTCAACATTTGAAACGTCCCATTTATCTAAAGGCTGATTAAAATCATTACAATAATAAAACATAAAACTCATATGCTTAACTTTAGATACATTCCAATTATTAAGATTACGATTAAACTTAGCTTTAGAACGGCTTTCAAAACTATCATAACTCATATATGCAAACATATAGGACATATCCTCAACATTAGAAACGTCCCAATCTTCTATACCTTCAAAATCTTTTCTGCTGCTTTTATAAAAAAGCTCGCTCATATCTGTTATAAGACTTGTATCTATATCATAAAGTTTTATTCCGTCAGTATATACTAATTTTTCTAATTCTTGTTTTGTTTTAGGTTTATATTTAGGCATAATTCTATCTCCATATAGTTTATATAATATAATAGATATCATATAAATTCACTATGTAAAAATATTTTTAATCACTATTATTTAATTAAAAAATTAATATACATATATATTAATAAAACTAATAAACTATATTGACTAAAAAAGTTATTTATGTTAATATAGATAAACTAATAATTGATAATATTTGGAGAGATGCCCGAGAGGCCGAAGGGAGCAGTTTGCTAAACTGTCGTAGGCAACCCCTACCGCGGGTTCGAATCCCGCTCTCTCCGCATTGGAATATCTGTGATAAAAAAAATATTATTATTTACTATACTCACCATATCTCTTCTATATTCACAAGATACTAATAACATAACAAATGATACTACTCAATCAAATTATTTTAATATTCAAGAAAACACAATAAATAATACAAACAATGAACCTGCTATACTTCAAGATATTAGAAATATAGAAAATAGAGCAAATGTCAGCACTACTTCTATGTTTATAAGAGCTATTATTGGTTTTATAGTAACATTGGTTGGAATATATATTGTTTTTGTGTATTTGAAAAACAAAAGCAAAAAGGTATCTGGTTCTAATGAAATTATAAAAGTATTAGCAACTACTGCTATAGCATCAAACAGATATGTTTCCATAATAGAAATTGCAAATGAAATGTATTTAATATCAGTATCTGACCATAATATAAATTTGCTTTCAAAAATAGAAGATAAAGAAATGAAAGACCAAATAAAAATGATGTACGTTAATTCTAAAGAAAATACAGTGGAAGATAGTTTTAAAAATATATTAGACCAAACTCTAACAATTTTCAAACAGCCAAAAATGAAAAAAGAAGATGCTCTAAAAACAACATCAGATATAAGAGAAAAATTAAAATCTCTAAATGAAAATAATAATAATAAAGAATAATATATACCCACTATACCCTTCTTGTTTTTTATACAAAATAATATATGATAAATATTAAATATCTTATTATAAAGGACTAGAGAATTATGAATAAAAATATAATGATGATTATTTCACTTATTGTAATAGCTTTTACTATTTCTTGTAATGATTCTTATGCTGCTATAAAATGGGAAAAAGATTTAGCTTCTGCTGTAAAAAAAGCCAAAGATAAAGATTTACCTATAATGATAGATATATATACTGATTGGTGCAGTTGGTGTAAAGAATTAGATAAAAATACTTATGCTAACAAAGAAGTAATTGATGCTGCTAAAAAAATGGTATCTGTTAAACTTAATCCGGAAACATCAAAAGAAGGTGCTGATATAGCTCAAAAATATGGAGTTCAAGGTTTTCCTACTATACTTTTTATTAGTCATGATGGTTTTGTTTTAGAAAATGTAGGCGGATATGTTGAAGGTGAAAAGTTTGTACCATACATGAAAAATGCTCAAGAAAAGTTAAAAAAAATAAGAATTGTTCTTCAAAGTAAAGAGCCTAGTTTAGAAAAATTAGATTTATATATGGAATCTGGAAACGAAGAAGAATCTTCAAAAATATTTAATGCTTTATTAGAAAAAAAAGCTATATCAAAAGAAGCTATGTCTAAATATATATTAGGCTTTGGTTTGATGAGAGCACAAAAAAATGATTATGATACAGCTAATTCTTATTTTGACAGAATTATAAAAGAATATCCTAACTCTCAAGAAGTTTATATAGCACATTATTATAAAGCAGTAACAATGGTGTTGGCAGGAGAAAAAGAAGAGCCTAAAAAATATTTAGAAAAATTATTAGACGACCCTAAAATACCAGAAGATATGAAAGTACAATACAACACATTATTATCATATATAAACGAAAATTAATAAAATTTATAATCAAATAAAAAAAGAGGTATAGCAAAACTATATCTCTTTTTTATTTTTAAATTAATTCATAATAACTTTTAAGAAAGCTCATGAATATTAACTGCCTCAAACTCTTTTAATACATCTCTTATAAAAACATCTTTCGTAAAAATAACTATAGGTATATTATAATCCTTTGAATACTCAACTATAAACTTAAGAGCTTCTAATATTCTATTATTATCAAAAGTGATAAAAGGGTCATCGAGTAAAATTAATCTGCCTTGCTTGTGTATCTTAGTAAGTATTGAAAGACGCATTGCTATATAAACAGCATCTCTCGTAGCAGAAGATAAAAACTCTATATTTCTTTTTTCATTTTGCTTATCTAAAACTATTATTTTATTTTTATCAAAACCAGACATTGTTATACCATCATCATGCAGATTTTTGCCTGTAATATGATTATATAAAACTTTAGCTTCATTAGATAATGATTCAAACACATTATCATTTTTCTGATTTATATTGGATAAAATATCTTCAAGTAATTGTAATGCTTTTTTTCTTTTATTTATGTTTATAATCTCATCATCTAATTTAGATAAATCACTTTCAAGATTAACTATAGTATTATGTATATTATCAAAATTATTAAGCTCTCCGCTGGTATAGGATATTTCTTTTTCTATTTTGTTTATATTTTCTTTTATTAATTCAATCTCTTTTTCTAAGCCTTTTAGTTGATTTTCTAATCCTCTAAACTCAGCCTCATTAAAATCATCATAACCTATAGTTTCTAATTCTTTAATAATCCTATTACAATCAGCCTCAAGCATATTAATATCTTTTAGAGAGTTTTTTTTCGCTTCCTGCATAAGTTTATTATAAAGCTCGCTTGTCTCTTTATATAAAGCATCATAATCTCTTTTCATAGAATAATAATGCTCTATATTTTTTGCATTTAGTTTATTTAATAGATTTTCTAATTTTGAGTTTTCCTCTTCACAGCTTTTTTTTACTGTCTCTAACTCTTCTAAATATTTATCAATCTCTTCATTATCTTTACTGTTAATTATTAATTCTATTTTCGCCAATTCCTTATTTAATAAATCTCTCAAATAATTATAATCATTAACATCATTATTTATATTTAATTCAGGTAAAGTATCCAAAATATCTTTTATAATTTTTGTATTTGTATTTTCTTTTATAAATAAGAAAGGTAAAGAAGGAAGTATTATAACAAGCCAAAATGCATTCTTAAAATAAACACTAAGAAGAATAGATATAAACGCAACAACTAATATAAAAACAAATTTAGGAACTTTTTTATTTTTGTTTACTACCTCATCTATTTTTTTTATTGCATTTTCTATTCTTATCTTTATGCTGTTATAATCAATAGATTTTCTCTCTTCTATATTTTTTTTAAGACTCTCTATTTTTCCATTTAAGTAAGACTCTTTATTTTTTAATTCATCAATATTATTTGTAATAGATTTTATTTCATTAGAATAATCATTTTGAAGTATTTTATTTTCACTTAAAAAATTATTTTTCTTATAAAAATTATTTATTAGAGAGAGTAAATCAAGTTTATAATTTTTTAATTGTGCCTTCTTTTTTAAATCAAATATCTTAAATATTTCATCATGCTCTTTAATTTTTTCTCTCATAAGATTAGCATTAAAATTAAGCTTATCATTTAATTCTTTTATCTTTTCTTTTTTAGAGCTTTCATTATTTATTTTATCATAAAGTATGTTTAATTCTTCTTTTATACTATTTTTTTTATTTTCCATTAAGTTAATCTGATACGGTATAGACGACTGAGCTCTTCCGCTATATTCTGCTCTAATTTCTGAAATCATCTTTCCTATATCAATATCAGAAGAGAATAACTTTTTCTTTATTTCACTCTCCCACTCTTTTGAATCTTTTTTATTATCAGACATATTAAATATTATTTCGCTTTGTCTTATGGCATACAAATTATTATAAGAATCTGGGTGAAGTTTGATACTATCATCAATTGCAGGCACACTCTCTACATCAATCTCATCACCATATCTATTTTTTATCATCTTTGAAAAACCTAAACTCTTTTTATTCTCAGAAAATAAATACATAAGCGAATCAAATATAGTGGTCTTTCCAGATTCATTTGCCCCATAAAATAAAGTAATAAAATCTGATATCTCAAAACTTTTATTCTTAAACTTTCCAAAATTATTTAGTTTCAAAAGCATAAACAAAACCCATTATTTTTTATTGTAAAGCATTATATATTTTCTCTATTCCTAATCGTTTAGCAAGCTCTAATATTTCTAAATTATCTTTATTGTTAATATCAAACTCATAACTATTTACAACATCTAAAAACTCTTTAATTATCCTTTCATTGTAGGCATTTTCTAAAAAATATAATTGACTGTTTTTCAAATTAATATCTCTTACATTTTTTGAATATTTATTTATTATAGACTTCTTAGTTTTTTCAAGCTCATTTTCATCTTCTATAATGCCATAAATATTAATGCTTATAATATCATTTTTTTTCCAATTAACAGATAAACTCTCTATCTTTGTTTCAATATCATAACTATTGCACTCATAAACTCTATACTCTCCAGCAGATTCTATATTAATATACTCTTTTTTTATTTTATTATTTTTTATCTCTAAAGCTAAACATCTTCTAATACCAATTTCTGCCTTGCTTCTTCTCCAAACTCTCGAAGAACCCGGATAAACTATTTCAATATTTTCTATTCTTGTATCCATCTGTTTATGAATATGCCCAACTATAGCTAAATCAGCATTAGACTTTTTTATTATATCAATAGGTATACTTGCAGAAGCCTCATTTTCTTCTATAGCCCACAAAGTACCCTCTACTATACCATGTGCTAAAAGTATTCTCTTTTCATTTTTAAGACTATCAACCAACTCTAAAAACTCATTGTTTACAGAATATTTATCATTATAAGGCA
This sequence comes from Brachyspira pilosicoli P43/6/78, assembly GCF_000325665.1. Classification (NCBI taxonomy): domain Bacteria; kingdom Pseudomonadati; phylum Spirochaetota; class Spirochaetia; order Brachyspirales; family Brachyspiraceae; genus Brachyspira; species Brachyspira pilosicoli. The sequence continues at coordinate 1,269,068 of NC_019908.1, forward strand.
ATGCAATTATGTCTAAATCATCTATACTAAAAGTACTTATCTCTTCTAACACTGTAATATTGCTAGGGAAATTCAATTGACTTAAAGTAATTCCTTTAGATTTTAAGTTCTCATGATTGCCTTTAAGAAGATATATTTTATTTTCTTCTATTATATTTATAAACTCTTCTTTAAGCTCTTTCAAATCTTCAAATGTATCAAAAGTATCTCCAAGCAAAAATAAAGCATCATAATCTTTTGATATTTCTATTATTTCTCTAAGCACATTAAAAGAATATTCTCTCTCTGAAACGCTTAAGTGCAAATCTGAAGCTATTAATAATTTTGGCATAATTTTTATTTTCTCTGAAGTATATATATTATTTTTTGTATTATAGATTATATATATTAATTAATCAAGAATTGAAATTTAATTATTATGGTAGTATTATAATGAGCATAATTTTTTTAATTTTATAAAATAAAGGCTAAAAAACAATGGACAAAGAATATGCTAAACATCTAATGGGTATATACAAAGATAAAATACTTCATGAGAGAATGAAAAGAAGACTTGAATATTTTGAGAGAGTTTACAAGAGAGAAAACGATAAAAGGCTATTTGCAGAATTAGCCTTTTGTATATGTACTCCTCAAACCAAAGCAAGAAGCGGGGCTGCTGCTATAATAGACCTTTATAATCATAATTTACTTTTTAAGGGTTCTGAAGAGAGCATTGCTAATATATTAATAAAGCATGTACGTTTTCACAACATGAAAGCGAGAAATATAGTTCTTGCAAGAAAGCTATATTTTCCAAAAGAGAAATTTATATTGAGAGAGAGAATTGATGATGCCATAAAAAATGATTCTATTGTGAGTTTGAGAAATGAATTAGCAAAAGAAGTTAAAGGATATGGACTTAAAGAGGCTAGCCATTTTTTAAGGAATATTGGTTTCGGACAAAAAATTGCCATACTTGACAGGCATATAATGAGAGTAATGAGTAAATTGGATATACTTCCAGAATCTATGACTCCAAAAACAAGCTTAACTAAAAATAATTATATGAGCTGTGAATCAAATTTAGTAGAATACTCAAAAAAAGAAAAAATACCAATGGAATATTTAGATTTCGTATTTTGGTATGATGCCACTAACGATATATTTAAATAATATTATTTATTAATTTATGAGAGCGTTCTTAGCATTAAATATTGATGAAAACATAAAAAATAAATACCATAATCTTTTACTAAAAAAGATAGATGATAATATAGCAGAAGTGAAATTTGTAAATAAAAATAAAATGCATATCACATTAGTTTTTTTTGAAAATATAAAAGAAAGCGATATAGAAAAAATAAAATCATCATTAGAAAAAACAAGCAATATAATAAAGCCTTTTAATATATTATTTGAAAAACTCTCATATTTCACAAATAAGTTTAATGATATAAATGTTTTGTTTGTAAAAGCAAATTGCAAAGAATTAGATGAATATGTAAAGCATTTAAGAGATAATATTAATATAAAATATGACAAAAAAGATTTTAAATCTCATCTCACATTGGCAAGAGTAAAAAAGGTTTATGATAATGATAAATTAAAAGAGATAATAAATAATATTAGTTTTGAAAAGAGCAGTTTTTTAGCGAACTCTATCACACTTTATGAAAGCGACTTTGTTAATTACAAAGAAATATTCACAGTAACGTTTTGAATATACTGAAACAACTATTTTTATTATATAATTTTTTATTCAACTTTTTCCCGCAGCAAAAAGTGCAATTATTATAACTTTATATTTTTAAAATATGTATTAAATATAGAATAAAACCTAAATTTGAGCTTAAAAATGCAGGTTTTTTGCTTCTTTGTGCCAACAAAAGAAGTGGGGGTGTGGGGGCAAAGCCACCACAAATAAAAAATCAAAAAATATAATTATTGCAAATTAACCAATATTAACTTCTGCTGTAGGCAAGTCTATTAAACCGTATCTGCTGTCAACCGAACCAATACTCATAAATAATGTTAAATATCCAACACGTCCAATAAACATTAATGCTATTACTATAATTTTACTCCACACAGAAAGCCCAGCAGTAATACCAAGCGAAAGCCCAACTGTAGATATAGCAGAAACCGTCTCAAATATTACAGGCATCATAGCCTTATGCCCATCAATATAAAATATAAGCAATGCTCCAAATACAGATATCGCAATAGCTAAAGTAAATATAGCAATGGATTTATTAACAGCATCATCTTTAATCTTTCTTCCCTTTACAATAATAAAAGGTCTGTTAGTAATAGCCGTAATGATTGAAGCTATAAATACAAAAAAAGTTGTAGTTTTAACACCGCCACCTGTACTGCTCGGAGAAGCACCTATAAACATAAGAAATATTACAACACCTATCGTAACGCTATTCATAGAATTGTAAGCAATAGTCTCAAAACCTGCCGTTCTAGTACTTACACTTTGAAATATTGAAGTTAAAATCTTTTCTTTTAATGGCATTCCCTCTAAAGCATTAGAATACTCATTGAAAAATATAAATAAAGTTCCAAACAATAGAAGAAAAGCAGTTGTAAGTAAAATAATTATTGTTTGCACATCAATAACATATCTTTTGCCTTTAATCTTGCTAATAATAGCAGTATATACACTTACAAATACAGGATATCCTATTCCTCCAAGCACTATCAATAAACTTACAGTAATACTCACAATTGCACTATCAGAAAATCTGTGGAGACTGTCGGTATATAAAGCAAATCCAGCATTACAAAAAGCACTTATAGAGTGAAACAAAGAATAAAATATCCTCTCCCCTATTCTATTATTATCCATAACAGTAAAAAGCAATATCGCCCCAATTAACTCAACTAAAAAAGTAGCCAAAAATATAGCCTTTACAGTAGAGCGTATAATATCTTTATTTTTTGTATTAAACATTTCAAGCGTTCTTATTCTGTCTTGCACACTTCCTTTATTAATAGAAAATAAAATCACTATTGCAGATATGGACATTATTCCAAGCCCGCCAATCTGTATCAATATTAAAACAACAATCTGACCAAAAAAAGTAAACTCTTTAGAAATATCTATTACACTTAAGCCGGTAACACAAACAGCACTAGTAGCAGTAAATAAAGCATCAATAAAAGGTAGCCTTCCGCTGATTGTACTTAATGGCAAATATAATAGCAAAGCCCCTAATGTAATTATAAAAATAAATGACGCTATAATCATCTGATAGAGAGTAAACTTTGAATATGATAATCTAAGCCAGTTTATTACTATTATTAAAAAGAATAGTATAGAGCCTGCTATAGTCCATATAACTCTATTAGCATATATACCATAATATTTTCTGCTGAAGAAATTAAGAAGTAAAAGCCCTATAATTTGTATTATAGGAACGATTATATACAACTTTCTCGGTGCTATTCTTATTTGGTCTATCAAAATGATAATAAAACAAACTGTTATAATGTTTATTATTTTATCATAATAATATATATAAAAATTATAAACTGTAATCTGTCTTACTTGCATTAAAAGAACAAATATTGCAAATATAGAACCTGCTATTGCAATTAAATTGGAAAGCCTTCTTAAAATTTCATCTAATGATTGAAGGATAGACTTCTTTTTGTTATTAAATATATCATTCAAAATATCTTTTCTCATATATATAATACCCTAACACATTACTTTATTTTAATATATAATATGCTATAAGTAAATAGTTAAATACATATAAAAAACATCATTCAAATTATTACATATTATTTTTTTTCCTTGAAAATATTTTTATATGTATTATAATAAAAAACTATAATTTTATTTTTTAGTTAGGGACAGTATAATGGATAATTTAGATTCTATTCGAGAGCTTTTCGAGCAAAATATATCAAATGCAAAAAATCAATTAGAAATAGATGAGATAAGAATTAATTTTTTAGGTAGAAAAGGTAAAATTACAGAACTTCTAAAAAATATGTCTTCTATAGAGAGTATTGAAGAGAAAAAAGAATTCGGTAAAAAAATAAATGAACTTAAATTCTACTGTGAAAATACTTTAACAGAAAAGAAAAAATTATTAGCAGATAAAGAATTTTTAGAATCTTTAGAAAAAAATAAAATAGATATAACAATGCCTGGAAGAAGACCTAAATCTGCAAGCGTAAACCTACTTACTAAAGTGGAAGAAGAAATTGTAGGTATATTAACAGAAATAGGCTTTAGAGTGGTAGAAGGTAATGAAATAGAAGATGACTTTCACAATTTTGAGGCTTTAAATATACCATCTTATCACCCTGCAAGGGACAGTCATGATTCATTTTTTGTATCTAAAGAGCATGTATTAAGAACTCACACTTCCGGTATGCAAATAAGAACTATGATGGAAACTGAGCCTCCTATAGCGGTTGTTTCACCTGGTAAATGTGCTAGAAGAGATGCTATAGATTCAAAACACTCACCTATATTCCATCAAATAGAGGGACTTTTAGTTGATAAAAATGTAAGTTTTAATGATTTAAAAGGAATATTGGAATTATTCTGTAAAAAAATGTTTGGAGATAAGACTCAGATTAGATTAAGACCTGATTTCTTTCCTTTTGTAGAGCCTGGTGCTGATTTAAGTGCTACTTGTGTTATATGCGGCGGTAAAGGCTGTAAAACTTGCGGAGGCGAAGGTTGGCTTGAGCTTATGGGCGCTGGTATGATTCACCCTAATGTATTTAAGCATGTTGGTTATGATGCTAACAAATATACTGGTTTTGCTTTTGGAATGGGTATTGAAAGAGTTGCTATGATTAAATATGGCATTACAGATATTAGAATGTTTTATGATAATGATATAGATTTCTTAAAACAATGGTAAATTATTAATTGAGGTTATTATAATTATGAGAATTCCTTTGAGTTGGTTAAAAGAATTTGTTAATTTAGATGGTTTAGAGGTGGAAGAGATTGCTAGAAACATCACTCTTTCTGGAAGCGAGATTTCTTCTATAGAGACTACCGGCGGAGATATACCTGGTGTTATAATAGGTAAAGTTTTAACTGTACACAAACACCCAGATGCTGACAAATTAAGCGTATGTAAAGTGAATGTTGGGGACGATGTACTTTCTATAGTATGCGGTGCTCCTAATGTAAGAGAAAATATATATGTTCCTGTTGCTATGATAGGAGCTAAACTTCCTAATGGACTTACTATAAAAAAAGCTTCTATAAGAGGTTTTGAAAGCAGCGGAATGCTTTGTTCTAGAACAGAATTAGGATATGAAGAAATTGAAGGCGTTTACGGTATTTGGATATTAGATGAACATATAGACAAATTAAATATAGAAGATAAAGACAGTATTTTAGGAAACTCTCTTTCAACAATTGTAGGTTCTACAGACCATATATTTAATGTAGAAATTACAGCAAACAGAGGTGATTTGGTTAGTATTATAGGTTTTGCTCGTGAATGTTCTTTAGTATTAGAAAAAAGAGTAAGCATACCTTCTGTAAATACATATGATTCTACAGGCGGAAATATTGATATTACAGTAGAAAATCAGGAATCTTGCTATAAATATGTTGGAAGACTTATAAACAATATAACAGTAGGACCTTCTCCAGATTGGATGCAAAACAGACTTAAAAAATGCGGTATTAACCCTATTAATAATATAGTAGATATTACAAATTATGTTATGCTTGAATATGGTCAGCCTCTTCATGCTTATGACTTTGATAAAGTAAAAGACGGAAAAATTATAGTAAGAAATGCCAAAAATGATGAAAAAATTACTCTTTTAGACGGCAGAGAAATTAATCTTACAGATGAAGTTTTAGTTATTGCTGACAGTGAAAAACCTATAGGTGTAGCTGGCGTTATGGGCGGAGACAGCACTAAAATAGAAGATACTACTAAAAACATATTAATAGAAAGTGCATATTTTGACCATATTGCTGTAAAAAAATCTACTATAGCTACTAATACAAAAACTGATGCTTCATATAGATTTGAAAGAGAAATTGACCACACTCTTACTTTAGCAGCATTAAACAGAGCAGTAGATTTAATAGTAACATTAGATAATAATGCTAAAATAGTATCAAGAGCTAAAGAAGTAAATGTAAAACAATTTGAAGCTACAAGAATAGTATTTGACTGCGGACTTGTAAAAAGATATTTAGGTCTTGATATGAATAAAATGCAAGTATCTTCAATATTTAAAAGATACGGCTTTAATGCATCTGCTTTGGGTGAGAATAACTTGAAAGTAGATATACCTTTTTATAGACATGACCTTACAATAGCAGAAGACCTTATAGAAGAGATAGCACGTGTTTACGGATATAATAATCTTGATTCTAATGTGCCTCATATAAAATGCAACCCTATTAAAACAGATTATGCTGATATAAGTTTTGTTAAGCATAGAATGGCTTCTTATGGACTTTATGAAACTAAGCAGTATTCTCTTGGCGACAGCAAAATGTTTAAAAATATAGGTTTTAAAGATGAACAATTAATTAGTGTTGTAAACCCTCTAACAAGTGAAATGGACGTTTTAAGACCTACTACATTGGTTTCTCTTCTTAATAGTATTGCTTACAATCAAAATCATAGACATAAAAATGGTGCTTTATTTGAAGTTGGAAACATATTCTATAAAGAAAATGACAAGTTTGTAGAAGAGAAGCATTTATCTGCTGTAATGTTTGGGCTTTATCAAGAAAAATTATGGAATAAAGAATCAAGAGCTTATGACTTCTTTGATATGAGCGGTGTTGTAGAAGAGCTTATTACAAAAGATTTAAATAGCACTGATTATAACCTTATACCTAAAGAACATGATTGGTTTATACCTACTATGTCTGCTGATATAGTGATATTTGGTGAAAAAATAGGTATTATTGGAAGAATCCACCCTAAAATATTAGCTCTATTTGATATTAATACTGATGTTTATTTTACTGATATTAATATAAGATATGCTGTTGAGCTTATCAAAAAAAGAGTAAAAAAACAGCAGTTAAAAGACATAGGTAAATACCCTGCTGTATTTAGAGACTTGGCATTAGTTTGCGATAGAAATATTGAGTTTAGCAAGGTAATAAAATCTATTTCTAAGTTTAATGATATTATACAAAATGTTGATGTGGTAGACAGATATGTTGGAGAGCAGGTAAAAGAAGGAAAACAATCTATAGCAATATCTATAACTTATTATGACCCTAATAAAACTTTGAGAGAAGAAGATATTAATGCTGTAGAGAGTTCTTTACTTGAAATGCTCAAAACAAGATTTAGTATAGAATTACGTTCATAAAAGTGGGGGATTTATTTACAATGAAATATGATGTTATATCTTGGGAAAATATTGATGAGGCTATTGAGATTTTAGCTAAACAAATAGAAGATTCAAAAATAAAATATGAAGTAATTTATGGACTTGCACGCGGAGGATTAGTTCCTGCTGTTATGCTTTCTCATAGATTAAAAGTGCCTATGGTTCTTAATATGGAAGAGGTGTGGAGATTAAAGGTAAAAGATAAGTCTGTTTTAATTGTAGATGATATCTCTGATACAGGTGAAACTTTAAAATATTTTGATGATCAGAAATTTGATATAGCTACTTTATTTATTAGAGAGCATACTAGCAAAATAAGACCAAAATATATATATAGAAGTATAAATCATGATGATTGGCTATTATTTCCTTGGGAGACAAAATCATCTAGTAAATAAAAATTTTATATAATATTAAATTACACTTTTATAAAAATAAAATATATTAAGCATTATTTAAATAATAATGCTTTATTTTTTTATTTTCGTATAATATAAATTTTATATTATAATAAGATAAATATTAATTTTGTTATTCAAATTATAAAATAAAATATTCTTATATTTTTTATTTGAAAAGTTTTTAAATATTATATAAATTAACTGCTTATATAAAATACTATATATCCTACACCACAAATAAAAATTATTAAAAACACAAAAATCAACAACAAATAAACTAATATATTCTATGATGCTAATAAAAAACAAAAATATTTCTAAATACTAAAAACATCATTTTTATAATAAAACATATGTAAAGATAAAATAAATAACTATTTTTTTATTTTCGGCTATTGACATTATTTTTAATTGTATTAATATTAGTTTCCGAATAAAAATGACATGTATGTCGTTTTTATTAACTATATTTAATGAGGTGAACACAAAAAAACCAAAATGCCAAAAGTAGATGAAGAATATTTTGAAAACAAGAGGAAAATAATATTAAATGCAGCTATGAGAGTTTTTCAAAGAAAACCTGCTTATAGCGTTACAATGAAAGATATTGTTAATGAGTCGGGTTTAAGTCAAGGAGGTGTTTACAAGTATTATTCAAATATAGATGAAATTGTTGTGGCTTTACTTAATACTATTACTGTACCTGTAAAACCAAAAGAATTGTTAGATAAATATAGTAATGACCCTGAAAAGGCTATATTTGAATTATTCAATGCTTTTAGAAAGTTTTTCTTCATAACGGCAAAAGAATTTGGAAAAATAATGTTTGAATTGCAGCCTATGTTTTTCAACAATATGGAGAGATTGAAAATATTAAAAGATAATATCAATAAAGACATTATATTAAATTATTGGTTTGGTGAATTATTAATATTTATAGATCAAAAAATAGATGAAAAATAT